>NZ_LWEX01000156.1 GCF_001634885.1 Sulfitobacter sp. HI0040 | reverse complement strand
ACAGGGGCAAGCGTGACCCCCAGCCGCTGGACGAAGACCCAGCCCCAGACCGCCGCCACCAGCCCGGCGACGGCCCCCGCCAGCGCCTTCCCGTAGATGACCCCCGGCGCGCCGAAGAGCGCCCCCAGCATCACCGCCGCAGGCCAGCTCAACGCGCCGTCCTTGATCCAGTTCACCAATGTGGACCACCCGGGCCGCCCGAGGTTGTTGAAGGCCGCGTTGCTGACGAAAAGCCCGCCCACGAAGACAAAGGCCCCCACCCCCACGAAGGTAAAGGCGCGCAGCACCGCGCCGCCCTCCCCGCTCAGCCCGAACAGCGCGATCACCTGCGGCGTCACCGCCAGCAGCAGGGCCCAGGCCACCAACGTATAGCCCAGCACGAAAATCAGCGCGTCCCGGTAGGTGCCCCGCACCCGGTCCATCTGCCCGGCCCCGTAGTTCTGGCCGAAGATCCCGCCGATGGCCCCGGAGAGCGCGAAAATCCCGCCGAAGATCACGACCGTCAGCCGCCCCACCACGGCCCATGCCGCCACCGCGTCATCGCCATGCTGCGCCATGACCGCGGTCAGCAGATAATTCCCCACGGGCGTCGACATCTGCGTGGCGATGGCCGGCAGAGCCACCCAGAGAAAGGGCCGCGCCACCCGGCGCAGGATCGCACCACTCGGCATCGCCACGAGCCCAGTTTGGTGTACCGCAAAGTAGAGCCCCAGCGCCATCAAGCTGACCCGGAACAGCACGAGGTTGATCGCCGCCCCGTCCAGCCCCCAGCCCAGCCACAGAATGGTGATCGGATCGAGAACCAGCAGAACCAGTCCCGACAGCATGGTGATATACATGGCCTTGGCGCCGTAGCCTTCCGCCCGCAACGTGCCCGAACAGACGAGCGCCACCGCCATCATCACGATGGAGGGGATGGTGATGCCCAGATAGCGCGCCGCGAGCCGCGCGGTTTCCCCCTCCGCCCCGGCCCATGCCACCAGTTCTTGACGCCATGTCACGACAGCGGCCGCCACACCGGCCAGCAGCAGCACCGAAAACACGAGCGCCGCCCCCGCCTGTTCGCGCCCCAGCGCCCGGTGCCCCGAACCGATGCTGCGCGATATCAGCGCGGTTGACGCGATCATCAGCCCCACCCCGATGGAGACGGAAAAGAACTGGATCGCATAGGCAAAGCCGATGGCCGCCACCAGCCGTGCATCGCCAAGCTGCGATATCCACAGAAGGTTCGCGGCATCCACCAGAAAGACAAAGGTGATCCCCGTCGCCCCCGTCGCCGTCATCCGCACCACGTGACCCATGGTGGAGCCCGACAGGAAGCGGCCCGGCTCCATGCGCTATTCCGCGGGCGCAGGCAGCGCCCCGGCAAAGATCGTTTCATGCCCCGGGCGCGGATGGCGCGGGATCAGCAGCGCCAGACCCAGCGAAATCGCCGCCATCCCCGCCGCCAGCAGAAAGACCGCCGCGGGCGAGACGAGCCAGAGCAGACCCAGCAGCACCGGCAGGAAGACGGCGGCGATATGGTTGATGGTAAAGGCCACGGCGGCGGTGGGCGCGATGTCGCCCGGATCGGCGATCTTCTGGAAATAGGTCTTCAGCGCCAGCGCCAGCGCAAAGAACATATGATCGAGCACATAGAGCGTGGCCGCCACCGCAACCCCCCAACCGAGGTAATAGACCCCGCCATAGGCAAGAAAGACCGCCACCAGCCCGATGTATTCAAACCCCAGTGCCCGGCGTTCGCCGAAATACCCCACCGCGCGTCCCATCAGCGGCGCGAAGATCATGTTCGCCACAAGGTTCACCAGATACAGCAGCGTGATCTCATGTACCTCGAAGCCGAAGCGTTCGACCATCATGAAGCCCGCGAAGACGACGAAGATCTGCCGCCGCGCCCCCGACATGAACTGAAGCGCGTAGTAAAGCCAGTATCGCCGCCGCAGCACCATCTTCTTGACCTGTGGATGCGGCGCCTCGAACTGCGGATAGGCGACAAGCGCGAAAAGCGCGATTGCCACGGTCACGCCACCCCCGATGAGGTAGACAATGTTGTAGCTCAGATCGAGCGTCTCCCACAGCGCCATGATCGCGAGGTAGGCCACCAGCGTCGCCAGCGACCCCGCGGCCATCAGCCAGCCGATCATCCGCGGCGCATCCTCGATTTTCAGCCATTGCAACTGCAGCGACTGGTTCACAGTCTCGTAATAGTGAAACCCGATGGAGCTGAGCATCGTCACGGTCAGTATCCCGCCGAGGGAGGGGAACCACGCCGTCACCGCCGTCGCCGCCCCCAAGAGGATCAGCGAGACCAGCCCCAGCACCTGTTCGCGCATGAAGAGGATGATGGCGATGACACCCACGGCGAAAAAGCCGGGGATCTCGCGTACCGTATGCAGCAACCCGATGTCCGAGCCGTCGAAGTTCGCGGCCTCGATGACGAAGTTGTTCAGCAGCGCGGACCACGTGTTGAAGGCAATCGGCATCGCCAGCGCCATCAGGAACAGCAGCGCCACCGGGCGGCGCCAGAACGGCAGATCGCGCGCGTCCGCGAGTGTGATGAAACGTCTCATATGCAGATGCATACGCCCGCCCCCGCCGA
>NZ_LWEX01000155.1 GCF_001634885.1 Sulfitobacter sp. HI0040 | reverse complement strand
TCCGCGACATCGACCCCGTGATTGCGGCCCACCATGCGCAACACGCCCCCCGCCAGCGCACCGAAAGCGGTATAGCGCCCCGACAGCGTGAGCGTCTGGGAATAGAGGATGAGTTCGGGAAAGAATTCCCGCAGCACTTCCGCATCGTCGAAAAGCCGCGCGAAAAGCGGCTTCAGCGTCGTGAGGTCGAGCAGGGTTTCGTTCACGTCGAAGATCACGACGGAAGGGCGACGAAGCTGGGGCATGGGTAACGGGTCCTTGGGTCTGGGCGCAGGAGCGCGCGGTTGCATGGAAACCTAGCCGGGAAACCGCCGGTGCCAAGCACCCGATGCGCGGAGAGGAGGCTTTTGGCCATGCATCCTCCCTATGCCCCGGCGCGCCGGCATGTTAGCAGCGTTGCACGACAACTGACGGAAATGGCCCGATATGACGAAGAAAGCCCTCATCACCGGATTCCTGCCGACCGGAAGCTTGGGAATTGACTGTTGCCACGTTCAGGGTCGGGGGAACGTTATTCGTGCATCGGCTCGGATAACCCTGTCAGCGCTGTTCCCATTGCATTAGGGAGGCGTCAAAGCTTCCCGTCAAAACGGATTCCAACGAAAGATTTCCCATGATTCATCCCATCCTACTTTGCGGCGGATCGGGCACACGCCTTTGGCCGCTGTCGCGTAAATCATATCCCAAGCAGTTCGCCCGCCTGATGGGTGAGGAAAGCCTGTTCCAGGCCTCGGCAAAGCGCCTTGCGGGAGCGAGATATGCCGCGCCGCTGGTGGTTACGGGCGATCCGTTCCGTTTCATCGTGACCGAGCAGTTGGCCGCGGTCGAACTTTCGCCCGCCGGCATCCTGATCGAGCCTGAGGGTCGCAACACCGCTCCGGCGGTACTGGCCGCGGCCCTGCATTTGGCTCTTAAGGAGCCGCAGGCGCTGATGCTGGTGGCGCCTTCGGATCATGTCATCCCTGATCCCGCGGCCTTCCGCGCCGTGGTGGAGGCCGCGGCAGAGCGGGCGCAGGCGGGTGATTTGGTGACCTTTGGCATCAAACCGACCCGGCCGGAAACCGGCTACGGCTATCTCGAACTCGAGGCGGGCGCGGATGCTTCGGCCAATGCGCCCCAGCGGCTGGCCCGCTTTGTCGAAAAACCGGATGCGGCGCGGGCGGCGGAGATGCTGGAGGCGGGACGTTTCCTGTGGAACGCGGGCATTTTCCTGTTCCGCGCGGACGCCATCATCGACGCCTACCGCAAATATGCGCCCGCGCTGTTGGAGGCGGTGGAGCGGGCGGTGATGGAGGCGGCGACCGATCTGGGCTTCACCCGCCTTGCCGCCGCGCCATGGGCACAGGCCGATGATATCTCCATCGATTACGCGATCATGGAGAAAGCGGACAATCTGGCGGTGATGCCCTTTGAGGCGGGCTGGTCCGATCTGGGGGGCTGGGACGCCGTCTGGCAGGAAAGTGGCCCGGACGCGCAGGGCAACGTCTGTTCCGAAGGCGCTACGGCGATTGACTGTAGCGATACGCTGCTGCGCTCAGAAAGCGAGGGGCTGGAACTGGTAGGCATCGGGCTTGAGGGCATGATTGCCGTGGCCATGAACGATGCGGTTCTGGTGGCCCCCAAGGCTCAGGCGCAGAAGGTCAAGGAAGCGGTGGCGGCGCTGAAGGCCCGGGGCGCGTCACAGGCGGTTCAGTTGCCGCGGGATTACCGGCCCTGGGGCTGGTACGAAAGCCTCGTGATCGGGGGGCGGTTTCAGGTCAAGCGCATCGTGGTGAACCCCGGTGCCGCGCTCAGCCTGCAAAGCCATCACCACCGTTCCGAACACTGGATTGTGGTTGAGGGGACAGCGCGCGTCACGGTCGATGAAAATGTGCGCCTGATCAGCGAAAACCAGTCCGTCTATATCCCGCTGGGCGCGGTGCACCGGATGGAAAACCCCGGCAAGCTGCCCATGGTGCTGATCGAAGTGCAGACGGGTAGTTACCTCGGCGAAGACGACATCGTGCGATATGAGGATATCTATGCCCGGACATGAGGCCGCTCCCGACGCTGTACAGACGACCCGCGTCGGGGGGCCTGCTGACGAATTGACGATCGCGGTTGCGGGTATCGGCTATGTCGGCCTGTCCAACGCGGTGCTGCTGGCCCAGAACAACCCGGTGATCGCGGTGGATATCAGCGCGGACAGGGTCGCGAAACTTACGGCGCGTGAAAGCCCGATCGTTGATCCGGAGCTTGAGGCCTATTTGCGGGACAATGATCTACAGCTGTCGGCGACGACGGATGCGGCCACGGCCTATGCCGCCGCCGATTACGTGATCGTGGCGACACCCACGAATTACGACCCGGTCGAGAATTCATTCGACACCTCGACCGTGGAGGCGGTCGTCCGTGACGTGATGGCGGTGAACGATCACGCGACCATCGTGATCAAGTCCACGGTGCCGGTGGGCTATACCGCGCGCCTTTCGGCGCAGATGGGCGGGGATCGCATTCTGTTCAGCCCGGAATTCCTGCGAGAGGGGCGCGCACTTTACGACAACCTGCACCCTTCGCGCATCGTCGTGGGGGAGCGTTCGGAACGCGCGGAGGTCTTTGCGGGACTCTTGGTACAGGGGGCGTTGCGGCCGGACATTCCGGTGCTTTACACCGATGCCTCAGAAGCCGAAGCGATCAAGCTTTTCGCCAATACCTATCTTGCCATGCGCGTTGCATATTTCAACGAGCTGGACAGCTATGCCATGAACTATGGAATGGATAGCCGCCAGATCATCGAAGGCGTCAGCCTCGATCCCCGGATCGGCGATCATTACAACAATCCGTCCTTCGGCTATGGCGGCTATTGCCTGCCGAAGGACAGCAAGCAGTTGCTGGCGAATTATTCAGAGGTGCCGCAGAACATGATCCGCGCGATCGTGGATGCGAACCGCACGCGCAAGGATTTCATCGCGGATCAGATTCTGGCCCTGCGACCGAAGATAGTGGGCGTATACCGGCTTGCGATGAAGGCAGGCTCCGACAACTTCCGCCAAAGTTCCATCCAAGGGGTGATGAAGCGGATCAAGGCCAAGGGCGTCGAAGTCATCGTCTATGAGCCCGAGATGGCGGAGCCGCGGTTCTTCGGCTCCCGCGTGACGCATGATCTGGCGGATTTCAAGGCGTGTAGCGAGGTGATCCTCGCCAACAGGCTCAGCCCCGACTTGGCGGATGTGACCGACCGCGTCTTCACCCGCGACCTGTTCGGGTCGGACTGACCCGCTCAGGTGGCGGGGCGCAGGCCCAGTATCTCGCGTGCCTGCTGCCATGTCGCCACGGGGCGTTCGTGCTTTTCGCAGATCGAAACCGTGCGTTCGACCAGCGCGGCGTTGGAGGGGGCGAGCGTGTTCCGGTCGAGCCGGACGTTGTCTTCCAGACCCGTGCGGGCGTGGCCCCCGGCGGCAATCGACCATTCGTTGAGTACGATCTGCTGGGCACCGATGCCCGCGGCGCACCACGGCGCGTCCGGGCCGAAGAGCCGCCGGACGGTGCGCAGATAGAAGTCGAACACGTCCTTGTCGGCGGGCATGGCGTTCTTCACCCCCATGACGAACTGTACGTAAGGCGTATCCCGGATCTGGCCGCGTTCATGCATTTTCGCGGCCATGAGGATATGGCTGAGGTCGAATGCCTCGATCTCGGGCTTCACGTCGTAGGTGACCATTTCCGCCGCCAGCCAGTCGATGAGGTCCGGTGGGTTTTCGTAGACCCGGGTGGGGAAGTTGTTCGACCCCACGGACAGCGAGGCCATGTCCGGCCTCAGCGGCAACATGCCGCCGCGCGCCGCCCCGGCGCCGGACCGGCCCCCGGTGGAAAGCTGGATGATCATGCCGGGGCAGTGCTTTTCCAGCCCTTCCTTGAGCGCGGCAAAGCGGGTGGGATCGCTCGTCGGTGTCTCGTCATCGTTGCGGACATGGCAATGGGCGATGGAGGCCCCCGCCTCGAAAGCGGCCTGCGTGCTTTCGATCTGCTCCGACACGCTGATAGGTACCGCCGGGTTCGCGGCCTTGGTCGGAACGGAACCGGTGATCGCCACACAGATGATACAGGGGGTGGTCATGGTTTGCGCCTCATATGTCGAAGAAGATCGTTTCCTGCGGACCCTGCAGGTGGATGTCGAAGGTATAGGCCCCGGCGCCGTCACCCCGGGCGAGCAGCGTGGGAATCCGGTCGCGGTGCTCGATGCGGTTCAGGATCGGATCGGCGGCGTTCGCTTCCGGTTCGTCGTCGAAATAGAGCCTCGTGTGCAGCCCGATGTTGATGCCACGGGCCACGATCCAGAAAGTGATATGCGGTGCCTGCAGCCGGCCATCCGGCCAGGGCACCGGGCCGGGTTTCACGGTGTCGAAGCGGAAATGCCCGGTTTCCATATCCGTGGCGCAGCGGCCCCACCCGGTGAAATTCCGGTCGGCCTCTCCGCGCGCCTCATGCGCTGCGGCGAAGAGACCATCGGCATCGGCCTGCCAGATCTCCACCATCGCATCGCGCAGTGGCGCGCCCATGCCATCGAAGATGCGCCCGGTGATGGTGATTTCCCGCCCCTTCACAGGCCCGGTTTTCATCTGCGCGCCTGCGTCTGGCCAGGCCATCGAAAGGCCGGTGAACCCGGGCGTGCAGCCGATGTGGACATAGGGCCCCGCCGTCTGGCTGGGGGTTTCGGGCAGTCGTTCGTCCGGTGAAATGTGCCGCGTCATGGTTACATCCCCTCGGGGCGGTTTTCGAAGATCGACTGCCGCCGCCCGCGCAGGACGATGTCGAACCGGTAGGCCCGGGCGTCCATCGGGATGGTCTGCGCCATGTCCAGCCGGGCGGTCAGCGCGTCGACGGCCGCCGGGGAGTTGAGGGAGCCGACGATGGGACAGAGCGGTATATGCGGATCGCCTTCGAAATACATCTGGGTGATGAGCCGCTGGGCGAAGGCATGGCCGAAGATCGAAAAGTGGATATGCGCGGGCCGCCAGTCATTCGGGCCGTTGGGCCAGGGGTAGGGGCCGGGCTGGATCGTGCGGAAGGTATAGCGCCCGTCGTCATCGGTGATGACCCGCCCGCAGCCGCCGAAATTCGGATCGAGCGGTGCGATATAGCCTTCCTTCACGTGGCGATACCGCCCGCCCGCGTTGGCCTGCCAGATTTCCAGCAGCGCCCCGGCGATGCCGCGACCGTATTCGTCCTGCACACGGCCCTGCACGACGATACGCGGACCGATGGCGCTTTGGCCGTCCTGCGCGAAATTGAGGGTCAGATCGTCATCAAGCGGGCCGAGCATGTCGTGCCCGAAAACCGGGGAGGTTTCTTCGCTGATCGATGTGGGGAAGGACAGAAGGGGAGCTTTCGGGCTGCGCAATACCGAAGTCTTGTAGGCAGGGGTCAGCGCATCGGGTTGCCAGCGCCGGTCCCGCGGGATGAAGCCGCCTTCGCCTGCTCCCTCACTCGCGCTCATCCGATGCCTCCGCTGCTGGCCGTTTCCGGCATGATCCTACGCGTGACGCGGGGCGGTTCCAACCGATTTCCGGCGCGGCAAAGGAAGGCTTGCGGCGGAGGGTCAGGGCAGGGCGGCTCCGCCCGTCGGGGCGGAGCCTTTGGGACAGCGCCTATCCGTGGACCTTGCTGTCCACGGTGCGGATCAGCGTGTTGATCTCCTCCGCGATGATGCGGGGGTGATCTTCGGGGGTGAAATGTTTGCCCCCTTCGATCCGGCGCAGGGGCGCGTTGAGGTCGGAGGCGAGCCTTTCGCCGTACTCAACCTTCTGGAATTCGTCATCCGCCCCCCATGCCAGCCGGGCGGGGATGCCGAGGCGGGGCAGATCGTCGGCGATGGCCTTTGTGTCTTCATTGTCGAGCGACTGGGTCTGGCGCACGAAAGCCTCGGCGCCGCCGTGCTTGTCGTAATGGGGCCAGTGGGTTTCCAGCGCCGCCTTGGCGGCTGCCTCGGTTTCGTGCCCCTTGGAAAACATGATCTCCATCAGCTTGTGCAGGGATCCGTCGGGCGCGTGCTCAAGGATCGAGCCTGCCATGGCCACGCCCTTTACCAGCGGCACCGGCCATGAATCGTAGCAGATCGCATTCGTCAGAAAGAGGCCGGAGACCAGCCCGGGATGACGGACGGCGGCAATCTGCACGACACCACCGCCGAGATCATGCCCGGCAAGAATCGCACGTTCGATCCCTTGGTCCTGCAAGAAGTCGACGAGGTAATCGGCCTGTTTGGCGACCGAAATGTCGCGGTCGCGGCCTTCGGGAATGGAAGCGCCATAGCCGGGCATTTCCCAGGCGATGACCCGGCGGCCTTCGATCAGGGGTGCCACATCGCGCCAGAGCGCGGGGCAGGTGGGGATGCCGTGGACAAGGATGACCGGATCGCCCGATCCGGTTTCCTCCCATCGCATGTCAATGTCATGTACGCGGGCAGTATGGCTTTGCATGGTGTGGCCCTTTCTCGTTACGAAAATTCATTACGGTTACAGGGGGCCAACACCTGGTTGCGGCCTTCGTTCCGGGGTGCATTAGGGGTGGCGCCGCCCTGCCGGTCAGGTGAATTTGCGAAAGAGCCGCGTCTGGTCGAACATCTCTTCGAGGGATTCCATGCGGTTTCGCGTGTCTTTCCACAGGATGTCCTGCACCGCCGAGATCATCGTTTCGACCAGCAAAAGGGGCATGGCGGCGGAATCCCAGGCCGAGGGCACGACGATCCGGGCCGAAAAGCTGATATCGGCGATGCGGTGCACGGGTGAACGCCATTGGTCGGTGAACAGGATCAGCTTGGCCCCCCGCGCATGGGCCATTTCCGCCAGCTTGGCGGTGTTGTTTTCGTAGCGGCGCATGTCGAAGATCACGAGAATATCGCCCGGGGCCATGTCCAGCAGATGGTGCGGCCATGTGTTCGAGGTCGATTGCATATGCGTGACCCGGGGGCGGATGACCTGCATCTGCAGATAAAGGTATTCGGCCAGCGTATGGGTGATGCGCCCGCCCACGATATGCACGGCTCGTTTGGTATCCGCGATCAGGGCGCAGGCGGCGTCGAAGGCGTCGGGTTCGATCTGCGAAAGCGAATGGCGGATATTGTCGATCACCGCGTCGGTGAAACGGTTGAGCACATGGCCCGATGGCACCCCATCGGCCCATGTTTCGTGTTTGGCGATCGGGTTCTTGGCCATGGCGCGCAATTCCTCGCGCAGTTCGGCCTGAAAATCGGGATAGCCCCGGTAGCCCAGCTTCTGGACCATGCGCAGCACCGTGGGGCCCGACACATCGG
>NZ_LWEX01000154.1 GCF_001634885.1 Sulfitobacter sp. HI0040 | reverse complement strand
ACGACCGGCATGGCCACGCCGCGGGCGATGCCGTGCTGGCCGAAACCGCCACCCGGTTGCGCAGCAACCTGCGCGCGATGGATATGGTCGCCCGCATCGGGGGGGAGGAGTTCATGATCGTCATGCCCGGCTCCACCCTCAAGGAGGCGAGCGCCGCCGCCCTGCGCCTGTGCAACGACATCAGCGGCACACCGTTCCGGGTGCCGGGAATTGAGGAGCCCATCAGCGTCACCATCAGCATCGGTATGGCGGTCGGTTCCAGCAAGACAGCCGGCAGCGGTGATGCCCCGGAAAACGGGGGCGCCCTGCTGGAAAAGGCGGACAAGGCGCTTTACGCAGCGAAATCCGGCGGACGAAACAAGGTCCGGCTCAGCCGCCCGGCGGCCTGAACCGCTATGGACTTCCCTGCTGCTGCCGCCCCTCCCGATCGGGAATTATCAAACGAAAGCAAGGATAAATTGCGAAACTCTTCGTACCAGACTACGCTCCCCTCATGACGGAAGACCGGCCCCTCCTCGGAATCCTGCTGATGCTGGGGTTTTGCATTGTCGCCCCCATGGGGGACGCTGTTGCAAAGATACTCGGGGCGTCTGTCCCCTTGGTACAGGTGGTGCTTCTGCGGTTCGCCGTACAGGCCGTGCTCCTGCTGCCAATCGTGTCCTTCGCCCGCCCTCGCCCATGGGGCGGACAGGGGCTGATTGGGCTGATCCTTTTGCGTACCTTGCTGCACATTTTCGGCATCGGGGCGATGTTCACCGCCCTGCGCTATCTGGCGCTGGCGGATGCGGTCGCCATCGCCTTCGTGATGCCCTTCTTCATGCTGCTCCTGGGCAAACATGTCCTGAAGGAAGAGGTCGGGCCCCGGCGCCTTTGGGCCTGCGTTGCGGGCTTCATCGGGACGCTTCTGGTCATTCAGCCCAGCTTTGCAGAGGTGGGTTGGCCCGCGCTTCTGCCGGTTCTGGTGGCCGCGAACTTCAGCGTTTTCATGCTGGTGACGCGGCGGATCGCGAAACGGATCGACCCGGTGGAGCTTCAGGCGGTCAGCGGGGGCATGGCGGTGATGCTCGTGCTTCCACTTGTCGTTGCGGGCCAGTTCTTTGGGGCTCCCCTGCTTGCCCCCGTGGTGCCGGATGCCGCGCAATGGGGATTGCTCATTGGAATCGGGGTGCTTGGCACGCTGGCGCATCTGCTGATGACATGGTCCTTGCGCTATGCCCCCTCGGCCACGCTGGCGCCGATGCAATACCTCGAAATTCCCTTTGCGACAGCCCTCGGCCTTGCGATCTTCGGCGAATGGCCAAATGGGCTCGCCGGGCTCGGCATCGTGATCACCATGGCCGCGGGCCTCTATGTCGTCATGCGGGAGCGGGCCAATGCGCGCGGTCGGGTGCCGCCAGCTGCCGCACCAGCGGCTTGAGAAGGCGGCGCGGTGCGATGAGCAACATGCCCGGTCCATCCATCTGGATCTCCACCGGCCCCGTCGCGCGGTTCGACGTGCCGACAAATACATCCGGCGCAAACTCGATACCCTCGATCGGCCAGAGCAGCCCCGCGCTGCGCCCCGTCACCGGCGTCAGGGGAAAGAGCGAGACGATATCGCCCGGCGTGCAGGGCAGCAGCAGCCGGGGCGGCGCGAGGCAGACGATCTCTGTCCGGTCGATCAGCACGCAGGGCCGATGCGGCATCCGGGCCAGCGTATGATAGGCCGCAAGCTGGTGATCGACCCTTCCGCCACCAAAACCCACGCCCAGCACCAGCGGCGCGTCGATCCGGGCCATGGCCTTGCCGAAATCCGTATCGTCCTGCCCCGGCAAGGGATGGAGGATGTCCGCCGGCAGGCGTCTGCGCAGGTCTTCGGGGAGCGAGTCGAAATCACCGATCACGGCCTCCGGCACGCGGCCTGCGGCCAGCGCCAGCGCCGCGCCCCCGTCCGCCGCCACGACTCGCGGGGCCAGCGCTGTGGCCTCTTCGACGTCGCTAATGGAGGCGTCCCCGCCGCCGATGAGCGTTATCGGTGCCGTATCGTGAACAATGGAGGCGATCATGTCCTTTTCGTGCCGTTTTCGAAACCCATCACATTGTCGCCTTGAAATGATACGCTGCTTGGCACAGATTCGGGCCGCTTTGGTCTAGTACATCGTGGTAAACGATAAGCTGCAAAACCGCAGAGGACGAGCATCCGATGATGAGTAATAATAAAATACTGACGGTCTCCTACGGCACCTTCTCATGCACATTGGAAGGCTTCGACGATTCATTCGGCACGATGAAGGCCATTGCGGAATATTTTCGCGATCTCGCATCGGACGACAGGTATTTCGGGGCCGAACCCCCGCAGCCCGATGCGGAGATGCTCGCCCGTATCGCGCAAAAGGAAATCTCTCGCCGGGTAGAGGCGCGCGAACACGAAGGCAAGATCGTTCTCAGCGCCGCCCATGGCGATGCCCCCCGTGCCCGCGCCATCGAGGCGCCCGAAGCGGCCCCTGCGGCCCAACCGCCCGTAGGCGCCACGGCTCCTGCACCGGAACCGGCATCGGCACC
>NZ_LWEX01000153.1 GCF_001634885.1 Sulfitobacter sp. HI0040 | reverse complement strand
CCATGGGGCACGACGACGGCCATGCGCCCGCTGCCAGGTTTCAGTGTCTCGATCATGTGCAGGATGAAGGCATAGTCGCCCTTGGTCTTGGGCGGAATGCCACGGCGGAACCGCGCGAACCTGTCGTTCTCGGCGGTTTCGATGCCCCATTTCTCAAGGCTGAAGGGCGGGTTGGCGACCACGATATCGAAGTGGCGCAGCATGTCGTCCGAGGTGCGCAGTTTGGGGTTGCGGATCGTGTCGCCCCATTCGACCTGGTGGTTCTCTTCGCCATGCAGGAAGAGGTTCATCTTGGCCAGCGCCCAGGTGGAGCCGATAGCCTCTTGCCCGAACAGCGCGTAGCGGCGCGTGCCGCTGCGTTCACGCACCAGACGCCCGCATTTCATGAGGAGGGAGGCGGAGCCACAGGTCGGATCGCAGATGTCGTCGCCTTCCTGCGGATCGACGATGCGGGCCATGAGTTCCGAGACCTCGGCTGGGGTATAGAATTCGCCCGCCTTCTTGCCTGCCGAGGCGGCGAAGCGGGAGATCAGGTATTCGTAAGCCCCGCCGATGATGTCGAGCGCGCCGACACGCGACGGGCGCAGATCGAGCGCGGGCTTGGCAAAGTCTTCAAGCAGGTGGCGAAGGATGTCGTTCTTCTGCTCCTCGTCGCCCAGCTTGTTCGAGTTGAAGCTGATGTCCTGGAAGACGTCCTTGAGCTTGGAGCCGTTGGCCTCTTCGACGGCGTGCAGCGCCTTGTCGATACGCTCACCGTTCCCAGCCTCGAAGCGGCGCTTGTGCAAGGCATCGAACGCGGCGCCCTCGGGAAGGACGAAAGCCTCCTGCTGCATCATGGCTTCAACCAGCTCAGGCGCGTCCGGATGCTCCGCCTCGTAGCGCGTGCGGTGGTCCTTCCATACGTCCGAGACGTATTTCAGGAACAGCATGGTCAGGACGTAGTCCTTGTAGATCGAGGGATCGACCACGCCGCGGAATGTGTCACAGGCGCCCCAAGCGGCCTTGTTGATTTCTTGTTGTGTAATTGGGTTCATCTGTCTGCTCGTGGCCTTTTGGGAACAGTCTTCGCATGTGGAGAGAGTCTCCACAACTGCCGTGCACGAGGGGGATAGGTGTGTCTGGGGAATGGGGCGCTGCGATTGTCAGCTGAGTTGTCCAACAACGCCGGGGAAGATCAGCGCGAGGCAGGGACCAGCCACGGTATTCATCCGGCGAGTGAACTGGCCACCATTCCGACAGGACACTTGGGTATGGCCCTGGAAGCTTAGGCATATGCCTAAGCACATGCTTATGTCTGGGATAGAGATCATCACCGATGGTGGCCGTCGGCGTCGCTCGCCGGTCACTGAGAAGCCGCGGGTCGTCGAGGAGACGTTGGAGGACGGCGATCGAACCAATGCCTACTCAATTCTGATTGTTGCGGGGCACCAGCCAGGCGCCTCGCTTTGGTCATTTCTGCCTCAGGCCCGGCCATCGGGCAATTGCCTCGTCAACTTCATGAACCCGCAGCAGGGCGGTAGAGACATCTGATCAGTTGGTTACAAATTTATTTCAGTTTCTCCCTTCGGATCCAGCAGTATTGGCCAATGTCTATTTTGCCAACGCCGCAGGATTGGGAGCTCGTGGCAGATACTCGAACTCCTCCAGCTTGCAGTAGGCAGTCGAACGGCTTCTTGCGCCCATGGAAGCTCCGGCTCTTGTCACCCGAGGCATTCCGCTGAGGGCATTCAATGAGAAGACGAGATGTTCGATATTCCCACAAGGCCCACGTGCCTTCACCACTTCGTCGAGGAAAACGCGGAGGCGCTGCAGAACGCCGCCCTTCTGCTGGGCGGCCGGCCATGGCTCAAGCGGGTTCAGTGTCTGTTCGAGATGCTCTACACCGGAAACTCGCTGCACGGTCGCGCAGGCCGCGACGTGTCCGCCCTGCATGACCTGCTCACGCTGGCCCATGTGCATGATCCGTCCCGCCCCGAAGCTGCCTACTTCGCGTCACTCGATCCGGCGTCGCCGCAGGTCGAGGAGATCTGCCTGCTGGCGGACGAACTCCGACGGGCTTTCGAAGAGGTCTCCCCCGGTCAACCGTCCCATGGCGATCAAGAGGAGCGACGCACATGAACGAGGAACCCATGCTGGACGATGAACTCATCCCGCGGATCGAGGCGGCCCTCGACGCCTCGAACGCAGTGCTGGATGCAATCTCCCGGGTCGAGGAAACTGCGGCGCTCGAAGGCGCCCTCCGGGCCGATGTGCTGGAATTGAAGGACCGAATCGAGGGGCTCACCATCTTCAAAAAGGGCGAACATGTCGGTGTGAAACAGCTGGCCGCTCGCCTCGAGCCCGTGATCCTGGGAGCGACCAAGGTCTACGAGGTCCACGACGAAGCCTGGGACATCAACCCGCCGGGCGAACAGACGGTGGTCGATCCCTACGGCCTGGCGGCCATCGGCCTTCGAAGCCGTCTGCGCGATCTCGCTTCCCGGCTGGCCGCAATCCAGAACCTGCTTGAAGCAGAACGGATCGCCGCCGAGCTGCGCGGCAGAGAGGTCTGATCTTTTCCCGCGCCGCGTGATGCTGCGGCGCGGGCGATCCTCGGCGGCCCGTGAAGGCAGCCGAGAGCCGGCAAGACAGCCTGTCACAAAAGGCTTGCTGGAGATGTCACGGTCGTGACACAACTACAATCACACGCGGAGTCATGCCGCGGTCGAACGCGTTTTTTCGTTTACGTTCGGGAGGTTGCGGCCTGTTTCTTGGATCCCTACCGCCGGAGCCAAAATACCCTTAAATTTATTAAGGAATTTGGCGTGACCTCAATTCTACTGGCAACCTACTAGGGTCAGGACTCACAACCAGTAAATAACGAGTGCGGCGAGGGCGATGGCTGACAGGAAGACTTTCGGGCATCTATCGTAACGGGTTGCCACACGCCGCCAATCCTTCAGCCTGCCGAACATGATTTCGATCCGGTTGCGCCGCTTGTAGCGACGCTTGTCGTACTTCACTGGCTTCTTCCGCTGTTTACGGCCAGGGATACACGCCCGTATCCCTTTGTCTTTCAACGCTTCTCGGAACCAATCGGCGTCATAGCCACGATCGCCAAGCAGCCAGTCCACCCTGGGCAAACGGCTCACCAGTGCTCGGGCACCGACGTAATCGCTGACCTGTCCTGCGGTCACGAACAGATTGAGCGGTCGGCCTTGGCTG
>NZ_LWEX01000152.1 GCF_001634885.1 Sulfitobacter sp. HI0040 | reverse complement strand
ATGATCGCAGACAGAATGTCCGCCCCACCGGCCCCGCCCCANNGGNGCGNGGCCCGCTTGCGCCGCTTCGCGGCGGCAGAGGAGGGCACCGTAACGATTTTTGCCTGTTTCATGATCCTGATGATGCTCATGGTGGGGGGGATCGGCGTCGATCTGATGCGCCACGAAATGGAACGCACCCGGATACAGGCGGTATCGGACCGCGCCGTTCTGGCCGCTGCCGACCTCGACCAGACCCGCGACGCCAAAGATGTGGTCTATGATTATTTCGCCAAGAGCGGCATGGCCGGATATGTGGCCAATGTCACCGTCGATCAGGGCCTCAACTACAAGACCGTGACCGTGGATGCCACGACCAGCATGAACACCCAGTTCATGGATGACCTCGGAGTGCCGAAGCTCACCATTCCGGCCATCGCCGCGGCGGAGGAGAAGGTCAACAAGGTCGAGATTTCGCTCGTGCTCGACATTTCCGGCTCCATGCGCAGCAACGGCAAGATGGCCAACCTGCGCGACGCCGCCGGGGTGTTCATCGACACGGTGATCAAGAAGGGCAACGAGGATCTCATATCGATCAACGTGGTGCCCTATACGGCGCAGGTGAACGCGGGCCAGCCGATCTTCGACCAGCTCAACATCGTCGACAAACACGCCTATTCCTACTGCGTGGATTTCGAAACGGCGGACTTCGACGAGACCACGATCAGCACGACGAAGAGCTACGAGCACATGCAGCACTTCGATGCGGGCTATTACTGGAACGGCAGGGACGACCGGCAGGACACGATCGACAACCCCGGCTGCCCCAAGCGATCCTACGAAAAGATCACCGCCTTTTCGCAGAATGCCACCGCGCTCAAAGGCCAGATCGACCAGTTCCAGCCGCGTGCCAACACCTCCATCCATATCGGTATGAAATGGGGCGTGGCGATGCTGGACCCGTCCTTCCGCCCGATCAACTCCACGCTTGCCAGCGCGGGCCAGAGCGATCCGGTCTTCGCCAACCGTCCCGCCGCCTATGGCGACAGCGATACGCTGAAAACCGTCGTGCTGATGACCGACGGCCAGAACGTGCATACCATGCGGATCAACAACAACTACTACCAGACCGACAGGCGCCACCATGAACATTGGAGCAAGTACCCGCTGAACTGGTATCTGCGGAACTACGTGCGGTCCGAAGACCATCCGAAGTGGCGCTATTACAAATACTACTCGTGGCAGGCCGATGCGATGCTCGACTCGATCTGCAACGCGGCCAAGGCCAACCGGATCGTGATCTGGTCCATCGGGTTCGAGGTCAATGACCGGGGCGCCGACGTGATGCGCAGCTGCGCCTCTTCGCCCAGCCATTTCTTCCGCGTCGAAGGGGTTGAGATCAAGGACGCCTTTTCCGCCATCGCCCGGCAGATCAACCAGCTGAGGCTGACCCTATGACGCGTATCATGCCCCGATGGCTCCGGCGGTTCGGCCGGGACGAGGAAGGCGGCGTGTTGCTGCTGGAATTCGTGATCTTCGTGCCGCTGCTCTTCACCGCCTTCCTGATGTCGGTGGAAATGGGGCTCTACTCCGTCCGGCACATGTTCCTTGACCGGGGGCTCGACATGACGGTGCGCTACGTGCGGCTCAACACCAACGTTCCGTTCAAGCATGACGATCTGAAACGGATGATCTGCACCTATTCCGGCTTTCTCGACGATTGCGAGACGACCCTGCGGCTGGAAATGGCGACGCTCGATCCGCGCAACTTCGCGGCCTTCGACGCGACGCCCGACTGTGTCGACACCTCCAAGCCGGTGGAGCCGGTGCGCGGGTTCACCGTGGGGCTGGAACACCAGATGATGATCCTGCGCGCCTGCGTAAAATTCCGCCCCGTCTTTCCCAGCAGCGGCCTGGGCTACGAGCTGGAAAAGGACGGGTCGGGCCGGGCGCGCATGACCTCCATCGCCGCCTTCGTGCAGGAGCCGAACTGATGCAGCACCGTTATCCCATTGCCGCCCGCGCGGCCCGTGCCCTGCGCCGCTTTGCAAGGGGTGAGGACGGCACCATCGCCATCGAGGCGATGATCATCCTGCCGGTGATGTTCTGGGCCTTCCTCGCCATGTTCTCGATCTTTCACACGTTTCATCAGTACAGTGTGAACCAGAAGGCGGCCTATACCATCGGCGATGCGATCTCTCGTGAAACCGTGCCGATTGACGACGCCTATCTCAACGGGACCCATTCGCTGCTGGCCTATCTGACGGCGCCTTCGGGCGGCACCTCGTTGCGGGTCAGTTCGCTGTGGTTCGACGCGGCGAGCAACAAGTTCTTCACTGACTGGTCGCAGACCCGGGGCGGGCCGCAGCCGCTGACGGACGCGATGGTCGCCAACTGGCATTCCGTCCTGCCCGTGATGCCCGACAAGGAACGCGTGATCGTGGTGGAGACCTGGAACATATACGATCCGCCCTTCAAGACCGGGCTGGAACAGCGCAAGATCCACAATCGCGTCTTCACCCGCCCGCGCTATGCCCCGCAGGTGCTGTGGAACCCCGGCAGCGGTGCCTGAGGCCGGGGGTTCCCCGCGGGGAACCCAAGCCATTGATTAACAAAGGTTTTTCAAATATTACCGCGGCGTCCGCTGCAGCGCCCCCGCGGGCAACGCGCTGAAAAGGGTCCGGGCAGCGGTATTCAGCGCCCGAGCGGGGGCAGATCGCCCCGGCGTTCGGCCATGAGGGCGGCGATCACTTCCGACATGAACTTGGTCTGGTTGCCGGGGGTCATCCCGCCGATGCCGATGCGGCGGCCCATGCGCCACCACAGGCCCGGGCGCCAGCTGCGCGGCCCGGCGGCGGCGGAGGTTTTCAGCAGGAAGCCGTTGGAGGGTTTGAAGGCGAAAAAGCCCCGGTCAAGCCCGATGATGTCTTCGGTGCGGGCGATCACCGTCCCGTCGCCGTCGCGCAGTTCGGTGGGTGTCAGCTCCACCCGGCTGGCGGTGGAGCGGCGCATCGCCTCGGCGGAGGCGATGGCGGCGATACCCAGCGCGAGCAGAAAGAGCTGCCAGCCAAAGGCGGGCGGGCGCGCGAGGGCCACGTAGATCACCATGAGACCCAGCATCAGCAGCGAGCCCAGCCCCAGAAAGCGCCGCCCCGGGGAAGCGGAAGCGGTGGCGAGCACCTCGTCGGGATCGAACTGGGACATCTGTGCCTCCCTCAAACTGCGCATCCCCTATCCCCTGCCGGGGCGCGGATCAAGCGT
>NZ_LWEX01000151.1 GCF_001634885.1 Sulfitobacter sp. HI0040 | reverse complement strand
GATTCCCGTACTGGTGCGGGAGATCGCCCTGCGGGACGATTTCACGTCCTTCTATATCCCGCGCAAGGTGCTGGCGGCACAATGGCGGCCCGAGGATGGATTGATCCTTGATATTCCTTGCGAGCTTTTCCCGACAGGCTTTGCCGAGAACTGCGGCCGCCGCAAGGTGCGCGTCGCCGTGATGCCGCAGGGCGTCTTTGTCGAATTCGGCACGCAGTTGGAACCGGCGGCCACGGAACCGCCGCCGCTGCCCGATCTGCCGGACCTTCCGGAGCCGCCGAAGCGGAGCCTGCGCAAACGTCTGCTGGGCAATATCTACCTGCCGCTCGTCGCGGTTGCCGGTCTGGGCGTCACGGGGTTGTTCAGTTCGATCGTGGCGCAGACGCTGGCCTATCAGGACAAGCCGGCCACCATCGCGCGGGCGGATCAGCCATGAAACACCATTGCAAAACTGCCGCGTCTGCTTGCGAAAGCCGGGTATCCTTAAAGATAGATTATCTAACTGCCCGAAATATGTTATGGCAGGGCGGTGAGTAGTTGATTCTTTTCTTGCATGACAAAGAGCGTTTGCAAATTCATCCTTACACCCTTGCAGAAGGCAAGATTAACAGTCCAAAGAAAGTTGCCTCATGCCTAATTCAATGCCCAATCAGAGCCTGAGCGATACTGCAATTGCGACGATCGCCGCGGGCTATGCCAGCCGGTCGGATGTGTCCATCGACGATATCCTGACGCTTGTCGCGCGCCTGCAGGGCGCCACCGCCCCGGCGGAAGCGCAACCGGCCCCCGCCACCATCGCGCGCCAGACCCCGGCGATGCAGGTGGATCAGGCGATGACCGAGGACACGATCTTTTGCCTGTGTTGCGGCAAGGGCTTCAAGATGCTCAAGCGTCACATCGGTGCGGAACACGGTCTGAACGAAGCCGAATACCGCGCCATGTTCGGCCTGCCCGCGGACGCTCCGCTGGTCGCGCCGAGCTACAGCAAGCGCAAGGCGGAACATGCCAAGGAATCGGGCCTTGGCCGTTACGAACGGGAAGCTCCGGCCAAGAGCACCGAGATTTCCTGATCCGGCCAGCATCCACGCGCCGGAGGGCTTGATCGTGACTGAATCCAGACCGTGAGTACCAAGAAAAACATCCCCATCATCATCAAACGCTACGATAGCGATGGTGATCACGGCCACCACGGCGGCGGCTGGAAAGTGGCCTATGCCGACTTCATGACGGCGATGATGGCTTTCTTTCTGCTGCTGTGGATCGTTGCCGCGTCGGATGAAAAGCAGCTGCGCGGGCTGGCCAATTATTTCACGCCCACGCTGGCGGATTCGGATTCCCCCTCCGAAGGGGCGGCGGATCTGCGCCCGGTCACGACTTCGGGTATCATGTCGGGGGCCAGCGGGCCGCCGGGCAGTGTCGATGTGCCGTCTTTCGGGCGCGACAATCCGATGATGGTTTTCGACAGCCGGCTCCGCGACCTGCCCTCCGATGTGGTTGTGGAATATGCCGACGGGCCGGAAACGGATCTGCCCAGCGGGGATGCCGTCGAGAGGATCGACGACGCGCGCCAGAAGGAGATCGAGGCCATCGCGGAGGAGATCGCCGAGCGCATCAACGAGGATGCGACGCTGAAGGATCTGGCGCAGAACGTGCGGTTGCAGAAAAGCACGGATGCGCTGGTCGTCGAAGTGCTGGACCAGGACGCGCGATCGCTTTTCGCGCGGGGCAGTTCCGACGTGAGCGCGCGGACCCGCGAATTGCTGCTGGCCATCGGCGATGTCATCGCGGCGCAGCCCCAGCGGATCGAGATCGTCGGCCATACGGATGCGACGAGCTATGGCAGCCGGGGCGACTATTCCAACTGGGAGCTTTCGGCGGACCGCGCCAATGCGACGCGGCGGATCCTGCTGGACGCGGGCCTCGCGCCCGCGCGGTTCATGCGTATTTCGGGCGTGGCGGATACGCAGCCCTCGAACCTTGCCAACCCTTTCGCGGCGGAGAACCGGCGTATTTCGATCCGACTCGTCTATCGCGACGAGCCCTGATCGCCGCGCGGCGGGGAATCGGCCCGCTGACCGGCCAAAATCCATTTGCCCGTTAATGAGAAAAAATGTGTGACTTAATGAGCCAGGTCTGTGGCGGAATGGCTTCACTTCGAAAATTCCCGCAGGAAGCGAAGCCGTTTGCCTCTGTAACGTTGACAATGGTTAACGCCTCTTTACTCATGGTAAACACAGAGCAGAGCGCGGGCAAAAAACAAAAAACAGCCCGTATATAATCAAGGACAGAATGTCCGGAACGAGGCAGTAAATGCAGAGAATTCACTTATTAGTGGCATCTGGAAGGGTGCCTGCCGTCCAGCCAATGCAGCGGACAACCAGATTTTCAAATCCATGATCCGGGCGCTTGTTCCGGTGCAATCTTCCATCTTCGAACTCGACGGACGTTCTTCGGGTGCGGATGCCATGCTTGAGGATATCGAACTGATCCCCGGTGTGGCCCTGGGCGATATCCTTGCAGAAGAACTCGACGCCGATGTGCCTTTCGGTTCCGTCGTCATCATTCGCAGTGCAGAGGCGTTTACGGATGTTTCCCACGCGGTGGGCGAGGCATTGGGAGAGATCCTGCTGTCGGTCATCGGGCGCGGGCTTTTCCCGCTGGCGGATGAAGACAACGTTCTCTACCTCGTGGGGCTGGCCTATCACCGGGCGGCGCAGAGCCCGAAGCTGGCGCGGCTGGGTCTGGTGCCCGATGCTTTCCGGGCCGGGCTGAGCGGTGTGCTGGCCCAGTATTGGTCCCTCCCCGAGACAACCACGGATATTTTCGCCGCCGGCCCCAGCGCCGAGGTGTTGCCCATGCAACTGAGCGAGCTTCAGGGGCGGGGGACCGCCGGGCTGTCGCTGGCCGCGATGACCTCCTTCGATGCGCCGCCGACCTTTTGCCAGTGGACCCTGCGTCTGAAGACGCTGGCCGCCCGCCGCCAAGGCCGCCGCAGCGTACCCGTGCCGCACGGCAACGTCGGTATTTCCTGAAACGACGGCGCCCTCGTCGGGGGCGCCTGCGACAGTCGGAAAGAGGGGCAGCGATATGACTCCCATGGCGTTCCAGGTGGCCACACCCGCCGCTGGCCAGAGCAAACCGGCCGGGGCCGAAAATGCCCTGACGCAGGGCGGTGATGCCGCGTCGGGATTCGCGATGTTGATGCAGGGACAGTTTCCGGCTGAGGGCGCGAAGATGGCGCCGCTGATGGCCCCGCTCGCCACCGATGGGGTGGCTGAAGGGATAGCCACCCTGCCCGAGGGGATCGACCCCGAAAGCGCCGAGGGATTGGTGGCGCTGATGGAACATGTCGTTGGCCTGCTCGAAAACGAAGGCGGTGCGATCACGCCGCAGAAGGTGATGAAAGCCTTTGCCGCCGCACTCGGAGAGGCGCCTGCGGAAAGCTTTGCCGATCTCGACGCGGTTATCGCCGTGGCGGACGATACCCTTGCGCCCGCACTTGCCGAACGCATGACGGCGGCGTTGCGCAGCCTGCCGCATCCCGCGCAGCTTGGCCTTGCCTCGGGTGAGGTGCCCGCGGTGTCCCGGGCCGAGTTGCGCAACAGCGCGCGGCCCATCAATCTGAATGAGAACGCAGCCGGGCCGCAGACCGGTCCGATGCAGCAGGGGGCGGCCCCGCAGAACGCGCAAGCGGTCCAGAATGGCCCCGCCACCCCCGCAGCATCCGCCGCATCCGCCGCCTCAGCAACCGTCCCGCCGGCATTCGCCGCGCAGGTCGATGCTGCCGCGCCCCGGGAGCTTCCCCCCGTGACGGCGCTTCAGGCACAGTTGCCCCCGGACCTGGCCCGCGCAACCCAGGCCGCGACGGTCGCCGCCGGTGCACAGGCTCCGACGACGGCGGACGATCAGTTGCGCCGCCACGTCAGCCAGCAGATCCGCAGTGTCGATCTGAAGGACAACAAGTTCCGCTTCTCGCTCGCCCCGCATGGGCTGGGCGAGATCGAGATCGAGGTGCTGCGCAACGAAGCGGGCCGGGTACAGATCGCGATGGCGGCGGAATCCGCCTCTGTCCTGGGGGCGCTGCGGCAGGACCGGGACCAGTTGCTCGATGCCTTGCAGGCGCGGGGCATCCTTGCAGATAACGCCGACCTCGATTTCCAGACCTTCGGTGAACGCGACCGGAACGGCGCGCAGGAGTTCGGGGCGGAGAATGCCGCCGGAGCGCAGGCGGAGGCTGAAACCGCAGAGACCGAAGAGATTGCCCGCGTCCATGTGCCCACGGCGGGCGCGACGCTGGACATAGTGACCTGAAAGGGACCCCGATGATCGACGCAAGCACCGCCAGCGGCCTTGCCGCTACCGCAAAGGCCAGCGGCGCCGCCGCTTCGACCGAAAAGCTGAAGGAAAGCTACGACAATTTCCTGACCCTGCTGACGGCCCAGATCTCCAACCAGGATCCGCTGAAACCTGTCGATTCCACCCAGTTCGTTTCACAGCTCGCGCAGTTGTCGCAGGTGGAGCAGGGGATCGCGATGAACAGCAACCTCGAGACGATCACCGAAACGCTGGCGACCGTCGGCGCGATGTCGGATCTGCAACTGATCGGGCGCGAGGTTCTGGTGCCGTCTTCGCAGGTGCGGATGACGCAGACGGATTTCCCGCTCAGCTATCAGCTGAACGCGGGGGCGGAGAAGGTGAACATGCGCATATTCTCTGCCGACGGGGCGCTGGTGCGTGAACTGACCGGCCTGCCCGCGCAGCCGGATGAGGTGATCCCGGTGGAGTGGGACCGGCGCGACCGCGTGGGCCTTGCCGTGCCGCCCGGCACCTTCCGGGTGGAGATCGAGGCGACCGATGGCGAAGGCGAGCCGGTAGGTGCGACCGTTCTGACGACGGCGGCGGTCGAGCGGGTGAATTTCACCGGCAAGGGCGCGGAGCTTCAACTGGCGAATGGTGAAACGGTTTCCTCTGCTGCGATACGCGCGGCACGCTGACCGGCCCGCGCGCGGGGGTCAGAGCCGCGCGATATCCCGTTTGAAGAGCGAGACGAACAGCACGTCTTCGATCCCCGGATATTCCGCCAGCAGTGATTGGCGCAGATCGCGCGACAGCGCGTCGCTGTCGATGGCCACCCCGCGCAGGGCAGGGCCTTCGGCGGTGCGCTGCATTTCTTCGAGTAGCGAATCGCGAATCCGCATCGCGGTCACGGCATCGCTGTATTCCGCGGCGATGACCGGATCGGTGATCTTGAGCGCGAAGTCCGCCACCACGTAGGATATGCTGCGCGCCTTTTCGACAGGCACGGTGACCTGACCCAGCATCACGATGGTCCGGTCCTCGCGCGGGTCCTGTACGGCGTCCTTTGCATCGCCGTAACCGTCGGCGTGCTTTTCCGCGCCGGGTTTGGCCTTGGCGGCTTCGCTATTTGTCGCGGTTTCACTGAGGGAAGGCGCCAGCACGGTGCCCGCGCCGTAGCCTGCGCCCGCAAAAACGAGCGGCAGTACCGTGAATGCGATTGCGACCTTTTTCATCATCGACCTTTCGTCAGGATTCCTCCTGTCCTAAAGGTCGATTGTGTCCATCATTGTCTGAGAATGTGGCACGGCCAAGGTTCAGTAAGGCAGAACTACGTCAAGAGCGTCCTCGCCATAGCTGCGTTCCTGCTGCCGCGACAGTGTTCCACGCCCGCCATAGGCGATGCGGGCCTCGGCGATCTTGTCGTAGGAGATGGTGTTGTCGTTGCGGATGTCGGCAGGGCGGACGATGCCGGCCATGCGCAGTTCGCGCAATTCGTGGTTCACCTTGATTTCCTGCCGTCCGGCGACAACCAGCGTGCCGTTGGGCAGCTTTTCGATCACCAGCGCGGCCACCTTCAGGTCGATCTGTTCGCCCCGGTTGATGGCGCCGGAACCGCTGGCTTCGGTCTGGGAGCTGATATCGACGATGTCGCCGCTCGGCAGATCCGCGCGGCTGATGCCGGGCAGGATCGCGGCGATCTTCGCGCCGTAGCCGAAGAAGGTCGGGAAGCCGATGGAGCTGCCGCCCTCGCGCTGGCGGTCGGTGGAATTGCGCAGCCGCGCCCGGTCGTCGATGGAGATGATGACGGTGAGGATATCGCCCACGTCGTCGGCGCGCTGGTCGGAGAAGAGCGCCTCTGCCTGACGGCTGAAAAGCGAGGCCCGCGCGCTGCCGGTGCGGACCGGTTCGATGATGGCGGGGGGCATGGGGACGCTGACGCGGGCGACCTCCGGTATGCGGTTGCCGTCGACCACGAGGTTCGAGGTATTGGGTTCGCGGTCGAAGGGGTCAGGGGCGCCGCCGCAGCTCGCAAGACCGAGCGTCGCTGCCAGCAGGAGCGCCCCGCGGCGCGGGAGGGAGGGGGTCATCTGGGAATCTCCACCGTGCCGTCTGCCGTTGCGATGCCGGTGACGGTCTTGTTGCTGATGAGGTTCACGATCCGGACCAGCTGGCCTTCGTGGGCGTCATCGAGGGCCCGCCCCGGCGCCACGAGGGCAAGCAGCCCGTCGCTGAAATGGATATCGACCCGTTCGCCGCGGTCGATGAGGAGCGGCCGAATGATCGATTGCTGCTGGATGGGGCGCCCTGCGGGCAGATGCCTGCGGACCTGTTTGCCCACAACCTCTGACGGGTCGGTCACCACATAGGCGCCCACGCGGCCCACGGGCAGGGCGCTCATCACCAGGTCGTCCTGCTTGATGATGGAATCGGGCATTAGCCGCCGGGCGGGGACGGGCACCGGGACGGAGACGAGCGCCAGCCCGCCGATGCGCTGCACCTCGCCCGTGTCCAGCACCGCATTGGCCAGGAAACGGCCCGAGGGCACATCCATCCAGAAATCCGCCAGCAGCACGGCTTCGCCTTCGAGCGCGTCCTTGACGGAAATGTCGAAATGGCCCGCCTCGGGCAGGCTGTCCGCGTAATCGAGGCGGGCGCGTTCTTCGACCAGTTCCTCGATCGGCGCGGCACGCCCGAGGGTGGGGGCGAGCAGCAGAAACGCGATGACCGCGAGTCGGGAGAGCACGCGCATTACCGGACCTGATTGGCCGAGGACAGCATCTGGTCCGCCGTCTCGATGGATTTGGAGTTCATCTCATAGGCGCGTTGCGCGGAGATGAGATCGGTGATCTGCTGGATCACGTTGACGTTCGACGCCTCCAGAAAACCCTGGTGGATCAGCCCGGCCCCGGGATCGCCGGGGTTGAGCACCTGCGCCTCCCCCGAGGCTTCGGTGGCCAGCAGGAAGTTGTCGCCGACCGCGCGCATGCCCGGTTCGTTGATGAAGGTCGCGAGGCTGAGCTGGCCCAGTTCCACGGGGTTTGGGTCGTTTTCGACGAAAGCGGTGACGATGCCCTGTTCGCTGATGTCGACGGATTTGGTGTTTTCCGGCACGACGATGCCGGGATCGACCCGGTAGCCCTGCATGGTCACAAGCTCCCCCTCCGCCGAAAGCTGGAAGGTGCCGTCGCGGGTATAGGCCTGCGTGCCATCGGGCATCTGCACGGTGAAGAACCCGGTGCCGTCGATGGCGACGTTCAATTCGTTCTCCGTCAGGATCATGCCGCCCTGGGTGTTGAGCCGCACGGTGCCCGCCGTCTGGACGCCAAGGCCGATGTCGACACCCACGGGGCGGGCGGAGCCGTCTGCGGAGGTTGCCGCGCCTTCGCGCTGCATCGATTGGTAAATCAGGTCCTGAAACGCCGCCCGGCTGGATTTGAAGGCGGTGGTATTGGCGTTGGCGATGTTGTTGGAGATCACATCGACGTTGGTCTGCTGGGCCATCATGCCGGTGGCCGCGATGCTGAGTGCCTTCATCTTCGGTATCCTTCCTCGGGTCGGGTCACACGGCCTGTCCGATGCGCTTGAGCGCATCGCGTTGCAGGCCGTCGGCGTTGCCCATCATGGTGTTGGTGCGCTCATAGGCGCGTTGCACGTCGATCAGGCGGGTCATTTCGCGGATCGGGTTCACGTTGCTGCCTTCGAGCGCGCCCTGCATGACCTGCGTGGTGGTGGAAGCCTCCGGTGCGGGGGCCCCTGCGGGTGCCACGAACATGCCCGCGCCGATGCGCGAATAGCTCTGGATGCCGGGAATGTCGAAAATGCCGACCTTGCCCAGCGGGCCGGTTTCACTGCCCGAGATCGTCCCGTCTTCGGCGATCGTCAGCTCACCCAGGCCCTGCGTGGGCAGTACGATCGGGCCGCCGCCTTCGTCGAGAACCTGCGCGCCCGAAAGCGTGCGCAGGTTGCCTTCGGTATCCAGTGCAAAGCCGCCGTCACGGCCGAAGGCGCGCTGCCCGGTTTCGGTGCGATAGCTGAACCAGCCTTCGCCGTTGAGCGCGAGGTCCAGCGGATTGCCTGTCTGCACCAACGCGCCGGGCCGCATGTCGACGTAGGAGCCGCGATCCCGCACGAAATTGGCCGGATCCTGATCCGCGCCGGCGTTTTGCTGGACAAAGGTTTCGAAGACGACGTGTTCGCCCTTGTACCCGGCGGTGTTCGCGTTGGCGATATTGTTGGAGGTGACGTCGAGCTGGCGCTGCAAAGACGCGGCAAGGGACATGCCAAGGTAGCTTGCTTCCGTCATGCGCCGTGCTCCTGTCCTTATGCGATGCAAGTATAAACATGGATTGCAAGGATACATTGAAATATAAACTGGACAAAAGCAAGGAAATTGTGTCTTTCTTTCTTGTCATGCTAAAGATACTTTGCCTTGCCCTGTCTCTTGTGCTGTTCCTGCCACCCCCTTTGCGGGCACAGGAGGAGGGGCCGTTCGCGACCCTGAACTTCGTTGTTCTGGGGCAGGGTGACTTCCTGTTACAGCGGCGCGCCATCGTGGACGGGGTCATCGCGGCCTCCCCCTTCGACATGGCGCCGGAGGAGGCGGCCACCGACCTTGCGCTCGCGGAATTGCACCTGACACATCTGCTGTTGCCGGAAGCGGCGACCTATCTCGCGGCGCTGGAACCCGGGACGCTTACCCCTGAAGAGGAACGGCGCTATCGCACGATCGCCCTGGCGCTCGACCTGCTGGGCGGGCCGGAGGGGTTGGAACAGGCGGTCTCACGCTCCCAAGGCTGGGGGCAGGGGGCGGCATTAAGGGCGGCGGCTTTTGCCCGGTTGGGCAATGTCGACGCCCTGCGCGATCTTCTGCCCCGGATGCCAGCCGCGTTGGACGGGCTGTCACCGGCGCTACGGGTTGCGGTCTTGCCCGACCTGCTTTCCGGCGCGCTCGATGCGGGCGATTGGGATGCGGCGTCCTTTCTGGCAGCCTTGTTCGACGATCATGCGGAACTGCGCAACGGCGCAACCTATCGCTACCTGCTCGCGCGAGCGGCGGAAGAGCGGGGCGAGCTGTTGCTGGCCTTTGACGGCTACGTAAAGGCGGCACGGGGGCGGAACGTCGATGCCCATCGCGCGCGGATCGCGCTGGTCCGGCTGGGGCGGCGCACGGATACATTGCCGCTGAGCGATGCGGTCAAACTGCTCGATCAGGCCCGCTGGGCCTGGAGCGGGGATGCGGTGGCGCAGGAAGGGTTCGAACTGCTTGCAGACTACGCGCTGGAAGCAGGCGACAGGCTAACCGCCCTTTCCGCATTGGACCGGCTGCTGCTGGAAATCGAGTCGCCCGAGGGGGCCGAGGCGGTGCGCCAGCGGGTGGGGAAAATCCTGCGGGATTATTACGCAGCCGGTGAGGTCGGCCAGATCGATCTTGATTCTTTTCTGGAGGGGCATGCGGTGATCGAAGCGCGCTGGCGGTTCGAGCGCGCCTTCGTTCAGGGGGCCGTTCCCCTGCCGCGCACCCTGCTGGCGGCGGGAATCACCAGCGCCGCCGCGCGAGAGTTCCGCAACCTGCGGGAACTGGCGATTGCGGCGCAGGAACTGGAGATGTTCGAAACCGACCCCGCCTATCTGCGCGACCTTTGGCTGGGCGAGGCGCGCGCCCTGCTGGCGGGCGGGCAGGCGGATGGTGCGGT
>NZ_LWEX01000150.1 GCF_001634885.1 Sulfitobacter sp. HI0040 | reverse complement strand
GCCGCGGCCTTCCCGGCCCCCGCCGCTGTCGCCGCCCGTGTTGAAGGAAACATTCGGCAGCGACACCAGCGCATTGAGAATGGGGAAGGGCTCAACCGCATTGGGCATGGCGGAGGCATTGACGAAATGCTCCTGAAAGCGCGGCTCGATGGCGGTTTCCACCTTGTGGATGGCCCGCACGACCGCCTCGATCTCTGCCCGCGCCCGGGTGTTGAGCAGCGCGATCCGCGCCCCGGTGCCCGCGGCATTCCCGGCCGATGTGACCTTTTCCAATGGCGCGTCAGGGATCATGCCCAGCACCATGGCGTGTTTCGCGCTGATATGCGCCCCGAAGGCGCCGGCCAGTACCACGCGGTCCACCTTGTCCACGCCGAACTTGTCCATGAGCAGCCGCGCGCCGGAATAAAGCGCCGCCTTTGCCATCTGGATTTCCCGGATATCGCGGTTGGTCACGGTAATCCGTGGCCCGCCATCGGCGGTGCCGTCGTGGATCAGGTAGCTGTGGGTGCGCCCGTCTTCAAAGATGTTGGCGGCCCCGGTTTGCGCGGCGCTGCCGATCAGGCCGGAGGCGTCCACGATGCCATGCATGCGCATCTCCGCCACCATCTCGATGATGCCGGAGCCGCAGATGCCGGTGATCCCCGTCGCGGCGACCGCCTCAGTAAAGGCCGGGTCGTCCGACCACAGGTCGCAACCGATCACCTTGAAGCGGGCGACCTTGGTGTCGGGGTCAATCTCGACCCGTTCGATGGCCCCCGGCGCCGCCCGCTGGCCGGAGGATATCTGCGCCCCCTCGAAGGCGGGCCCGGTGGGGGAGGAACATGCCAGAACCTTTTCGCGGTTGCCCAGCAGGATCTCGGCATTGGTGCCCACGTCGACGACGAGAACGAGGTCGTCGGATTTATCCGGCGCCTCACTGAGCGCGACCGCCGCCGCATCGGCGCCCACATGTCCCGCGATGCAGGGCAGGAAATAGACCCGGGCGGAGGGATGAATCTCCAGATCGAGGTCGTCGGAACGCAGACGCAGCGCGTTGGACGTGGCCAGCGCAAAGGGCGCCTGACCCAACTCGAACGGATCAATGCCCAGAAAGAGGTGATGCATCACGGGGTTACAGACAAAGACGACGTCGACGATCAGGTTCCGGTCCACCCCGGCCTCTTCGGCGATCTGCCGGAAAAGCGCATTCATGCCGTCCCGCACCGACCGCGTCATTTCCTGCGCGCCGCTTGGGTTCATCATCGAATAGCTGACCCGGCTCATCAGGTCCTCGCCAAAGCGGATCTGGGGGTTCATCACCCCGGATGAGGCGAGGACCTCTCCGGTCCGCAGGTCGCACAGATGCGCCGCGATGGTGGTGGAGCCGAGGTCGACGGCAAGGCCGTAAACCGTCCCGTCGTAATAGCCTGGCCAGATGCACATGATCCGGGGCGCGTTTTCGTGATCGCCCAGATGCACGGCCACGGTGACCTTCCAGTTTCCCTTGCGCAGGATGGGCTGCATGCTCTGAAGGATATGCAGATCTGCCGTCACATGCTCCAGCTCCCACTGGACCCGCAGCGCCTCCCGCAGACGTTCGAGATCGCCGGAAGGGTCGTGCATGTCGGGCTCGGCCACTTCCACGTAGAAAAGCTTGGTGGACGGATCGAGGACGATCTCGCGCGCCTCGGCCCGTTTGCGCACGACCTGCTTGTGTACCTGGCTCTCGGGCGGGACGTCGATCACCACGTCGCCCTGCACGGTGGCCTGGCACCCCAGCCGCCGCCCCGGTGGCAACCCGCGCTTCTCGTCGTAGCGCGCCTCCACGCTGTTCCACTCGGACAATGCGTCGTCATGCACGGTCACACCATGCTTGGAGAAGGAGCCGTACCCCGGCGTGACCTGGCATTTGGAGCAGATGCCCCGCCCGCCACAGACGGAATCGAGATCCACGCCCAGTTGCCGGGCC
>NZ_LWEX01000149.1 GCF_001634885.1 Sulfitobacter sp. HI0040 | reverse complement strand
ATGATGCGCCACATGTTGCGCGCGCCCCCCACCAAGGCCTCCCCCATGCCGGGAGTTTCCGTGGCGGGGCGGAACGCCATGTCGCTCACGATACCGATGCGCAGGTTGTTGGCGAAACTGCCGTCCGCCTGCGGCTCATCCGTGGAACGCGGCGTCAGGGTGAAGGGCAGCGTCTGGCCCTTGCGCCAGACCGACAGCTCCAGCGTCGCGCCGCCCGACGCCTCGACCCGGTCCTTGAGCTGGTCGAAGGCGTGGATGGGCGTGCCGTCCACCTCGACGATCACGTCGCCGGGCCGCAGCCCAGCTTCATAGGCGGCCGATTGCGGCACCACCTGCCCGACGAGGGGCGGCAAAAGGTTGGGCCCTTCGACGGTGAGGCGCTGATCCCCCCGGAGCACATCGTATTCGAGCACCCGCGCATCGGGCAAATCGGTCAGAAAGGCGCGGTAAGCCTCCCGGTCCGAAGTGGCCGGGATGGGCTCACCGTTGATCCCCGCAATGACATCGCCGGTCATCAATCCCTGCGGGACAAGCGGCATGTCGTGCAATTCGCCCACGGTCAAGGGCTCGCGCGGCGTGCCCGATACCAAGGCGATCCCGGCGAATATCAGGATCGACAGGACGAAGTTGAAGACCGGCCCCGCCGCCACGGTCAGGGTGCGCGCCCAGAGCGGCGCACCATGCATCGTATGGCGCAGCTTGTCGGGATCCTCGGCCAGTGCGGCAATCGCCACCTCGTCCTTGCCCGAGGCCGCGTCCGCATCGCCCGCGAATTTGACGTAACCGCCAAAGGGCAGCGCCGCGACCTGCCAGCGGGTGCCCCGCTTGTCATGGCGCGAAAACAGGACAGGGCCGAAGCCAAGGCTGAAGACATCCGCCTGGATGCCGCACCAGCGACCGACGATGTAATGCCCGTATTCGTGAATCGCGACGATGACCGACAGGGCCACGACAAAGGCAACCAAGGTCCAGATCAGGCTGCCGAATTGCGGCGCCAGCGAAAAAATGTCCAAAACTACCCTGCCTTCTTGTCGGTCGCGGCTTTGGCCGCCTGCCGTGCCAGATGGTCGATCCGGATCACGTTATCAAGTGTCATATCGGCCGTGGTCAGTCCCGGCTCGGCGGCGAGCGCCTCCATCACCTGTTCGACCACGGCCGCCATTTGGGTGAACCGCAGCCTGCGATCCAGAAAACCGTCGAGCGCGCTTTCCTTTGCCGCGTTGAAGACCGCGCCCGTCAGACCGCCTGCGGCCATCACCTCCCGCGCGAGGCGCAGGGCTGGCCAGCGCTTTTCATCCGGGGTGCGGAACTCAAGCGTGCCGATTTTCGCAAGGTCGAGCCGCTCCACCGGCAGGGCTGCGCGCTGGGGATGGTTCAGGGCGTAGCCGATGGCGTGCCGCATGTCCGCAGGGCCGAGATGGGCCATGATCCCCCCGTCGCGGAAACCGACCAGCGCGTGCACCAGCGATTGCGGATGTACGAGTACCTCGATCGCGTCGGGCGCGATGCCGAAGAATTCCCGTGTTTCGATGATTTCCATGGCCTTGTTGAACATCGACGCGGAATCGATGGTGATGCGCTGGCCCATGTCCCAGTTGGGGTGGTCCGAGGCCTGCTCCGGCGTGGCGTCTGCCAGTTTCTCCAACGGCCAGTCGCGGAAGGCCCCGCCGCTGGCGGTGATGATGATGCGTTCGACCGCCCCCATATCCTCGCCCACGAGGGCCTGGAAAATGGCGGAATGCTCGCTGTCCACCGGCAGGATCGTGGCCCCGTGCCGGGTCGCTGTTTCCAGCATGAGCGCACCGGCGCAGACAAGCGATTCCTTGTTGGCCAGCGCCAGCGTCGTGCCCTGTTCGAGCGCGGCCAGCCCGGGTGCGAGACCGGCGGCCCCCACAATGGCGGACATGACCCAGTCCGCCGGGCGGCTGGCGGCTTCGCGAATGGCCCCGGCCCCCGCTGCGGCTTCCGTGCCGCTGCCTGCAAGCGCGTCGCGCAGGTCGGGCAGCAGGTCTTCGCGGGCGGTCACGGCCACCTCGGCCCCCAGCGCGCGGGCATCGGCGGCAAGCTGCGCGATATTGCCCGCGCCGGTCAGCGCCACCACCTGATAGGCCGCGGGATCACGGCGGACGAGGTCGATCGTGCTTTGCCCGATGGACCCGGTCGCACCCAGAATTGAAATGCGTCGCGGCATCAGAGTCCGGGCGGGAAGCCGATGAACTGACCGATGATCAGCAGAAACACCGATGCCCCCAACATCCCGTCGAAGCGGTCCAGCAGGCCCCCGTGCCCGGGAATGAGCGCCGAGGAATCCTTGACGCCCATGCGCCGCTTTACCCCGGATTCAGCCATGTCGCCCATCTGGGAGGCCATGGAAACCGCGATGGAAATACCGATCAGCTGCAGCCCGACCCCGGTATTGAGCGAGAATAGCGCGCCGATCAGGGCGGCCCCCACCCAGCCCGCCGCCGTGCCGGACCATGTCTTCTTGGGGCTGACGCGGGGCCAGAACTTCGGCCCGCCGATGGCCCGGCCCGCGAAATAGCCCACCACGTCCGTCGTCACGACCACCAGCACCAGCCACATCAGCCAGCCGAACCCCAGTTCATCGCGGATCTGCACGATGCCAAAGCCCGCCAGAAGGATCATGACGGTGAAAACCATGAAGATCGTGCGATGCCTGGCAAGCTGGCCGAAACCCACCATCGCAGGGGCCAGCAGCACCGGCAGCGCAAAGCCCACCGGCAGGTAGAAAGCGGCAAGCAGGGCCGCCCCGGTCAACCCGCCCATCTGCAACTGCGCACCCCGTTCGCCGGGGCGCAGCATGCCGACCAGTTCCCAGACCATCAGCCCGCAGATCAGCGCCACCAGCAGGTGAAAGACAAGTCCGCCGAACCAGATGCCCAA
>NZ_LWEX01000148.1 GCF_001634885.1 Sulfitobacter sp. HI0040 | reverse complement strand
TCCAGTTCTCGACCGGCGGGCGGTCGGGTGCGGGGCAGGCGCGGGGCGGGATGCTGCCGCTGCGCCCGGACATGGCGTCGCTGTCGGTGGGGTCGAACAACTTCCCCACCCGCGTCTACGAGAACCCGCCCGACCTGGTCGACTGGCTGGCGTCCGAGATGAAGCAATACGACGTGAAGCCCGAGATCGAGGCGTTCGATCTCTCGCATATCTTCCAGGCGGCCAAGCTTCATTCCGAGGGCAAGATCGCGGCAAAGCCCTACGTGCAGTTCGTGATGGGCGTGCAGAACGCCATGCCGGTCGATGGCGTCGTGTTCGATTTCTACGTGCAGACGGTCAAGCGCCTGTTCGGCGACGACGCGCCGTGGTGCGCTGCGGGGATCGCACGGCACCAGGTTACGCTGAACGAATGGGCCATCGCCGCGGGCGGGCACGCGCGCACGGGGCTTGAGGACAACGTGCGGATCGACAAGGACCGGCTGGCGCCGTCGAACGCGGCGCTGGTGCGGCGCACGGCCGAGATCTGCGCGGCCAATAATCGCCCCGTGGCCAGCCCGGCCAAGGCACGCGCGCTTCTGGGCCTGCGGCCCGTTGCCGATGCGTGATGGGCCCTATGCGCCGGTTTTTTAACCTGGGCGGCAAGACGTTGCACGCCGATCTGCGGCCGGGCGATGACCCGCGGTCCATCGTCTTTATCAACTCGCTGGGCACCGACCTGCGGATCTGGGACGCGGTGCTCCCGGGCCTTCCCGCGGGTGCGCCGGTGCTGCGCCACGACAAATGCGGCCACGGCCTGTCCGCGGGGCAGACCGCCAGCATCGCGGGCTTCACGCAGGATCTGGCCGACGCCATGGAGCAGCTGGCGCTGTCGGACGCGCTGGTGGTGGGGCTGTCCATCGGCGGGCTGATCGCGCTGCAACTGGCCGACAGCCGCCCCGACCTGGTGGGCGGGCTGCTCCTGAGCAACACGTCCTACCGGATCGGCAGCGCCGAGATGTGGCAGACGCGGATGGACGAGCTCGACACGCTGGGCCTGCCCGCAATGTCGGGCGGCGGGATCGAGCGGTGGCTGTCGCCGGGATTCCGCGACGCCCACCCGGTCGAGACCGAGGGCTGGCGCATGATGTTGGCGCGCGCGCCGCAGGCAGTGTATCGCGCCGCCTGCGTGGCAATCCGCGACGCGGATCTTTCTGCAGCGCTGCCGCACCTGTGCTGCCCGGTGATGTGCATAGCCGGCTCGGATGATCTAGCGACCCCGCCTGAAATCGTCGCCGACCTTGCCAGGGGTATTCGCGGCGTCGCTCTGGTCACGCTGGAGGGCGTGGGTCATCCGCCCTGCCTGGAGTGGCCCGACCGCGTTGCGGAACTGGTGTCGGATATGCACGGGCGGCTGGGGTGAGCGACGTCTTCACCCATCCGTGGCTCGGCGGCCTGTTCGGCGATGCCGATATGCAAGCTCTGTGGTCGCCCGAGGCGCAACTGGCCCATTACACCGCGTTCGAGGTAGCGCTGGCCCACGCGCTGGAGGCCGCGGGCCGGGTGCCACCGGGCCATGGTGCTGCCGCCGCAGCGATGCTGGAGGCCTGCGTCATCGATCCAGCGTCTCTAGCGGAGGACGTAACCCGCGACGGCCTGCCGATCCCGGCGCTGGTGCGCCGCTGGCGCGCGGCCGATCCTGCGCACAAGGAGGCCATCCACTACGGCGCCACGTCGCAGGACGTGATGGACACCGCGTTGGCGCTGACGCTGAAATCGGTCTCGGGCCTGCTGGCGCAGCGGCTGTGCACGCGGGACGGCTCGCTCGGCGGTCTCGAAGAACGGTTCGGGGATCGCCCGCTCATGGGGCGGACGCGGATGCAGGCGGCGCTGCCCATCCGGGTGGCCGATAGGCTGCGCGACTGGCGCGCGCCGCTGGCCGCGCAGGCGCGCAGGCTCGACGCCTCGCACGCGGGGGTCGAGCGGTTGCAGCTGGGAGGCGCGGTCGGCACGCGCCACGGCTTCGGAAACCAAGCTCAGGCCATCGCCGACGCCATGGGGGCGCGGTTGGGACTGTCGGCGCCCGATCACGCGTGGCAAAGCGACCGGGGCGGGGTGGCGCATTATGCGGCCTGCCTGGCGGGCATCGCCGGGACGCTTGGCAAGATGGGGCAGGACATTGCGCTGATGGCGCAGCAGGGGTTGGACGATATCCGCATCACGGGCGGCGGCGGATCATCGGCCATGCCCCACAAGTCGAACCCGGTGCTGGCCGAGCTGCTGGTGACGCTGGCGCGGCTGAACGCGGGGGCGCTGTCAGGGATGCAGCACGCGCTGATCCACGAGCAGGAACGCTCGGGTGCGGCGTGGATGCTGGAATGGGCGCTCCTACCACAGATGTCGTGTGCCACTGGTCGGGGGGTCACAGCGGCGCAGGCGCTGTGCGAAAGGATCGAGGACATGGGCGACCGATGAGCTCTTCCGCCACGCTGGGCGCCGCGCTCGCCGTGCTGTCGGCGCTTTGCTATGCCTTCGCGTCGGTCGCAGCCACAAAAGACGCACGCGCCAACGGCGGGCGCGGCACTGCTGTGCTGCTGTCAGTGCTGCTGACCGCGATCAGTTCGGGGGTAGCGTGGCTGTTCGTCGGCCCGCCGCTGCCCGCGACGTCGCCGCAGCTGTGGGCGGGGGTTGGCGCGTTCTGCCTTGCGGGACTGCTGGCCACAGTGCTGGGCCGCGTGTCGTTCTTTCGGTCCATCGAACTGGCGGGTGCTATTGAAACGTCGCTGCTGCGCCGGCTGATCCCGGTTTTTGCCACGGTGTTGGCCACCGTTGTGCTGGGCGAACGGCTGAGCGCGCAGATCGTCGCGGCCTTCGCACTCATCTTCGCGGGCATCGCCATCGTCTGGATAACAGCGCCGCCGGTGGCCGGGGGCGCCGAAGGCGCGTGGGGCGGGGCGGCGCGGACGACCGGGCGCGTGCTGGCTGTGGTGTCCGCCGCCAGCTACGGCGGGTCCTATGTGGCGCGTAAGCTGGGGATCGCGGGCCTGCCCGACCCATTATTGGGCACTGCCATCGGCGCCTGTGCGGGGATAACCTTCTACTGCCTGGCCGCGCCAGTGTCGCGGGAGTTCGCCGCGCAGCTCGCGGCGGTGCGGCGACGGCCTACCGGCTGGCAGCTAGCGGCGGCGTCGGGAATTTCCATCGGACAGATCCTGCTGTTCTTCGCGCTGGTTTACGCCGGAGTGGCCACAGTTGCCATCATCGCGTCGGTCGAGATGTTCTTCGCCGCGTGGCTGGCGGGCGTCGTCTTTCGCACAGAACGACGGCCCGGCTGGACATTTACTCTGGCTTCCGGACTGGCTTTCGGAGGTGTAGCGTTTTTAGTTCTGGCTTGATCCAGCCCGTCATCGCAACGGCGGTGCATTGCGAAGCCATGCGCGTGGGCGTCCAACTCACATGCAAGGAGTTCAAATAAGAAAAATCGCCGTTTGCAACTATTCTTCTGGGGTCAGTGAAAATTGGCGCGAACTACAAACTCTTTTCTGGATAGCGGATATGGCTACGAAAATGCATGCCGAGATCGAATTGCATTATATTGAACATAAACTTCATTATGAGATATGAGTTTGTAGCCGGGTGGATTCACAAACGAAGTGCAAATTCTGTACGAATACAGAGAGTTGCATGGAGTATGATACAAAGCCTGTCCCACAGGCCAGACCAGATCGACAAGGAGGAGATCGACCCCATTCTCAGCATTACCACGAAAGCCGCCTGATCATGACCTCAGGCCATCTCGCAATTTACACCACCTTGACGGACGTGACCCATTCAAACCCGGCATCAGTCCCAGGCCACCTCGATCTAAATCATTGTTTCTGCAAAGACGTGCTCGATCCGCGCCGTTTCGTCGTCGGTCAATTCCTTGAACTCATTGGTTCGGGCGCGACGCGACAGGGTGCCTCCGTTCTGTTGAAGGAAGCGAAACAACAGATCGATGGTATGGCCAGGCATATCAACAATGGCTTCGACCTGGTTGCGGAATGCATCGTAATTTCGAAGGAATGCTGTCTCGTACGGCAGGTCTTCTTCGATTGTCTTTTGGACGCATGAATAGAGGAATTCTGCGTGTGGCGTTGCGTCGAAGAAGCGGTAGAAATCGCCTGTGTCGTTCAAGCCCCGAACGTTGAATTTTTCCGTCGGCTCCCACTCGATGAGCGGCAGCAGTCGTGCTGAATAGCTCTCAAGAACCGTTCTATACTCATCTATGCGTTCTAGGATCGCGGCGGACACCGGAAAGACCACCCCTGGTGGGTTGAAGCCGCGTTCCGCCAGAACATGGTGGATCAGGTAGCGGTGCAGCCGGCCGTTACCGTCTTCAAACGGGTGTATGTAGACAAAACCGAATGCGAGGATTGCAGCGGACACGATCGGGTCAGAGTGCCGAGACGCACCGTGATCAAAAGCGATCATCCCGTCAGTCAGGGACGGAAGATCTTCATGCCGGGCACTTATATGATCAGGCAACGGCATCCTTGTTTCGCGGTCATGCTCGCCAACAAAACCGCCTTCGTCGCGGAAACCCAGCTTGACGAACCGGGCATCACCTATGACGATCCGTTGCAGTCGTAGCAGCTCATCGCGGTCGAGCGGCTGGCGACCGGCCTCGCCGATCGCACGGCCCCAACGCTGAATTCGGTCTTGTGGTGGACGCTCGCCTTCGATCGCGTAGCTGGAACGTGAGTCTTTGAGCAGAAGGAAAGCAGCCGTCCGCGCGAGCAAGTCCCGGGGGAGGTCCGCGATGACCGCGCGGGCTCGACTGGCCAGGTCCATCGCGATGAACTCGTTTAGCTTTTGCGTGCGAAAGACCAGCGGGCAGAAGTCTCTGGTTCCCGGCAGATTATTTTTGACGCGATATCGGGGAGCGTTTTCCCCTTCCGTCGCGAACTGTTGGTCGGGATCAACGACAGGCACGTAGCGACCGCCCTCTGTATCTGGCAGATTCAGTCGGCTTCCCGTTAGCCATTCAAACAGAAACCAGATGCGCCTTGCGTAGCTGCCGGTCGGCTTTTTGCGCACGATGTCAACAATGCCGTCAGGCCCGGTGGCCGCGAACAGCTTCGCGAGGACAGCAAGATCAAGCCCTTCGTATTTGAGAGCGAAGGTGAGGTGGCCATCCAGTTCTGCACTCGGGGCGTGTCGCGGCGTCAGGATGCGCCAAACCTCATCCTCAACGATCCGGTGATGGTTCCCGGTTGCCGAAAGTTTGCGGGGCAGTGGCACAGATAATCTGTAGGCGTCAATCAGTGCGCTGTAGCCTGCCAAGGTGGCGGTCTCAGGAAGGCGACGCTCCTGAAAAACGGTTCTCGGGCCCGAAAAAAGTACCTGTTGATCCGATGGCATGAATTCCGTTCCCTTGGCGTGAATTTTTGCAGCAGAGCGTTGCGTCCATGAAATCCGTTCCTAGCACATGAAAAATGTTCTTGAATAGGTATTATTCGTGAAAAACGGTTCAAATTTACGCCGCAGTCCGGGCATGTCAGATCACGGATCGATTTACGGCGATCGACCGACGAGGTTAAGAGGTCCTCCAACGAACTACGACGAGTAGAATCGGATGGGAGGTTGACGAGGTTCTCAATATCCGCGCCCAGGCCGGACGATCTTGTCGAGCACCTCGTCCGGCCAGGTTTTCCTCGACGAAGATGTGCAAGCCCGGGCTCCACATCTTGTTCTCCAGGAAATTTCAAAAAAAGTACGCGGAAGTCGTTTTTCCTCAAAATTCGTTGAACCTACCTACTTTTCGAGGGCGAGACGTCTCCGACCACTGATCGGCCTCATCCCTGCGGCTTTCCGCATCAGTGTCAAAAAGAGGCCTACCTTGCTCGACTTTCAGAACTCCACCGCGACGACTGCTTCTCCCGCCACCACCCTGCTGGAGGCAGTGACCAACTCCCTGGCTGCCCGCGGCCTCATCCCGGAGGACAAGCCGGTCCACAGTCTGCCCGCGCAATTTACCGCAGACAGGCTCGCAGGGATCGAACTTGTGCAGAAAGGAGATGGCTGGATCGGCAATGTCATTTTCGACATGCCGTTCGGCGACCCCGATGTCCTCACCACGCGGGAAAATCTCATCCTCCCGACCCGGCGCGCGGCCTTTGACCATGCGGCCGCCATCGTCGTCGAAGTCCTGACCGGCGTGCGCGAGCTACCCTTCGAGTATGCGGACAGGCGCCCCCGGTATCGGACCGCCTGAAGCCTGCGGATCGGGACACACAGGCGAACACCTGCAAGGTCGAGAATACCTCGCGGCCCCGGCAGCTCGGTGTTTCCGCCCTTTCCTGATCGATCCCATTTCCTCCTTGCCCCTCGTAGGAAGTCTTCCTGCCACGGGACCCATCCTCAATTCGGCCGTACCCTGCCGACAGCTACAGAAAGATTACATATGTTCCAGCTCAACACAGCCCGCATCGCCCAGAACCCGGACCCGATGCAATGCTACCACGATATGATCGTGGCAGCGCTGAACGCAAAGGGCCTTGTCCCCGCTGCCCCGCCGGCGCTGTCCGGCTTCCCCGGCTACGTTCACCGCTACAACGTGAAAGCCCTGACCCTCGAGCAGGAAGAGGGTCTGTGGAGCTACTGTCTGCATCTGGAACGCGTCCCCTCCGGGATGCCCAACTGCAACTTGGACTTGCCCGTTTTTAGTGGAGAGCGCTTAGTTCACTTCGCGGACCCTGCGCTCGAATGCGATGGGGCTTAGGGAGCCGAGCGATGAGTGCCGCCTGACGGGGTTATAGAACCCGTCGATGTATCTGGCGATGGCGTTCTCGGCTTGCTGGCGGGTCTGCCAGGCGACCGGCCAGATCAGCTCCGACTTGATGGTCTTGAAGAACGTCTCGACCATCGCGTTGTCATAGCAGTTCCCCTTGCCGCTCATCGAGATCAGGATGCCGCGTTTTCGAAGCTCGGCCTGATAG
>NZ_LWEX01000147.1 GCF_001634885.1 Sulfitobacter sp. HI0040 | reverse complement strand
TCCGTATAAATTGTAGTGAGACGAACGCCCAGACGATGGAAGCGGAGCTTTTCAGCCATCGGCGGGGCGCCTTCCCGGGCGCGAACCGGGACCAGACCGGCAAGCTGCTGATGGCGAACAACGGCACCTTGCATCTTGATGAAATCGCTGACCTGTCCAAGAACCTGCAGGCCAAGCTGCATGACGTGTTGCAGAGCGGGTCATTCCAAAGGCTGGGCGCCGGTGAGGATACGCCTGTCTCGTTGAACGTGGTGGCCACCACATCGCGTGACCTGTCCGCAGAGGTCAGGGCAGGGCGGTTCCGTCAGGACCTCTATTTTGCGCTGAACCTGTTTTCGATCCGCTGCGAACCGCTCTGCGAGCGGGCAGAGGATATCCCCTATCTCGCCAAACATTTTCTCGACCGCATGACCCGCCGGTTGCGGCTGCCGGCAACCCGGTTGTCACAGGCGAATATCAAGGTGCTGACGGAGTATGGCTGGCCCGGCAACGTGCGCGAGCTTGAAAATGTCATCGAACGGGCCGCGATCCTGGCACAGGGCGGGCGGCTCGAATTTGACTTTCACCTCGCGGGGACGTCACCCGGTCCGGGACCGGACGTCGTGTTGACCAACGAGGATTTGCGCGATCTGGAACGCAAGAACCTTGAGAACGCGCTGGCGCGTACAAAGGGAAAGGTTTCCGGCGCGCAGGGTGCGGCATCGATCCTCGGCATTGCGCCGACCACGGCCTATTCGAAGATAAAATCCTATGGCATCGATCCTGCCGAATTCCGGTGATCGCTGTCCTTCCTCCGTTCCTCAGCTCAGTCCACGCCGCTTTCGTTCCGCATCGTCCCACGCGGTGAGCGGCTGGTAATCCGGCACGAAGCCCAGCCCTTTCTGCGCGTCCGACGACGATACCCCCTGCGAGGTAACGACGTCGATCACGGCGGGCGCGTTTTCAAGGGCGCGGCGCAGTGCGTCCTTCAGTTGGGCCGGGTCCTCCACCCTTTCGCCATGCGCGCCAAGGGCACGCGCCATGGCGGCGTAATCGGAATGGCGCAATTCGGTACCGACGACGCGGCCACCGTAGTTGAACTCCTGATCGTAGCGTTCGATGTTCCATGCCGCGTTGTTCGACACGATGAATACCGCCTTTGCATCGTGGCGCACCGCCGTGTCGATCTCCATCGCGTTGATGCCATAGGCGCCGTCGCCGTTGACCGAGATCACCTGCCGGTCAGGACAGGCCAGCGCGGCTGCGATGGCGAAGGGGGCGCCGACGCCGAGGCATCCAAAGGCACCGGCATCGAGATATGTTTTCGCGGCGAGCCCGACGCGGGCAAAGCTCAGCAGGTCCCCGCCATCGGCCACGGCGATGTAATCCGGGCGGGCTTCGGCGGCGATGGCTTCGAAGATGGCCATGGGATGGATCTTGCCGTCCGGGCCGGTCTGCGGGACGGAGGCGTCGCTGCTCTTGGCGATCCGGTCGCGATGCTTGCCGCGCAGGCCTTCCAGCCAATCTAAATCGCGCGTCCCGGCGTCGTTGCCTAGCGCGTCGGTCAATGCCTCCAGCGCAAGATCGACGCCGGCAAGGATTTCGGGGCTGCCGCGGCGATTATCGATCAGCTCTCCCGGCGTGTCCGCGATGCGCAGGAAGCGCGCGTCGGGAAAGACGGCGGGCGAGCCGAAGCCAAGCTGATAGTCGAGCTTCCGGCCCAACGTCACGACAAGGTCGGCCTGCGCCATGGCAGCGGCACGGACCGCGCCGACCACGGCCGGATGCTCGCGCGGTACCAGCCCCCGGCTTTCCTGCGTGTCGAGGTAGAGCGCATCCACCGTATCGAGAAAGCGCACCAGTGCCTCGCCCGCCCCGCGCGCCCCGCGCCCCGATACCACGAGCGGGCGGCGCGCGCCCCGGATCGCGTCCACCGCTTCGGCGATGCTGTCGGGGTCGGCCGTGACGCGCCGGTCCGGTTTGGGCGCAATCCAGTCCTCGGCGATCAGGTGTTTCGCGACCCGGGTGCGCAGCACGTCCGTCGGGACTTCGATGTAGGACGGCCCCGGTTCGCCCAGATCGCCCATCGCGCGGGCCCATGCCTCATCCAGCTCGCGGATCACCTGATCGGCGACACGCGCGGTGCGGCTGTAGCGCGTCACGGGGCGCATGATCTCCACATGGGGGATGTCCTGCAGCGGGCCCATGTTCGCCTGCGGGCGCGAGGTGCAGCCCCCGATCAGCAGCACGGGCGCGCGGGCCAGCGACGCATTGGCGATGGCGGTCACGCAGTTGGTGACGCCCGGCCCGGCGGTGACCATCGCGACGCCCATGTCCCCGGTCAGCTCGGCATGCGCATGGGCCATGTGCACTGCGGCCCCTTCGTCCCGGACATCGACGATGCGGATGCCCTGCCGGGCGCAGTGGTCCCAGATGGGCTGGATATGGCCGCCCTGCAGGCCGAACACCCTGTCGACCCTGCGCGCCTTCAGCGTGGCGGCGATCCAGGCGGCGACGTTGTCCTCGTCTTGGTTGAGGTCCTGTGTATCGGTCATTTCCTGTTCTCCTGAAAAGAGGGGTGCTATGCGCGGTCGGTCAGCAGGTCGCGCAGCACCCGGTGCAATATCTTGCCCGTGGAGTTGCGCGGCATTTCGTCGGGGGTGAGAAAGATGATACGGCGCGGGCGCTTGTACCCGGCCAGCTTGTCCCGGGACCAGGCGATCAGCTCATCCGCCGTCAGGCCGCCCCCGGGTGCCACGACCACCGCGGCGGCGACTGTCTCTCCCCATTTCGCGTCCGGCAGCCCGACCACCGCGATATCCCTGACCTGCGGGTGCCGCGCCAGCACGGTCTCGACCTCGCTCGGATAGACGTTCTCGCCGCCGGAGATGATCATGTTCTTCTTGCGGTCGATCAGCCGGATGAAGCCCGCTTCGTCCCGCAACGCCATGTCGCCGACCGACAGGTAGTTGCCCCGGTATGCCTCGCGCGTTTTGTCGGGCAGGTTCCAGTACCCTTCGAAGGCGTAGGGGGAGGAGGAATACAATTCACCGATCTCCCCGTCGGGCACTTCGTTCCCCGCGTCGTCGAGGATCCTGATCGGCGCGGAGCCCGCGACTTCGCGCCCGACGGTGCCGAGATGGTCGAAAAGCTCATCCGGGTGGAGGAACGTCACCCAGCCCGCCTCGGTGGAGCCGTAGAGTTCATAAAGACCCGAATTCGGGAACATCTCCATGATCGCTTGTTTCGTCTCGACCCGCGCGGGCGCGGAGGACACCATGAGCTTTTCGACCCGGTCAAAACCCGCCGCACCGCCCCCGGCCTCCCGCGCTTCGAGCATCATCGTGTAGTGGGTCGGCACCAGCGAGGAAAAGGTCACCCCCATCTCTGCGATCGTCCGCAGGCAAAGCGCCGCGTCGAAGCTGGGGCGGGAGAATATCGTGACGCAGCCCCCGATATAGAGAAAGGCGGTGAAGAAGTTCAGCGAATTGGCATGGCACATGGGCATGACGAGTAGCGCATCGTCCCGCCGTGCGAGGCCAAGTTCGATCTGGGTCATGAGTGCCAGCATCGCCATGCCCCGGTGGCTGCGGATGGCGCCCTTGGGGTTGCCGGTCGTGCCAGAGGTATACATCAGGCACCAGGTATCGTTGGGTGCTACGGCGGCGTCGGGCTCCGCCTCGGGGGCGCTGCCAATGAGATCCTCGTAGCCTTTCCAACCCGCGCGTTCCTGTCCGATCGCGATGAAGCGCGTATCCGGCAGAACCACCGCACCGCGCAGGTGATCCGCCACCTCGGCCAGCGCATCCTCGGCGATGATGGCGGCGACCGAGCAATCCTCGCAGATGAAACGTGCCTCGGGTCCCGTCAGGCGGAAATTCACCGGCACGGCGACCAGCCCCGCCTTGGCGACGGCGGCATAGATCTCCGCCCATTCTACGCGGTTGTAGGCCAACACCGCCACCCGGTCGCCCGGGGCGAGCCCGAGGCCCAGCAATCCGTTCGCGAGCTGGCACGCGCGCCTGTTCCATTCCGCGAAGCTCATCTGGCGTTCAAGATCGCGCGCCCCGATGCGGTCGGGCTGGAGCCGTGCCTGCGCCGTCAGCATCTGGCCGATGGTCAATAGCGCAGTCACGGGAACCTCACGCGGGCAGGGGCGTCCGGCGCCAGCGCGCCGGGCCGGTCTGGTGAACGGAATTGCCCTGCGTATCGACCGCCACGGTCACGGGCATGTCTTCCACCCGCAGGCGGTAGATCGCCTCCATCCCGAGGTCCTTGAACGCGACGGGTTCGGCTTCGCGGATTGCTTTCGACACGAGGTAGGCCGCCCCACCCACCGCGATGAGGTATGCGGCTCCGTGGCGTTTGATCGCCTCGATCGCCGCAGGCCCACGCTCGGCCTTTCCGATCATCAGCTTCAAGCCGGTCTGGCCAAGCACACGGTCGGTGAACTTGTCCATGCGGGTTGCCGTTGTAGGGCCCGCGGGGCCGATCACCTCGTCGCCGACAGCGTCGACCGGCCCCACGTAGTAGATCGCCCGCCCTGCAAGATCGACGGGCAGCGGTTCGGACCTGTCCAGCATCTCGACCATGCGTTTGTGCGCCGCGTCCCGCCCGGTATAGAGCGTTCCGTTCAACAGCAGGGTTTCGCCGGGGGTGAGCGATGCGACCACATCGTCGGTGAGTGTATCGAGGTCGATCCGCCGCGCGCCCGATCCGGCCATGTCCAGCAGAATTTCGGGCCAGAGTGACAGGTCGGGCGGCGTGAGCCGGGCAGGCCCCGAGCCGTCGAGGGTGAATTTCACGTGCCGGGTGGCGGCGCAATTGGGGATCAACCCGACCGGAAGGCTGGCCGCATGGGTCGGGAAACTGCGAACCTTGACGTCCAGTACCGCCGTGATCCCGCCAAGACCCTGCGCCCCGATGCCAAGCGCGTTGATCCGTTCGTAAAGCTCCAGCCGCAATTCCTCCGTCCGGTCGGCGGGGCCACGGCGACGAAGCTCAGCCATATCGATGGGATCGTTCAGCGCCTTCTTGGCCAGCGCCATCGCCTTGTCCGCCGAACCGCCGATCCCAAGGCCGAGGATCCCGGGCGGGCACCAGCCTGCGCCCAGGCCTTCCACCGTTTTAACCACCCAGTCGGCGATCGAATCCGAAGGGTTCAGAACGGCAAAACGGGCCTTGTTCTCGGACCCGCCCCCCTTGGCGGAGACATGAACGGTGACGTCATTGCCCGCGACGATTTCCGTCGACAGCATCGCGGGGGTGTTGTCGCCCGAGTTCTTGCGGCTGCCCAGGGGGTCGACGACCACCGAGGCGCGAAGGGGGTTTTCATCCAGCAGATAGGCGCGGCGGACGCCTTCGTCGATCACCTCCTGCAGGGGCCGCGACAGCTCGAGCCGCGCGTCCTGACCGATGGACAAGAAGACATTGGCGGTCCCGGTGTCCTGACAGATCGGGCGGCGGCCTAGTGCGGCCATGCGCGAGTTGACGAGGATCTGCGCCATGGCGGCCTTGGCGCCCTGGCTTTCCTCACGCTCCCATGCGGCGGCCATGGCGGCGATGAAATCCGGCGGGTGATAGTAGGAGACATATTGCAGCGCGTCTGCAACGCTCTCGATGAGGTCCGCTTCGCGGATCACGGCCATCTGTCTCACTCCTCTATCTGGCGCACTACGTCGGTCACGCTGCCGTCGCGATATTCCGATACGGCGACCACGCGGCCAGCGGCACGCGGCGGTGTGGGCCGCGAGGCGGCAGAGCGGGCCTTTTCGATCAGCGCTTCGATTCCCACCACCGGCAGGCCAGCTTTTTTCAGGCGATCACCAAGGTCGCCCCGCAGCGGGTTCACCGCGATACCGGCATCGGTCACGACAACATCGACCGTGGCACCGGGAGTCGTCAAGGTGCCGACCGTCGGCACGATCTTGGCAAAGCCCGCCGCCGTCAGCCGGGTGGTGACAATCGTGAGCTTTGCGCCCGCGGCAGTATCGGCATGCCCGCCCGATCCGCCGATGATCGCGCCGCCCGCCTTGGTGGTGACGTTGACGTTGAAGTCGCGGTCGATCTCGGTCGCGCCGAGCACTACCGCATCCACCCGGTCGACCACGGCGCCCCCCAGATGCGGGGCTGCATAGGTCGCCGCCGACATTGCCTGATGCCGCAGGTCGTGCTGATAGGACCGAACGGCGGCGAGGTCGAAACACTGCACGTCCATCAGGCTGCGGAAGAGGCCGGCGTTCAACATTTCCACGTGGAACCCGGTGATCCCCCCCGAGCAGAAGGAACCCGTGACGCTCCGATTGGCCATTTCGCGGCCAACGGCGGCGGCAGTGGCCAGCGAAATGCCGCCCGCCCCGGTCTGGAACGAAAAGCCCTCCGCCAGCAGGCCTGAGGCGGAGATGACGGCAGCCGCGTTCCCGGCGATGCCGAGGCTCACCGCGTCCTCCGCTGGGCGGGTCGTGCCCGAGGCGATGCCGCCCGGATCGCCGATGCGCTCGACCGCGACCACGAAATCCACCTTGCCCTGCGGGATGTCCACGGGCAGCGCCGGAAAGGGCAGGAGGCTGTCGGTCACCGCCACCACGCGGCGGGCCACCTCAACGTCGGTCAGCGGATAGCCGAGGGTGCCGCAGGCGGTTTTGCCCGCACGGCCCGAGATATTCCCCAGATCGTCCGCAGCGGGGGCGGCGACAAAAGCGGCGTCTACAACCAGTTCCCCCATGTCCAGCGCCCGTGCCC
>NZ_LWEX01000146.1 GCF_001634885.1 Sulfitobacter sp. HI0040 | reverse complement strand
GCGAGTGTTCTCGCCGTAGATTTCATCGAGGGCGGGGATGGTTTGGGTGACCACGGCAAGGTGGCCGCGATAGGTGCGCAGGGTCTCGATGCTCTCGACCACGATGGGCATCTTGCCGAGGCGATTGAACTCGTCGAGCATGATCATCACTGGCCACGGCTCATCCGGTCCGGGATCTTTTTCCTGCATGGCCGAGAGAAGATCGGAGAAAAACAGCCGGATCAGGGGTGCGAGCGGCTTCACCATGAGGGGCTGGACGACGAGATAGACCGAAAAGGGTTTCTTGCGGATCGTCCGGAAATCAAAGTCCGACACGGCCGTCGCCTCATCGATGGCCGGGTTTTGCCATTGATCGAGCCCCGAGGTCATCAGGAGCGAGACATAGGAGGTCAGCGTATCGTTGTTGGTCGAGGCCAGCCGGGTGAAGATCAGCTTGGCGGCCCTGTTGTCCACCTCGTGGCCCCGCGCGAAATACTCCTTCTGCTTGTTCCCGCCCGACGCCGCGATGCGGTAAATCTCGCCCAAGGTGGGGCGCTTGCGCTGGAAGGCCAGCAGCCCTGCCGCCACGAGGAGATCGATCCCGCCTTTAAGCAGGCCCTGCACCCGGTCGTTGTCGCTCTGCAGGAAGAGCGTCGCCAGGAGCTGCAATTCCATCTGCTGGCGCGCGGGATCTTTCAGCTCGAAGATGCGCAGGAGCGGGTTGTAACGATGCGTGCGCTTGCCCTCCCAATCGGTGGGGGCAAAGCGATAGACCTTGTCGCCTTGGGCTGCGCGGTGGCGGGCCGTTGCCTCGAAACACTCGCCCTTCACATCGAGCGTCACGGCGGAGCCTTGCCAGGTCAGCAGGTTCGGAATGACAAAGCCCGTGGTCTTGCCGCGGCCCGTGAGGGCCACGATCAGCGCATGGGGGAAGACCTTGGAGCAGATGTAGTTGGCGCGGGAGCCCGGCGGCCCCAGCTTGCCGAGGATGAACCCGGTGCCCGGCGCCCCGAAGAAGCCATTGGCCTTCATCTCGCGCGCGGTCTGCCAATGGGTCTGGCCAAACCGTGTCAGGGCGGACCCTGAGAGGGCGAGGCTCAGCATCAGCCCGGCGGCGGCGAAGCTGCCGATGATCAAGTGAATAAGTTGCGCGTCCTCCGGGCGGCGATTGAGGATCGCCATGTAGTTCTGCGCGATATAGGCAAAGTCGATCTCGGCGCCGAAGCCGAGATCCTGGTAGGTCAGCACCGCCGAAGCGATCGTATAGCCCATGGCACCGGTCACCAGCGTTACCAACAAGACACCGGTCGCGATCCGCGCCTTTCCCATGGCGGCGCTCAATGGACGTGACCCCGCTCGGTCTCGCCATCCACGTCTGTGGTGCGGTGTTTTTCGTATTCGGTGTCGGCAAGATCATCGACCACCTGGCGCAAGGCCTCCGTGTTGGCCGTTGCTGCATCCGATTGCAGGTAGACCTTGGCGACATAAAGCCGGTCGAGGCGGTCCTCGAGAACCTTGTCCAGCGCATCGGCATCGCCGGATGTGAGCCGCTCGAGTTGACGGTCATCCAGCGCCCGCGCGATCTCGTCGCGGAAGGCGTCCCGCTCCGCCTCGGTCTCGAAGGGCGCGGACAACTCCCCCGCCCGCTCATGGTCCAGGACACGCGCAATCTCGTCTGCAAGGCGGTCGGCACGGTCAGACTGCGAAGCAGTTTCACCGCGGGCTGCGAGGAGTGCGTCGCGCGTGCCAAACCCAAGCCCGTCGCGCATCTCGTTTTCGCGGCGGACCTGATTGATGACCTCCGTGTCGCGTATCTCGACGACGGCCGCATAGGTCGCGCCGAGCCCGCGGGCGAGGTGGGACGGGATGTCCGGATAGCGCGCTCGTAAGTCATCCGTGACAGCATCTGCAACGGGCGTGCGGAGGTCGCGTCCCTCCATGATGCGGTCGACCTCGCTGGTGATCTCGCTGGCGCGGGCCACATCGGTGATGGTCTCCCTGTAGGGCTCAGACCGGTCGATCACATCGCCGGGGCGTGCGAGCAGATCCGGGTGTGCCTCGAGATACGCGCGCTGCTCCGTCTCGATCCGGCGCTCCGCCCTTGAGACAACCTCCCAGTCCCGGTCCTCGATCTGCTGCGCGGTCAGGCCCTCTGCGCGCATCTCCTGACGGATTGTCCCTTCCATCGCCCGCACCGCGCCCTCATGATAATGGAACTGCTCGCTGATCGGTTCCGCTTCCATGACGCCATCCCGGCGCAGCACGTTTTCCCGTTCCAAGAGCGTGCCGAGCGCGACATGCACATCGTTGAGACTGTCTCGCGCCTGTTCCAGATCGGCGCGGCGCCCGAGGTTCAGGTTCCGCGCCTCGGCCACTTTGGAGAGATCATTGGCGATCCATTGATGTTCGAGCGCTGCATTTGACGCGCCCGTCTCGATCCGGGCCACCACTTCCGATGTGCTGATCCCTGTGCCCCGTAGTGCCGCGTCAATGCGCGATCTCAGGTCGGGCTCGGCCAGTCGCTCGCGCTGGCTGGCGTCGATATTGGCTTCGGAATAGATCCCGCCCTCCGAGGGGGTCTCTGACAGCGTGGATGATCGCAGCNCCAGGAGCGGGTTGAATTCAAGGTCCCCCGCGTCCTGAGGCAGGCATGAAGGGCATTCCGTCCGGGGCGCTTACCCTCGGGCTGGCAGGTTTGATCCCCTTTTTCTGGGGCGCTCTGCTGATCCTCGGTCTCGACGCTGGCAGGCTGCCGTTGCCCGCGGCGCTGCAGGGCGACGGGCGTCTGGTTCTTCTGCGCTATGGCGGGATCATTCTGCCGTTCATGTCCGGCGTGCTCTGGGGTTTCGCGACGAAAACGACGGGCGCGCGGGCGACAATGGGATACGCCCTGTCGGTACTGCCCGCCCTGTGGTGGTTTTTCGCACCCGGTACGGGGCCGGTCAGCGCGCTGACGTCGCTGCTCTCAGGTTTCGTGGCCCTGCTGCTCTTGGACTATGCCTTCTGGCGGTGGGGACTGGCCCCGCGGTGGTGGATGTCCTTGCGGCTGCTGCTGACAGCCGGCGTCGTTCTGTCCCTTGGCGTCGGTATACTCGCATGAACGACAGGCGCACCTTCGACGTCTATGCCGAACGCGCGCAGGAATATGCAGACACCACCGCCCCCGGCATTCTGGATGATCCCTTGCTTGCCGATTTCATCGCTGGCCTGCCGCCGGGGGCGCGGGTTCTCGACCTGGGCTGCGGGCCCGGTGGGTTCGCGAAAGTGATGGCAGACGCTGGGCTCGACGTGGTCGCGATGGACCCGGTACCGGAAATGGTGGCGCTTGCCGCGGCTGCCGAAGGGGTTACCGCCCGCTTGGGCAGTTTCGACGATCTTGACGAAATCGATGCCTATGGTGGCGTCTGGGCCAACTTCAGCCTGCTGCATGCCCCGCGCACCGAAATGCCCCGGCATCTCGCTGCCATTCACGCGGCCTTGCGCAAGGGGGGAAAGCTGCACCTAGCCGTCAAAACCGGCAAGGGAGAGAAGCGTGAGAGCCTGGGTCGCCTTTACACCTATTATGAACCGGCGGAACTCACCTCTCTTCTCCGCCAGGCCGGCTTCGTGGTTCGCAAGACGACCACGGGCCGCGACAAAGGGCTGGACGGCACCATGGCGGATTGGATAGCAGTCGCAGCCGATGGCTGAGATATTTGCATACACAGATGGCGCCTGTTCCGGTAATCCCGGCCCCGGTGGCTGGGGCGCGCTGATCCGCGCCATGGACGGCGACCGGGTGGTGAAGGAGCGCGAGTTGAAGGGCGGCGAGGCGGCCACCACGAACAACCGGATGGAGCTTCTGGCGGCGATCAATGCGCTGGAAACCATGGCACGCCCCACCAAGCTGACGCTGGTCACGGACAGCAATTACGTCAAGAACGGCATCACCAGCTGGATTCATGGCTGGAAGAAAAACGGCTGGAAAAACGCCGCCAAGAAGCCGGTCAAGAACGCCGAACTCTGGCAGCGGTTGGACGCGGCCAATGCCCGCCATGACGTGACATGGAAATGGGTCAAGGGCCACGCGGGCCATCCCGAAAACGAACGCGCGGATGCGCTTGCCCGCGCGGGCATGGCCCCCTTCAAGCCATGACTTTGGTGGCGCTGCTGGATTACGCCTCGGTGCTGGTCTTTGCCATCACCGGCGCGCTGGTAGCGAGCCGGGCGCAACTTGACCTGGTGGGCTTTGCCTTTGTGGCCTGCCTCACGGCGCTTGGCGGTGGCACGATCCGTGACCTGCTGCTGGATCGCAATCCGATCTTCTGGATCGACAATCCGACCTACCTCGCCGTCGGGGTCTTTGCAGCACTCGTCGTCTTCTTTACGGCGCATCTTCTGGAAAGCAGGCTTCGCACTCTGATCTGGCTCGATAGTCTGGCGCTCTGCGTGGCCGTGGCGGCCGGGGCGGGCGTCGCTCTCGCGCTTGAGCAAACTGCAATCGTTGTCGTTCTGATGGGGATGATCACTGGCTGCATGGGCGGGCTCCTGCGTGATGTTGTCGTCGGTCAGGTGCCGCTGGTGCTGAAGCAGGGGGAACTCTACGTTACGGCGGCCTTCGCCGGTGCAGCCACGGCGGCTGCCCTTGCCGCCTACCTTCCGGCAGTGACGGCGCCGCTGTTGGCGGGGGCGGCTGTTACCTGGGTACTGCGGGCCGGATCGCTTTTCTGGGGATGGCACCTGCCTGTCTACAAGAGCAGCCCGCCGAAAACCTGAGGCTCAGCGCCGCCAGTGAAACGGCACGATGATCAGCGCCCCGATGGAGGAGGCGATGGCATTGAGCCCCGGGCTGCCGAAGCCGATGCCGAACATCAGCCGGACGAAATAGAACAGGAACGCGCCGCCGATGCAGATGATGATCGATTGCAGGATGCCATTGTGGGTAAATCCGGATTTTTCGCTGAGATACCCCACGATACCCGCAATCACGACCGTACCCATGATCGTTGGAAACATCGCCTATCCTCCGGTCAGGCGGGTACCCGCCGCGATCTGCATGCCACGTTGGAAGTCGGCCACGTCCTGTGCGGCTTTGCCGGCGCGCTGCAAACGGGTGAGCTGAACGGCACCTGACCCGCAGGCCACTGTAAGCGCCTCGTCCAGAACAAGACCGGCTGCGCCGGACCCTTCCGCAAGGGTGGAATGAAGCACCTTGATCCTCTGGCCTTCATGTTCGAACCACGCGCCCGGAAAGGGGGAGAGGCCGCGGATCTGCCGGTCCACCTCTTCCGCGGGGCGATGCCAGTCGATCCGGGCCTCGGCCTTTTCGATCTTCGAGGCGTAGGTCACGCCATCATCCGGCTGGGGGATCGGCTCCAGCGTTTCCAACCGCGCCAGCACGTCCACGATCAGATTGGCGCCGGAACGGGCCAGCCGGTCATGCAGGGCGGCGGTCGTATCCTCACCCGTGATCGGCATGCGCACGCAATCCAGAACCGGGCCCGTATCCAGCCCCGTTTCCATCTGCATGATACACACGCCCGTTTCATCATCCCCCGCCATGATCGCGCGGTGAATGGGCGCGGCGCCCCGCCACCGCGGCAGCAGGCTTGCATGGATGTTGAGGCAGCCCTGCGCAGGCGCATCGAGGATGGCAGCCGGCAAGATGAGACCATAAGCCACCACCACCGCCAGATCGGCGCCAAGGGTCGCGAATTCCGCCTGTGCCGCGGCGTCCTTCAGGCTAACCGGATGGCGTACGGTAAGGCCCAGCGCCTCTGCCCGCTGGTGTACCGGGCTGGGACGCGGGCGCTTGCCCCGCCCGGCGGGCCGGGGCGGCTGCGTATAGACACAGGCGATGTCATGCCCAGCGCCGTACAGCGCATCGAGAGCGGGCACCGAGAACTCCGGCGTTCCCATGAAGACGATGCGGCGCTGCTTTTGCCCGCTCATCGGGCGGCCTTCCGGGCGCGGCGCAACAGCATGTCCCGCTTGGTCTTGCTCAAGCGGTCGAAATACATCTTTCCGGCAAGGTGATCGATCTGATGCTGCACGGATGTCGCCTCCAGCCCTACGAAATCACGGCGCGTCACCATCCCGGTTTCATCGATGTAGCGCACGGTAACCCCCCGGGGTCGGGATATGCGCGCGGATGCGCCGGGCAGGTTGGGGCTCGCTTCATCATGGTCGTTCATGACCGCGGAGGCATCGATGATCTGGGGGTTTGCCAGCCGGATACGACGGTTGCGCCCCTGCGAGGCATCGACGACCGCAAGCTGCAACATGATCCCGATCTGTGGCGCGGCGAGGCCGACACCGGGCATGGCATCCATGGTATCTATCATGTCGTCCCAGATCGCGCGCACTTCGTCCGTGATCTCCTCCACCGGCTCTGCGCCGCGTCGCAGCCGGGGATCCGGCCAGGGTATACAGCGGCGGACGTTCACGGGCGTGGCGGCCTTGGCCGGCTGTCCGCAGGGGCGGCGTTCCGGTCGATGCGGTCATAGATCACCACACCGTTCAGATGATCGAACTCATGCTGGACCAGCACCGCCTCCACTCCGGAAAAAACGGCTTCGCTGCGGGTCATTCCCGGCCCGTCCCAGCGCAGGGTTACCTCCCGCGCGCGCGGAACCATCATGCTTTCGCGCGGGATGGACAGGCATGCTTCCTCGCCCACTTGCATCTCGTCGGACATCGTGATGATCTCAGGGTTCACGAAGGCCATAGGCGTAGGGATTCCGGTTTTCCAGCCTCCGTCGATCACGAAGACACGTTCGTGCCGCCCGACCTGCGGCGCCGCAAGCCCGCGCCCCGGGGCGGCATACATCGTGTCGAACATATCCGCGATGAGCGTATCGATGTCCGGCGTGATCTCGGCGACCGGCGCACAGTGAACACGAAGAAACGGATCGGGCCATTTCAGGATCGGCAGAACGCTCATTCGCGTGCAAGCTCCCGCTTCAGCTTCACCATCTTTCGCGTGATCATCTGGCGTTTGAGTGGCTTGAGATAATCGATGAAAAGCTTCCCGTCGAGATGGTCGATTTCATGCTGGACGCACGTCGCCCAAAGCCCATCGAAGGTTTCGCGCTGCTCCCGGCCCTCCCGGTCGAGCCATGTCACCTCAACCTCGGCGGGGCGGGTTACGTCTGCGAATTGCTCGGGGATGGACAGGCACCCCTCTTCGTAGGTGTTCAATGTGTCGGAGGATGCGACGATCTGCGGGTTGAACATCACCAGCGGGCGCGCGGCGACGCCTTCCTCCTTGACGCAATCCATCACGATCAGCCGCTCCAGCACACCGACCTGCGGCGCGGCAAGACCGATGCCCGGGGCATCGTACATGGTGGCCAGCATGTCGTCGGCCAACGCGCGCCGGGCGTCTGACAGATCATCGACGGCCTGGGCCGGCTTTTTCAACCGTGGATCGGGATGCAATAGGATCGGGCGTATCATGTCAGTGATTTAGGCGAAGCCTCGGGCTGCCGCAACCGGGGGCTTGCGGCCCGGGCGATTGTGGCTAGCCTGCCGGTCCGGGACAACAGGAGACATCCATGAGTTTTGACGAAATCATCGAGCGCCGCGGCACCCATTGCTCAAAATGGGACGCGATGGAGAAAGTCTACGGCGTTCCGGCCGAAACGGGCATTGCCATGTGGGTGGCCGACATGGATTTCCGCCCGCCCGAGGTGGTGCAGCAAGCCTTGCAGCGGCAGATCGACCATGGCGTGTACGGCTATTTCGGCGACGATTCCGAATACCTTGGCGCGATCCAGTGGTGGATGAAAAACCGCCACGGCTGGGATGTCGCGCCTGAGTGGATCTTTACGACACACGGGCTGGTGAACGGCACCGCCATGTGCGTGGATGCCTTTACCCAGCCCGGGGACGGGATCGTGTTGTTCACCCCGGTCTATCATGCCTTCGCCCGGGTCATAAAAGCGGCAGGGCGCGAAGTGGTCGAATGTGAACTCGCACTGGATGACGGGCGGTACACCTTCGATTTCGACAGCTACGACGCGCAGATGACCGGTCAGGAAAAAATGCTGATCCTCTGCTCTCCCCACAATCCCGGCGGCCGCGTATGGACCCGGGCGGAACTGCAGAGTGTCGCCGATTTCGCCAAGCGCCACGATCTGCTGATCGTTTCGGACGAAATTCATCACGACCTTCTGATGCCCGGGCAAAGCCATACACCGATGGCCCTGCTGGACGGGATCGAGGATCGGCTCATCGTGATGACGGCGACGACGAAGACCTTCAACATCGCGGGCAGCCATATCGGGAACGTCATTATCCCCCATGCCCAACTGCGCGCCAAATTTGGAAAGCGCATGGCCGCGCTTGGCCTGTCCCCGAACTCCTTCGGGCTTTTCATGGCGACAGCGGCCTACTCGCCAGAGGGCGCCGCCTGGGTCGATGATCTATGCACGTACCTCGACGGCAATCGCCGGGTCTTTGATGAGGCTATGAATGCGATACCCGGCCTGCGCTCCATGCCGCTTGAATCGACCTATCTGGCTTGGGTCGATTTTTCAGGCACGGGGATGGAGAGGGAGGAGTTCACCCGCAGGGTGGAACAGGACGCACAGATCGCGGTCAACCACGGGCCAACCTTCGGCAAGGGTGGCGAAGATTATCTGCGCTTCAATATCGCAACGCCCCGGGCACGGGTGGTGGAAGCCTGCGAAAGGGTGCGGCGCGCATTCGCTGACCTGCAATAGACATTCGCAGGTACCGAAAGGCCGCCCCGCTCAGATACCGATCAGCGCGACGGGTGCGTTGTCGTCGCGTACGAAATCGGCAGCGGGCCGGTCCGCAACCCGGGTCGCGCGTTTGAACTCGTAGTGCATTTCACCGTCGATCTCATCCACGGCGACGACGAGGCAGCGCATCAGATGTGTGGCCCCGTCATAGACATCGACAAGCCCGCGCAGCTGGGGCACCTCTTTGGGGTCCAGCGCAAAGCCGTTCCCCTTCATGCGCAGAATGGAATGGCGTGCGCCATCCACCTCGATCCGCAGCCGCGTCGCTTTTCTTATGCTGGCGGCCCGCGCAGCGTTGAGCCCGGCCCGAACTTCCGTCGATAACATCGCTTCCATATCCACACCCCCTCAGGTCAGGCTGCCGCAAGCATCGCAAACATCAAGTTAATTATTTGCGACAATCTGGGTCAGCCCCGTGATCCGGCAAGAAAATTTGAGGCCAAAGCACAGCGAAAGCCCTGCATGAAAGGCGTCTTTACTTGATCCGTGCGCCAATTTGCGTTTTGTCGCCGGAGGCGTCGCGAAAATGCGCAGCGGGCGAAAGCGGGGATATGTGTCGGGAAACATTAGGGAGCATGGCGGAGGATTGGACGCGGCCGCGAAACGATTCGGGGGCCACCGCGCCGATTGGATCGATCTTTCGACCGGCATCAATCCTCGGCCCTACCCAGTGCCCCGCCTGTCACCGGATAGCTGGACCGCCCTGCCCGACAAACGCGCACAGGAACGATTGATCGAGGCCGCGCGGCATTTCTGGAACGTGCCACCGGACGCTGCCTTGCTTGCCGTGCCGGGCGCCTCTGCCGCGATCGCGCAAATCCCCCGGCTGGCGTCGCCGGGGCGGGTCAGCATCGCGCAGCCCACCTACAACGAACACGGCGCGTCCTTCGCCGCCCACGGCTGGACAGAGGTCCCCGAGAGCGAGCAGGCCGAGGCCGCCGTCATCGTGCATCCGAACAACCCCGACGGCAGAACCTTCGACGCTTCGGCGCTGACCGCCCCATTGATGATTGTGGATGAAAGCTTCTGCGACGTGATGCCTTCCGCCAGCCTCATGCCCCATGCCACGAGGCCCGGTCTGCTGATCCTGAAAAGTTTCGGGAAATTCTGGGGCCTCGCCGGCCTCCGGCTGGGCTTCGTGGTGGGGGACCCGGCATTGATCGCGCGGCTTGCCGACATGCTCGGCCCCTGGCCGGTAAGCGGCCCCGCGCTCGAAATCGGCACGACCGCGCTGCGCGATACCGCCTGGGCGGAGGCAACCCATCAACGCCTGCGCGCCGATGCAGCCCGGCTGGATCAACTCGCCAAAAAGGCGGGCCTGCAGCTTGCGGGGGGCACCGATCTGTTTCGCCTCTATGAAACGCCGGATGCCGCGCTTTGGCAGGAACGGCTGGCGAGGCACCAAATCTGGAGCCGGACGTTCAGCTACGCGCCCCAATGGCTGCGCCTCGGCCTACCCCCGGCTGATGGATGGGCCCGGCTGGAGCAGGCATTGGCATGAACACCGCGCTCATGCTGGTGCTGGCTCTGCTGCTGGATGCCCTTCTGGGGGAGCCGGAGTGGCTCTGGCGCAGATTTCCCCATCCCGCGGTGCTCATGGGGCGGGCGGTTGGCTGGTGCGACCGACGGTTCAACAAGGGGGAACATCGCTTTCTGCGCGGCACGCTTTGCATGGCCGCTCTCATGACTGCCGCGCTGGTACTCGGCCTGCTTCTCGGCCTGTTGGGTCCGGTTGTCGAAATCATTGTCGCGGCGATCCTGCTGGCGCACCGCTCGCTGGTCGATCACGTGCGCGCGGTGGCGTCCGGATTGCGCCTGTCGCTCGCTGAAGGGCGGCGTGCCGTGGCGCGGATCGTCAGCCGGGACACAGCCGATATGGATGCCTCCGCGGTCAGCCGCTCCGCCATCGAAAGCGCCGCCGAAAATCTCAGCGACGGGGTGATCGCCCCCGCTTTCTGGTTTCTGCTGGGGGGGCTTCCCGGCCTGCTGGTCTACAAGATCGTCAACACAGCCGACAGCATGATAGGATACCGGACCCCCCGGCATGAAAAATTCGGCAAGGCAGCAGCACGGGCGGACGACCTGCTGAACCTGATCCCGGCACGGCTTACGGCCATCCTCATCGCGCTGCCGGCGGGGCGGATCGGGCAATGGCGCGACATCGCGAAGGATGCGGGCCGACACCGCTCCCCCAATGCGGGCTGGCCGGAAGCCGCTATGGCCCGGGCCATAGGAGTGGCGCTCGCCGGTCCGCGGGCCTATAACGGCGAATTGCAGCAGTTCGCGTGGGTGCACGGATCGGGGGCGCGATCCATCGGACCCGGCGCGATCGACGCTGCCGTCGCGCGCCTTTGGCAGGCATGGGCGCTGACGCTGGGCGTTGCCCTCATCCTTGGCCTGTCGCTGAATTGAAAGGTTCTTATGCGCCCCTTCTTCTTTCTTGCCGCAGCCGTTGGCATTGCCATTTCCTCCCCCGTCATTGCCCAGACACCCTGCGGCGGCAGCTTTTCCGAATTCGTCGACGGGTTGAAGTTCGAAGCCGTCGAAAAGGGCCATGATCCTGCTAGGGTGGACCGTTTCTTCGCCGGGGTCCGGCAGGATCCCGCCGTGCTGCGGGCCGATCAGGCACAGGGCGTCTTTCAGAAGCCATTCATCGAATTTTCCCGCCGCCTCATTTCCAATGACCGGATCGAGCGCGGGCGCGCGAATGCCAGAAAGCATGATACAACCTTCGACCGGGTCGAAGAGGAGTTCGGCGTCGACCGGCACGTCATCCTCGCGTTCTGGGCTTTCGAGACGGACTACGGTGCGTTTCAGGGGGATTTCAACACCGCGAACGCGCTGGTGACGCTGGCCCATGATTGCCGCAGGCCCGAGCTTTTCCGCCCGCAGGTGCTGGCGGCTGTCGAACTCTATGAAAAGGGCAATTTCGACCCCGCCCGCACGACCGGCGCATGGGCCGGAGAGATCGGGATGGTCCAGATGCTGCCCCGCGATATCCTCGAAAACGGTGTGGACGGCGACGGTGACGGGAAGGTCTCGCTCAAGACTTCGCCGGCGGATGCGCTAATGTCCGGCGGCAAGATGCTGCAAAGCCTTGGCTGGCGCGCAGGCGAACCTTGGTTGACCGAGGTTTCAGTGCCGTCCGATTTCGACTGGTCGCTGACCGGGCTGGAAACGCAGATGCCGGTTTCTGAATGGGCCGCACTGGGGGTAAACGCGCGGAACGGCGCGTTGCCCGAGGGGCTGACAGCCTCCCTGCTGCTGCCGCAGGGACGCGGGGGGCCTGCCTTCCTCGCCTATCCCAATTTCCGGGTCTATTTCGACTGGAACCAGAGCTTCACCTACGTCATGACCGCAGCCTATTTCGCCACGCGGCTTGCTGGCGCGCCCGTTTATGACGCGGGCAACCCCGATCCGGGCCTCGATGGCGCGCAGATGAAGCGGTTGCAGACCACCCTAAAGGAACGGGGCTACGATGTCGGCGGTGTCGATGGTATTCTGGGGGCAGGTACCCGCGCCGCTGTCCGGGCCGAACAGAAGCGGCTGGGCCTCCCGGTGGACGGCTGGCCCACACCCGCGCTATTGAACAGTCTCTGAGGAAAGCTTTATGCCGCTGAAAAAATCATCCGCCGATATGGTCGCCGAAGCACGGTCTCGTATCAGGGAAATAGAAAGCAGCGAAGCAATCCCCATGCTGGATGATCCGGAGGTCGTTTTCGTGGACTTGCGCGATCCCAGAGAACGTGAACGCACCGGGCACATCCCCGGCGCGTTCCACTGCCCGCGCGGCATGCTGGAATTCTGGGTGGACCCGGACAGCCCCTATTTCAAAGAGGTCTTCGCACAGGACAAGACCTTTGTCTTTCACTGTGCGTCAGGCTGGCGGTCAGCTCTGTCTGTCGCCACCCTGCAGGACATGGGGTTCGACGCCGCCCACCTCAGCGATGGGTTCACCGGTTGGACAAAGGCGGGCGGCCCGGTAGAGGGCAAGCCCGACTAAACCCTGCGCGACTGGCCGCGAAGCAATATTAAGCTGCCCTGAAGCTGCGAAGGGTCACGCCACCAGCGTCTCCGCCTTTTTCAGGTCCACGGAAACCAGCTGGCTCACGCCCTGTTCGGCCATAGTGACACCGAACAGGCGATCCATCCGCGCCATGGTCACCGCATGGTGCGTGATGATCAAAAACCGCGTGTCCGTCTGTCGACACATCTCATCCAACAGGTCGCAGAACCGTGTGACGTTGGCATCGTCGAGCGGCGCGTCCACCTCGTCGAGCACGCAGATCGGCGCGGGGTTGGCAAGGAAGACGGCAAAGATCAGGGCCATCGCGGTCAGCGTCTGCTCTCCTCCGGAAAGAAGGCTGAGCGTGCTCAACTTCTTGCCCGGCGGCTGGCACATGATCTCGAGCCCCGCTTCCAGTGGATCGTCGGATTCGACCATGACAAGGTTCGCCTCCCCGCCGCCGAAGAGGTGACGAAACAGCATGGCGAAGTTGGAGTTGACCTGCTCGAAGGCGGTCAGCAGGCGCTCCCGCCCTTCCCGGTTCAGGCTCGCGATGCCACTGCGCAGGGTGCGGATGGCTTCCTCCAGATCCGCCTTTTCGTGGGCAAGACCGTCGTGCTCCTCCTGCACCTCGCGCGCGTCTTCTTCCGCGCGCAGGTTTACCGCGCCCAAAGCGTCCCGCTGCCGCTTGAGGCGGGCAACCTCGCCGTCCAGCACCTCGGCCCCGCCGATATCAGCGGGCGTCACGTTCAGTCGGGTCAGCAATTGGTTGGGTGTAACCTGCTGGTCGTCCGCGATCCGTTCGGCCGCCTGTGCGACCAGATCACGCGCGGCTTCCGCGCGTGCTTCGGACCGTGCGCGGGCCTCGCGCGCCTCCGAAGCCGCGCGTTCCGCATCACGTTCGGCCTGCGTCGTCTCGCGCAGCGCAGCTTCCGCCGCGGTCTGGGCCGCGCTCGCCGCCGCGGCCCGCGATTCCGCCCGCGCGATTTCAACGGCGATTGCCTCTTGCTGCGTGGCGATCTGTGCCGGGGCCGCCTGCGCCCCGGCCAATTCCTTCTCGGAGGCTGACTTGCGCTCCACCAGTTCGGCACTGCGTTTTTCGGCGGTCTCCAAGCGGTTACGCCAGCCGGTCAAGTCCTTGGTGACCTGCTGCAGACGGCGGGCACGCGCCTCGCCTTCGCGGCGGAGTTCATCATGGGCAGAGCGGTGGGAAATCATCGTAATGCGCGCGGCCTCGACGGTCATGCGAAGATCATCGACCGCCGTGCGCGCCTGTGCGACGTCGCCAAGTTCCGCGAGCGCGCGCTCCGCCTCCTGCACGCGCCCCCGTGCCGCCATCGCCTCTTCTTCGTGGCGGCGCACCGCAAGGCCAAGCGCTTCCAGCCGCCCTTCGGCAAGGTTGCGGTCCGACTCCGCCCGGCTAAGTGCGCGACCCGCGTCGGCCATCGCCCGATCTGCCGCGCGACGACGCTCACGTGCGGCCCGGTCTGCCTCCGTTTCCTCGGCCAACTGGCGCTGGAGCGCGGCATGGGCATCCTCCGCCGCGCCGGCCCGCTGGGTGGCCTGTTCCAGTGATTGCTTCAGAACTTCGAGGCGGTTGAGCTGTTGCAGGCGCAGGGCTGCCGCCGAAGGCGCATCCTCTGCCCAAGCGCGATAGCCGTCCCAACGCCAGAGGTCTCCTTCGAGCGACACGAGCCGCTGCCCCGGTGCAAGCGCGGCCTGCAGTGCCGAACCTTCATCAGGCTCCACGAGGCCGATCTGATCCATGCGCCGTACGAGGACATCGGGCACCGATACATGCCCCGAAAGCGGCGTCACCCCATGCGGCAAGGGATGTGCCTGCGCATAGGGCGGCAGGACCGTCCAGCCGGAGGGACCGTCGGCATCGACCTCGGGGCTGCGCAGATCGTCCGCCAAAGCCGCCCCGAGCGCCTTTTCGAACCCCTGTTCGACCTGCAACCGATCAAGGATCTGCCCCCCTTCGGCAGTATCGCGGGCCACCAGCTTTGCAAGGGCGGAAGCCTCCGCGCTCAACGCATTCATCTCACCCTCGGCGGCGGACCGCTCCGCGCGGGCATCCGCTTCGCGCAGCTGCGTGGCTGCACGCGCGTCTTCCGCAGCCGTGAGGGCTTCGTCCGCCTCGGCGGCAGCCTGTTTTGCAGCCGTCTCCTCGGTGCCCGCTCTTTCGAAATCCTGATGCGCCTTGTTCAGTTCGTCCCGGCTGCGGGCCACGGCGTCCTGTGCGCGCTGCGCGTCCGCTGCGGATTTCGCTTCGGTCTTGCGGCTATCCTCCAACAGACGTTCGGCAGAAGCGTGACGGGCAATAAGCCGCGCCGTCTCTTCCGTGCGCGCCGTCAGGTCCGCCTCCCGTTCCTGAAGCATGTCGGCGGCCTCTCGCGCGGTCTCGCTCGCAGCCTCCAACGCCGCATCATGTCCCTCGGCTGCAGCGGTCAGTTCGGCCTGTTCGCTGTCCAACCGCTCGATGGTCTCACCTGCGTCGCGGTTCAATCCACTTTCGCGTTCGATGTCCCGCGCAAGCTGGGTGATCCTTCCGGTCAGCGCCTCGATAGCCGCCCGCGCGCGCGCCTCCTGATCGGCGAGCGTGTCGCGCTGCACGTTCAGACGTTGCACCATCGCGGCTGCAATCGTGGTTTCCTCGCGCAGCGCTGGCAGGGCATCCTCGGCAGCCTGCCGTTCCTTGCCCGCCCGCGTCACGACGCCCTCCGCCGCGGCGGTCGAACTCACCCTTTCCCGCAGTTCCGCATCCGCCCTTGCCCGGGCATCATCCGCATCGTGCCAGCGCCGGTAAAGCAACATGCCTTCCGCGCGGCGCAATTGTTCGCCGATTTCCCGGTACCGCGCCGCCTGCTTTGCCTGTCGCGCCAGCTGTGCAAGCTGGGCGGCGAGCTGTTCGATCACGTCGTCGACCCGGGAAAGGTTCGTCTCCGCCGCGTTGAGCTTCAGTTCCGCCTCATGCCGCCGTTGGTAAAGTCCGGAGATACCTGCCGCTTCTTCGAGGATACGCCGCCGGTTCCGGGGCTTGGCGTTGATCAATTCCGCGATTTGCCCCTGCCTGACCAATGCCGGGCTATGGGCGCCCGTCGAGGCATCGGCAAACAGCATCTGCACGTCGCGCGCGCGCACGTCCTTTCCCCCCGCCTTGTAGGCACTGCCCACGTCCCGGGTGATCCGCCGCACGATTTCAAGCTGATCGTTGTCGTTGAAGCCCGCAGGGGCGAGCCTTTCGCTGTTGTCCACGTGCAGGGCGACTTCGGCGAAGTTGCGGGCGGGTCTGGTGGCGGCACCGGCAAAGATCACATCCTCCATCCCGCCGCCGCGCATGGCAGTGGGGCGGTTTTCCCCCATGACCCATCGCAGAGCTTCGAGCAGGTTCGACTTGCCGCAGCCATTGGGCCCGACGACGCCCGTCAGGCCATCCGCGATGATCAGGTCCGTGGGGTCCACGAAACTCTTGAAACCGGTCAGCCTGAGTTTTGAGAAACGCACCGCAAGAGGTTCCCTGATTCCCGCATTGATAGCCAAAATGCAGGTTCAGGCAGGGCCCCGTCAACCGCGAGACACCAAAGAGAGGGTAAACCGCCACCTTATCCACAAGATATTGCGGCAATCCGCTCAATCACAGTCCAGAAGGCCGGTCGCCAGCGCCTGATCTCCGCGAACCTCCCTTACCTCACACCCGCTGACCAGTGCCATCGCCCGCGCGGCGCGGCCTCGGATTGGGCCGAAGCGGGGGGCGTATTCCATGTTGATCCGCATGGCTTCCGCCAGTTCGTCGCGCACACGCACACCGAATGTTGAGCCATCGACCGTGACACGGGTCGCGGGAAGATCGCGGAAGTGCGGGCCGGGCATGTTGCACCCGGCCAGGAACAAGGCGAGTGGGAAGAGGAACAGCGATTTCATCTGTCCGAGATTGCCCCCGAAAGGCTTACCCTTCCGTTAACGCCAGAAGAGAGAGGCATGAAACCGTTTGCCGCTTTGGCGGGGTGGTCATATATCTTGTCCAATCTGGGGGGTTCATGCCGTTTCAACCTGTCATTCCCGAAAAGCTGGCGGATGCCGTCGTGCGCCAGGTGGAGGAGTTGATCCTCCGCGGGATCCTGCGGCCCGGTGAGCGGCTGCCTTCCGAACGCGATCTGGCATTGCGTCTGGGCGTGTCGCGCCCCTCCCTGCGGGAAGCGGTGATGCAGCTGCAGGATATCGGGTTGCTCACGACGCGCCCGGGGGCCGGGGTCTATGTCGCGGATGTTCTGGGAAACGCCTTTTCCCCGGCTCTCGTCGAACTTTTCGCACGTCACGACGAAGCCGCGTCCGACTACCTGTCTTTCCGGCGGGACATTGAAGGGCTCGCCGCGGAACGTGCGGCCCGGCTGGGGACCGACACGGATCTTCAGGTAATTCAGACGGTTTTCGACAAGATGCGCGCCGCCCACGCGAAGCGCAGCCCCGATGAAGAGGCCCGGCTCGATGCGCAGTTTCACATGGCCATCGTGGATGCCAGCCACAATGTCATCATGCTGCATATGATGCGTTCGATGTACGATCTGCTGCGCGAAGGTGTCTTTTACAACCGGCAGATCATGTTCCAGCAGCGGACCACCCGCGCCGCCCTTCTGGATCAGCACGGCGCGATCAATACGGCCCTGCAGGCCCGGGATCCCGGGGGCGCACGGGCGGCGGTGGAATCCCATCTCGACTTCGTGGGGCGCGCGCTGGCGGACGCGCAGAAGGCCGCGCGGCACGACGTGATCGCGCGTCAGCGGTTGCAACACGAACAACAGGGCGGGAAATGAAAAACCCCGGCGCATGGCCGGGGTTTTCTGACTTTCGAAGCGGTAGGCGCCTCAGTGCAGCTTGGCGTCGACCTGACGGATGGCATCGTCGATCAGCGCATTGCCTTCGGCGGCGGTCATCTGCTTGGCGATGACTTCCCGCGCTGCGGCAACGGCGATGGTAATCGCCTGATCGCGCACTTCCTTGACCGCGGCAGCCTGTGCCGAACCAATCTGGTCCTCGGCAGCCGCCATCCGACGCTCAAGCGATTTTGCCAGATCGGCGCGCGCCTTTTCTGCCGCCTTCTGTGCATCGTCCTTGGCCGCGGATACGATCCGGTCGGCCTGATCTTGCACTTCCTTCTGCTTGCGCTCGTAGCTGGCCAGCAGAGTCTGCGCCTCTTCGCGCAGGGCGCGGGCCCCTTCGAGCTCGCTCTTGATACCGTCCGCCCGCTTGTCGAGCATTCCGGCAAGCATCGTCGGAACCTTGAAGTAGATCAGGATCGCGATGAAGAGCAGGAACGCCAGCAGAACGATGAAATCGGTGTTCTTGAGCGAGAAAAAAACCTCGCCCGCCGCCAGAGCGGGGGATGCGACCAACCCGGCGAAAGTGGCTGAAAGAATGAGACGCATGGTTTACCCTTTCATCCGGCTATCGACCGCGGCGGAAACCGTTTGCGCGTCGGCTTTGCCGCCAAGTGCCGCGACCAGTTCCTGTGCGGTATCCTTTGCCACGGCGCGGACGTTATCCATCGCGCCGGCGCGGATTTCCGCGATGGCCTTTTCGGACTCCGCCGATTTCGCGGCTATTTCAGCATCGGCCTTGGCGATTGCGGCATCCAGATCGCTCTGGATTTCGGCCTTCGCCTCGGCGACGATACGGTTCGCTTCGGCACGGGCATCCACCAGCGCCTTGTCATAGGCAGCTTCGGCTTCGCTCGCCTTGACCTTCAGGTCTTCGGCAGCTGCGATGTCGTTGCTGATCGTGCCCTGACGTTCGGCCAGAACACCGCCGATACGTGGCAGGGCCACGCGCGACAGGATGAAATAAATCGCCAGCAGAGCCAGCAGAAGCCAGAAAATCTGGTTTCCCCAGGTCTCGAAGTTGAGCTGCGGCATGCCGGGTGCGTCGGCGGCCTGGGTAGCGACGCCCGTTGCATCGGCCAACCCGTCATGTGTCACTGTATCAGTTGCCATTTCGGCGTCTCCCTGGAAACTCTGCCGTTACTGTCGGGCAGGCCCGTAAAGCGCCCGCCCGTTCGTAAGGATGTCGGTTTCTAAGGCTTAGACAGCGAACATCAGCAGAAGCGCGACGAGGAACGCGAAGATCCCCAGGGCTTCCGCAAAGGCGATGCCGATGAACAGTGTGGCTGTCTGGCCGGTCGCTGCCGACGGGTTGCGCAGTGCGCCGGACAGGAAGTTGCCTGCAACTTGGCCAACACCGATAGCGGCGACGCCGGAACCGATTGCTGCCAGGCCTGCGCCGATGTGTGCGAGATCGCCTTCCATGTGAATTCTCCTTACGATTGGAAGTTGAGTAGGTGAGCGGTGAAAGTCGCCCGTGTCAGTGTGAGGGGTGCAGCGCGTCCTTGAGGTAAACACAGGTCAGGATCGTGAAGACATAGGCCTGAATGAAGGACACGAGAATTTCGAGTCCGTAGATCGCCGTGATCGCGACGACGGACAGGGGACTGATGACCGCAATAGCCGCAAAGCCAGCGAATACCTTGATCACCGCGTGGCCGGCCATGACGTTACCGGCAAGACGGATGGAGTGGCTGACAGGGCGCACGAAGTAGGAGATCAGCTCAATGATGGCGAGGATCGGGCGCAGCGCCAGCGGGGCGGAAGCCACCCAGAAAAGGCCAAGGAAAGCCGTGCCGTTCTTGACGAAGCCAAGGATCGTCACGGTCAGGAAGACCGCAAGCGCCAGTACCACCGTCACGGCAAAATGCGAAGTCGGCGTGAAGGAGGCGGGGATCAGACCGAGGAAATTCGCGGTAACGATGAACATGAACAGCGTCATGATGTAGGGGAAATACTTCAGCCCTTCCTTGCCGCAGATGTCTTCGACCATCTTGTGAATGAACCCGTAGGCCAGTTCAGCGACGGACTGCATCCGCGTCGGCACGATGGACCGCTTGGACGTGCCGAGCACGAGCAACGCGAATACGGCGACAACCGCCAGCGCCATCCATACGGCGGCATTGGTGATCGTGTACCATGCGACCCCGCCATCGCCGAAAAAGGGAAGAACCTCGAACTGGTCCATCGGGTGGAACTCCAGTCCGCCCTTTTCCTCAACCGCGCCGTCCGTAACCACTGTTGCCATTTCAGGCCCCTTCGTCTGTGCCGCCCCGGGGGGCTGCGATACCGTCGGCCTCTTCGGCCACTTTCTTTTCCTGTATCTCGCGTGCGGAACGAAGCATCGTCTTCACCCCGGCCGCGAGACCCAGCATGATGAACACAACCATGAAAATCGGCATCGTCCCGAAGAGGACATCAAGCCCATATCCAATGCCGAAACCGATCCCCAGACCGGCAACGAGTTCGATCACCATGCGCCAGGCCAGATTGGCCTGAGAATAATGTTCATCCTGACGGGGCTTTGGCGCGCCGCGCTTCTTCGCGGCGGCGATCCGGGCGTCGAGCTGCTGCATCTGCTGCTTTCGATCGCCGTCCGACACGCCTTTAGCCTCCCAGAATATGTTGCGCTGGTGCTACTCCGGCACCGCGCCGGAGTCAACGCAAGCTGATAGGCGGTCAACATGCTGACATAAATAGATAATTATAGAACCCGGTGTGCAGGCAGGCTGCGGCTAAACGCGCCAACGCCGTCGATCAGCCCGTTATCCATATTCAACCTATCGGTTGACGATAGGTCCGGGCCGGGGCACTGCGGTACCATGGCTCACTCCCTCGATACCGTTTTCGCGGCCCTTGCAGATCCGACCCGGCGCCGGATCCTCGGCATGCTGCTTGAAGACGACATGGCGGTGACCGACGTGGCCGAACCGTTCGAGATGTCGCTTGCGGCGATATCGAAACACCTCACGGTGCTGACGGCGGCGGGGCTCATTTCTCAGGAAAAGAGGGGGCGGGTCAAATGGTGTCGGCTGGAGCCGGACGCCCTGCGCGACGCCTCGGTCTGGATGCAGGGCTTCGGACAGTTCGAACCGGTCAATCTGGATGCGTTCGAGCGGTTTCTCGAAAGCGAACTGCCGGGAGGCGAAAAAGGGCCGTCAGAGTGAAGCGCCCGCGCGACCGTCTCGCCGCGCGGCGCCACCGTCGGATATCAGAATACGAAGCTTACGATAGCCAGAACAATGACCACGAGACCGACGATATAGATGATATTACGCATTTCGACTTCCTTTGACTTTACCTCGACCTCAACGTGTCCGGGCAGGTCCCGGTTCCCGGAATTCTTGCACAACCCGCGGATCATCGTCGCGCAGTAGCAGCACAAGGGCCAGAACAGTCAGACCGATACCGCCCAGCACGATCAAGCCCGGTGCATCGTTCCCCAGCGCGATTTCCCAGACGATCACCCAACTCGGCGTAAGGTATGTGTAGGCCATGACCTTCGCGGACGGCAGCCGAAGCGTGGCGAACTGCAGCAGAACGATCGTCACGGCAGAGGCGAAAACCGACACGTAGATCAGCGCGACCCAGACCCGCATGGGCAAAGCGGACCAGTCGGTAGCCCTGATCTCTCCCCAGCCATAAACCGTGAGGATCAGCGCCCCGGCCAGCAATGTGCCCAGCGCGAATACCGCAGGCCCCTCGCCCCGGTTCAAGCGCCGAACCATCGGCGTATAGAGCGCATGGCTGACACAGCCGAGGAAATAGATCGCCTCACCCCGGCCCACGTCGAGCGCCACAAACGCCGCGATCTGCCCGCGAAAGATCACCCATAGCGCCCCGACCGCCCCGATCCCCAGTGCCAGCGCCATGCGCCGTGTCAGGATCTGGCGCAGCAGAATATAGGCAAAGCCGGCGGCCATCGCGGGTACGAGGGTAAAGACCGCCGCCGCACTCACCGGCGGCGCGGTCTTCAGCCCTTCGAACATCAGCACGAAATAGACGGCAAAAAGACCGCCGAGCACCCCGTACCGCCAGGGCGCTTCGCTGGCTTTTCCCAGCGCGCTCTTTCGCCCGCCCCCACGGCCCGCCGCGACAAGCAGCCCCACCAGCATCGCTGCCAGCCAGAACCGGACGGCGGTGAAGGCCACCGGCGAAATGTCGTTCGCCATGATCGCCCCGAGCGAGAAGGAGCCCGCCACGAGGGCCGAAAAGGCCAGCATCGCCAGATGGCCCTGCATCTGCGTATTCACCCGCCGCCCTCCTGCCGGTGCCGCTTGAGGAACCTGAGCAGCGCCTGCACCTTCGTCGTGCGATGCAGGTCAACATGCGTGACCAGCCACAGCGGTGCGCTCCATTCAGTGCGGGGGCCGTATATCTCCACCAGCGACGGATCGGCCCGGCCTTCGGGTGCCACCATGAAACCGATGCCAGCGCCCGCGCGGACGGCAGCATTCGTGGCTTCGGTATCGCTCGCACGGAAGGTAATCGCCTCTGTCGGCACGTTCGCGCGCAACCATTTCTCGAAAGGCGCGCGGCTGTCGGCATCGTCGCCCGCCACGAAACGATGCCGCGCATGATCTTCCGGCCCCGTGGGAATGCCGTGTTCGGCGACATAATCCTTGTTGGCAAATGCGGCGATCTCGACATTCCTGAAGTGCTGGACGACGTTATCCGGCTCTTCCGGGGCGCTGCCCGCCCGGATGGCGAGATGCGCCTCGCCGTATTCGAGCCGGAAGAGCCGCTCTCCCGTCAGGTAACGCAGGATGACACCGGGATGGGCGCGCTGGAACGCAGCGAGAGCGGGCACCACCCAAGGTACGATCGACGCGAGCGAGGTCACAACGATTTCGCCCGCGACCTCTGTTCCGCGACCTTTCAGCTTGGCTGCGAGCTGGTTGAACTGGTCGTCGGTTGCGCGGGCGACCTGCAACAGGTCCAATCCCGCCTCGGTCGGCGTATAGCCGCGCGCATGGCGCTGGAACAGCTTGACGCCCAGCCGCCGCTCCAGCGCGTCGATATGCCGGATGACCGTGGCGTGATGCACGCCCAGATGTTCAGCCGCCCCGCTGACGGTGCCGATCCGGGCGACCTGAAAAGCGGTTCTGATCTCGTCCCAGTTGTCCAACGGCTAACCTGTGCATGAATGAACATGATGCTGATCATTCTGATCGTTGTGTTTGCCGATGCAAGAACCATTTTGGCTAACAACAGACAACAGCACCCATTGAAAGGAACCTTACATGGCCATTCTTCGCATCGACTCCTCCGCCAATACCGAGACATCCGTTACCCGGGATCTCACGGACAAGATCGTGGAGCAGTTGGGCGATTCCGACGTCACCGTCCGGGACCTCGCGCGCACTCCCCTGCCCCAGATCACGAACACGTGGCAGCAGGCCAACTTCGCCCCGGCGGAAGGCCGCAGCGACGAACAGAAAGAGGCGCTCAAGCAATCCGATGAACTGATCGCGGAACTGCGTGCCGCCGATACCATCGTGCTCGGCGCGCCTGTCTATAACTTCACCGTGCCCGCATCGCTCAAGGCATGGATCGACCTTGTGGCGCGGGCAGGCGAAACCTTCCGCTATACCGAGAATGGCCCCGAAGGCCTGTTGGAAGGCAAGCGCGCGATCGTCGCCATGGCCTCCGGCGGAACGCCAATCGGGTCCGACATGGACTTCAACACCGGCTACCTGAAATTCATTCTCGGCTTCATGGGCATCACGGATGTGACCTTCGTCGCCGCCGACGCGCTGGCACAGGACGCCGAAGGCACCGTGGCCAAGGCGCATGAACAGATTGGCGAACTCAAGGCCGCCGCCTGACATCCGCTTTAGGCGGGGCGAAGCTCCCGCTGATACAGTTCCGTTTGACGGCCCCGGCGCGCCTGCGTCGGGGCCGTTGACTCTTGATGCCTGCTTGCGTATGGCAACCCGACTTCCGGGAGCATCGCCTTCCGGTCCCCGCCCGGCGCGGGGATCGCCCCCCACCAGCGTGTTACGCCCGTGGGGGCGAAACCAGTTGGTTTCGTCTCTTCGGCACGGGCCGGGGGCGGGTTTGCGACACAACGCGATCCTTCCTAGATAGGTTGGGTCGCAACCGACCAGAGGGGGCATAGGCCCATGTTCGAGAACCTGAGCGAACGCCTGTCCGGCGTATTCGACCGCCTCACCAAGCAGGGCGCCCTGTCCGAAGAGGACGTGAAAACCGCATTGCGCGAAGTGCGGGTCGCCCTGCTGGAAGCCGACGTTTCGCTGCCCGTGGCGCGCGATTTCGTGAAAGCGGTGCAGGATCAGGCCACCGGGCAGGCGGTGACCAAATCGATCACGCCGGGCCAGCAGGTCGTCAAGATCGTGCACGACGCACTGATTGATACCTTGACCGGCGAAGGCGAACCCGGCGCCCTGAAGATCGACAATCCGCCAGCGCCGATCCTGATGGTCGGCCTGCAAGGTGGCGGCAAGACGACGACAACGGCGAAACTGGCCAAGCGGTTGAAAGACCGCGACGGCAAGCGCGTGCTGATGGCCTCGCTCGACGTGAACCGCCCCGCTGCCATGGAACAGCTCGCCATTCTCGGGCAGCAGATCGGCGTTGATACGCTGCCCATCGTAAAAGGCGAAGACCCAGTGGCCATCGCCAAACGCGCCAAGACGCAGGCGGGGCTGGGCGGTTACGACGTCTACATGCTCGATACCGCGGGCCGCCTGTCGATCGACGAAGAGTTGATGGCGCAGGTCGAAGCGGTCCGCGATGTCGCCAATCCGCGCGAAACGCTGCTGGTAGTGGACGGACTCACCGGTCAGGACGCGGTGCATACCGCGCAGAACTTCGATGAGCGCATCGGCATCTCCGGCGTGGTCCTGACCCGGATGGACGGCGACGGCCGCGGCGGTGCTGCGCTGTCCATGCGGGCCGTGACGGGCAAACCGATCAAATTCGTCGGTCTGGGCGAGAAGATGGATGCGCTCGAAACCTTCGAGCCCGAGCGCATCGCGGGCCGTATCCTCGGCATGGGCGACATCGTCGCACTGGTCGAAAAGGCACAGCAGACGATCGAGGCCGAACAGGCCGAGAAGATGATGAAGCGCATGGCCAAGGGTCAGTTCAACATGAACGACCTGAAAATGCAGCTTGAACAGATGATCAAGATGGGCGGCATGCAGGGCATGATGGGCATGATGCCCGGCATGGGCAAAATGGCCAAACAGGTCGAGGACGCGGGCTTCGACGACAAGATACTCAAGCATCAGATCGCCCTGATCCAGTCCATGACCAAGAAGGAGCGCGCCAATCCGCAGCTTCTTCAGGCAAGCCGCAAGAAGCGTATCGCCAAGGGGGCGGGGCTTGAGGTCTCCGAACTCAACAAGCTGATGAAGATGCACCGCCAGATGTCCGACATGATGAAGAAGATGGGCAAGATGGGTAAAGGCGGCATGCTCAAGCAGGCGATGAAGGGCATGATGGGCAAGGGCGGCATGGACCCGTCCCAGATGGACCCGAAGGCATTGGAAGCCGCGGCCAAGCAGATGGGCGGCAAGCTACCCGGCGGGCTTGGCGGTATGGGCGGCGGCATGGGCCTGCCCCCCGGCCTTTCGGGGTTCGGGAAGAAGAAGTGACACGCGCGGTCGTGGATATCCCGGTCATCAAGACCGAGCGCCTGATCCTGCGCGCCCCGCGCGAGGCGGATTTCGAGGCCTTCGCGGCCTTCGGCGCGTCTGACCGCGCCCAATGGATAGGTGGCCCTTACTCGCGGCCCCGGGCGTGGGGCGGTTTCCTTGCTACACTCGGTCATTGGATGCTGCGCGGCTATGGCATGTGGATGCTCGAAGAGCGCGAGACCGGTGCGACCGCGGGCCGCGTCGGCATGATCTTTAACGAAGGTTGGGATGAGCCCGAACTCGGCTGGCATGTCTTTGACGGGTTCGAAGGCCGCGGCCTCGCCTTTGAGGCCGCCTGCGCGGCACGCAGCCATGCGGCTACCAACCAGGGTCTCGATGGGGTGATCAGCTATATCGCGCCGGACAACACCCGATCACGCGCATTGGCGGCCCGGCTGGGCGCGGTGCACGAAGGCGACGGCACCCTGCATGGCCAGCCCGTGGAAATCCACCGCCACCCCAAGGAGGCCGCATGACCGATCCTGTGACCCGCGCCGCCGAGCTGCTCAAAGGCCACCGCGCCAGTATCGACCGGCTGGACGCGATCCTCGTCTATACCCTGGGTGAGCGGTTCAAGCACACGCAGGCCGTCGGCAAGCTCAAGGCCCAACACGACCTTCCCCCGTCCGATCCCAGCCGCGAAGCGGCCCAGATCGCGCGGCTCGAAGATTTGGCGAAGGAGGCCGATCTGGACCCCGAATTCGCCAAGAAGTTCCTGAACTTCATCATCGCTGAAGTCATTCAGCACCACAAATCTCAGCAACAAGACACCTAAGGATATCTACCATGGCAATGAAAATTCGTCTCGCCCGCGGCGGCTCCAAAAAGCGCCCCTTCTACCGGATCGTCGCCACCGACAGCCGCATGCCGCGTGATGGCCGCTTCATCGAGAAGCTGGGCACATATAACCCGCTCCTGCCGAAGGACAGCGAAGACCGCGTGAAGATGGACGTCGAGAAAATCCAGGAATGGATTTCCAAGGGCGCCCAGCCGACCGACCGCGTTGCACGCATGCTGGAAGCTGCCGGCGTTCGTGAAAAGACCGAGCGCAACAACCCCAACCGCGCCAAGCCCGGCAAGAAGGCGCAGGAACGCGCCGAAGAGAAAGCCGCCAAGAAGGCCGCTGCCGAGGAAGCCGCAGCGGCACCCGCTGCTGACGACTCCGCGGAATAAGACCAAAAGGCCCGGCATGGAGCGGTTCTCGAAAGACTTCCGTGCCGGGCTGCACGACCTGATGCGCTGGCGGCGCGACGTGCGCCATTTCCGCAAGGATCCGGTGGACCCGGCCCTGCTGGATGTCTGCCTTGACGCGTTCAACCTTGCCCCCTCCGTAGGATTGTCCGAACCGTGGCGCATCGTGAAGGTGCGCTCGCAATCCGCGCGGGATGCAGCACTCGCCAATTTCCTCGATGCCAATACCAAGGCGCTTTCGGGCTATGAGGGGGAGCGCGCGGAACGCTATGCCTCGCTTAAACTCGCCGGTCTGCGGGACGCGCCCGAACATCTCGCCGTTTTTTGCGATGACGCGACCACCAAGGGCCACGGGCTGGGGGCCGCCACCATGCCCGAGATGCGGCGCTATTCCGTTGTGGGGGCGATCAATTTGATGTGGTTGACCGCCCGCGCCCATGGTCTGGGACTGGGCTGGGTCTCGATCCTCGATCCCGACCGGCTGACAGCGGATCTTGACCTGCCGGAAGACTGGAAACTGATCGGTTATCTTTGCCTTGGCTGGCCACAGGATGTATCCCTGACCCCGGAACTTGAAACCAAGGGATGGGAGACGCGCGCCCCCGCCCTGCGGATCGAGGAGCGATGATATTGCGGATGGGCATAATGATCATGGTAATGGCGGTCGGCTTCTTCATGGGCGTCCTCTTCGAACGCTCGCTCATGCGGGGCGAATGCAGCGCGGGCGAAGGCCAGTGGACCGGCACGATCTGCGTGGGCTCGGAGCTTTTGCAATGACGGACAGGGTGTGCGTGGGGGCCATCGCCGGCGCCTATGGGGTGCGGGGCGAAGTGCGCGTGAAGAGCTTCTGCGCCAATCCGGAGGATATCGAAACCTACAGCCCCCTCACGGATGCGGCAGGAGCGCGCAGCTTTGCCCTGGCCATCCTGCGCCCCATCAAGAACGGCTTCGCCGCCCGTATCGCCGAAGTGTCGACCAAGGAAGAGGCGGACGCGTTGCGCGGCGTCGACCTCTATGCAGCACGGGGCGATCTGCCATCGCTTCCGGACGATGAATTCTACCACGCCGATCTCATCGGGCTGGAGGTATACGACACCGGCGGCACCCTCATCGGCAAAGTCCGGACGGTGCAGAACCACGGCGCGGACGATCTGCTCGAACTCCAGCTGGCCGGAAGCTCCGCCACGGTCTACCTGCCCTTTACCCGCAGCGCCGTCCCTACCGTGGACCTTTCGGCAGGGCGCATCATCGCCGATCCGCCGCTGGGTGTCCTGCCCGGGCCGGACGAGGACTGATGCCGCGCCGGATCATCCTGCATGCGGGCTTTCACAAGACCGGAACGAAGACGGTGCAGGCGATCCTGCGAACGAACCGCGCCACGCTCAAACAGCATGTGGCGATCCGCCTGCGCGCCCAGATGCGCGACCTTCTGCATGCGACACGGGGATATTCCACCTGGCGCGATCCACTGACGATGATCAAGGTCGAAGACCGCTTTGCCGCCCTGCTCGACGATCTGCCCGGCATGCCGCGCCGCAGCCTGATCCTATCGGCGGAGGAGCTTTGCGGCCATCTGCCGGGCCGGGGCGATCTCTCCGATTACGGGGCGGCACCCGAACTGCTTTATGTTCTGCGCGACATCGCGGCGCGGCGTTTCCCCGCGGCTGACATCATGATCTATCTGACGACACGCGACGCCGCGGAATGGCGCGCCTCCGCCTATTGGGAACACGTCAAAAGCTCTGACATGACCATGGATTACGAGCGCTTTGCCGAACTATACCCGCAAGCTCCCGCGCTGGATGACATGGCAGCCGAAATCGCGAGCCGTGTTCCCTGCCCCGTTCACGTGACCCGGCTGGAAGACTGCGCCGATGACCCGTTGGGACCGGCGGGTGATTTGCTGCGGCTGTGCGACTTGCCTGATGAACTGATCGCGGCCGTCGAACCGGTGGCACCTCAGAACAAGCGCCCCGATGCGGATACCCTGCAGGAACTGCTGCGCATCAATCGGCGGATCGAGGACTCGGAAGACCGGCGTGCCGCGAAGAAAGCGCTTCTGCAGGGGGCTGCCCAATGACCGCCATGAACCGCTCCCACGGGCGCAAGAGCGTGGCGGCGAACGCAAAGCCGCGGGATCTGATGGCGGAAACCGCCCTGCCCCGCGATGTCTGGCACGCGCAGGTTGTCACGCTCTTCCCCGAGGCGTTTCCCGGCACACTCGGCCTCAGCCTCACCGGGCGCGCCCTGTCGGATGGGCTGTGGGGACTGCATACCATCGATTTGCGCGAACACGGGGTCGGGCGGCACCGGAACGTGGATGACACCCCGGCGGGCGGGGGCGCGGGCATGGTCATGCGCGCCGATGTCGTGGGCGCCGCCCTGCAGGAAGCCGGAAGCCGCGCGTCTGGGCGCTGGCCTGTGCTCTATATGTCGCCGCGCGGGCGGCGCTTCGATCAGGGGATGGCCCGTGATTTGGCGGCGGCGCAGGGGGCCACGATGCTCTGCGGGCGCTTCGAGGGCGTGGACGAACGTGTGCTGGAGCATTTCGGCGTAACCGAGGTCAGCCTGGGTGATTTCGTGATGACCGGCGGCGAACTGGCCGCTCAGGCCATGATCGATGCAACCGTCCGGCTTCTTCCCGGCGTTTTGGGCAACGCCGAAAGCACGGTCGAGGAAAGCCACTCCGCAGGCCTTCTGGAACATCCGCAATATACCCGCCCCGCCGTCTGGGAAGGCCGAGAGATTCCACCCGTGCTGACATCCGGCAACCATGCCGAGGTTGCGCGCTGGCGCCGCGCCCGGGCCGAGGAACTGACCCGGGAGCGGCGCCCTGACCTTTGGGAACGCCACGGAAAGGACACCCCCGAAGGCTGACTGCCCCTCCTTGGTCTGCATGCCCTTGACCATCTTCAACACCTGACGACGCGGCAGCATCGGAATGATCCAGTCGACCGCGATTTTCAGCTTCGGATCGTTCACGGTGACCAGCTTTTCCTTCATCATCGCGTCGTAGCCATGGCGGGCGACGCTTTCTGCGCTGGCACCCCCGCCCTTGACCAGATCGGTGCCGTTCAGATCGCTGCGGTCTGCAAATTCGGTTTCGACGTAACCGGGGGCGAGCACCGTGCAATTGACGCCCTTGGGGCGCATTTCATGGTCGATGGCCTGACTGAAGGATTTGACGAAAGCCTTCGTCGCAAAATATGTGGCCTGCATCGGACCGGGCATGAAGCCAGCGGTGGACCCGACATTCAGGATGTGCCCGCCGCCGCCTGCGACCATATCCTGCCCGAACCGGTGGGTCAGTTCGACCAGCGCCTTCACGTTGAGGTCGATCATCGCCAGTTCGTCTTCAAGCGGGCGGTCAAGATGCGCGCCATGCCCGCCGAAACCCGCGTTGTTGATGAGGATATCCACGTCCAGCCCTGCGGCTTTCACCGCGTCATAGAGCTTTTTGGCACCTCCCGCCGCCCCGAGGTCGAGCGCGAAGACATGGGCGTCCACCCCGTGGCGCTCTTCGATCTCGGCCTTGAGGCTTTCCAGCGCCTCCTCGCGCCGTGCGGTCAGAATAACCGCCCCGCCCTTGGAGGCGTGATAGCGGGCGAATTCACGTCCGATGCCGGAGGAGGCACCGGTGACGAGCGCGGTTCCGGGGGTCTTGCGTACCATGGAGATCTCCTTTCGATCTTTGCGACCCGACGTAATGCGCCGCGCCTGAGGCACAATGCCCCTTTCCGGCCAACGCCACGTCAGGCGCCCGAAGCGTCTGCCAAGACTCCTCTTGATCGCCACGGCGTTCCTGCCTATAGAGCGCCGATCCGGAGTCGCACGTCGCCTCCGGTGCTTTCCGCTGTGCGCGGATCGAGAACAAGCAAGGACGACGATACCTTCGGCGGGCCCCCACGGGTGGCACCGACAGTACCCGAAGCTCTGGGTCGCGCAATAACTTCGTGGAACACCACGAGCAATTCAAGGAGTAGGTCAGATGAACCTGATCGCAGAGATCGAGGCGGAACAAATCGCCGAACTGGGCAAGGAAATTCCTGATTTCCGCGCCGGAGACACCGTACGCGTCGGCTTCAAGGTTACCGAAGGCACACGCACACGGGTACAGAATTACGAAGGCGTCTGCATCGCGCGCAACAACGGCCACGGCATCGCCGGCTCGTTCACCGTTCGCAAGATCAGCTTTGGCGAAGGCGTGGAGCGGGTCTTCCCCCTGCATTCGACCAATATCGACAGCATCACCGTCGTGCGCCGCGGTCGTGTGCGCCGTGCGAAGCTGTACTACCTGCGCAGCCGCCGGGGCAAATCCGCCCGCATCACCGAGAACGCAAACTACAAGCCCAAAGCGGCTGCCGACGCGAAAGGATAAGCCCGATGAAAGCCGATACACATCCCGAATACCACATGATCGACGTCAAGATGACCGACGGCACCGTCGTGAAGATGAAGTCGACATGGGGCAAGGAAGGCGACCAGCTGTCGCTGGATATCGATCCTTCGGTGCACCCGGCCTGGACCGGCGGCACCTCCCGCTTGATGGACACCGGCGGTCGCGTTTCGAAGTTCAAGAGCAAGTACGCCGGCCTCGGCTTCTGAACCGCACCGACCTGAAGAATGCGCAGGCGTCGCCCCACCGGGCGGCGCCTGTTTCGGTTTGAGGCCACGGTGGAGTCTGGACCCCGGCTCAAAACGTGACAAATGCGCCCCCACCGCGTCAATTCACGGGCTGGGGCGCTTTTCAAAATGACAGCCGCAACATAGAGTTGCCGATAAAGAGCGCCCGCGGATCAACCGCGGGTCACCAAGGGACAAACTATGGCGCATATCATCGTCGTCGGGAACGAAAAGGGCGGTGCAGGCAAATCGACCGTTTCCATGCATGTGGCGACCGCCCTCGCCCGGATGGGGCACAAGATCAGTGCGCTTGATCTCGACCTGCGGCAGCGAACCTTCGGGCGCTACATCGAAAACCGGAAAAGCTTCCTCGCCAGCGCCAACCTCGACCTGCCCAGTCCGACCTTATGCGAACTGCCCGAGATCGCGCCGGAAACCCTGCGGCCGGGTGAAAACATCTACGATCACCGGCTCAGTGCCGCCGTGGCATCGATGGAACCTTCCAACGATTTCATCCTGATCGATTGCCCCGGTTCGCACACCCGTCTCAGCCAGGTGGCACATTCGCTGGCCGACACGCTGATCACACCACTGAACGACAGCTTCGTGGATTTCGATCTGCTGGCCCATACCGATAGCGCAGGCGAGAAGATCACCGGGCCTTCGGTCTATTCCGAAATGGTCTGGAATGCGCGTCAACTGCGGGCACAGGCCGGGCTGGCGGCAATCGACTGGATCGTCGTGCGCAACCGGATGGGGGCGCAGCGGATGGTCAACAAGGAAAAGATGGAACGCGCCCTTGCGAACCTCAGCAAGCGCATCGGCTTTCGCGTGGCGCCCGGCTTCAACGAACGTGTCATTTTTCGGGAGCTTTTTCCGCGCGGCCTGACGCTGCTGGACCTGCTCGATATCGGGGTCAAACAGCTCAACATCTCCAACGTGGCAGCACGGCAGGAACTGCGCGACCTGATGAAGGCGCTCGATCTGCCCGGCGTCACCGTGGATTTCTGAACGGCCCCGGCGCCGCTGTAGCCCTCCTGCGCCTTTCACGGCGCAATGCCACGATGTTCGATACCAGCAAGGCCCCGATCACGATCATGCCTCCCAATACCGCGTGGGCGCCCGGATTTTCGTCTATCACCATCCACGCCAACAGAGGGGCGAGGACGGATTCCAGCAGCACCAGCAACCCCACTTCCGCCGAGGTAATATAGCGCGGCCCCTGCGCCAGCAGCACCGAACTGGCGAGGATGAAGCCCGCGTGCGCCAAGACCAGCGCCACCTGCCCCGATGGTACGGAAAAGGGCGCCGCAAAGGGCAGGACCGCCACTGCTCCCAGCAGATAGCCAACCGCGACACCCGGAACCATGGATGTGTTCCGCACACGCCGGGCCGCCGTGAGGGCGGCGGCAAAACAGGCCGAGACGCCCAGCGCCAACAGATCGCCCTTCAGGCTGGCCCCTTCCGTTTCGCCGGATCCATAAGCGATCACGGCAAGCCCCGGCAGAACAGCGGCACAGGTCATCATCATGCGCGGGCTGAACCGCTCACCCAGAAACACCTTGCTGAAAATCGCGGCAAAGACGGGCAGTGAGGCGATGATGAATACCACGTTCGCGACCGAGGTCAGGCTGACCGCCACGACAAAGAAAACCCCGCTCGCTCCCACTCCAGCGACGTAGATCACGCCGTAACGACCGGTCCGGGATAGCGCGGCAAAGGGGGTCGCCCCCTTGCGCAGCAATAGCCAGACCGCCGTACCGCCACCGGCAAGGAGCAAACGCCAGAAGGCGATCGTAAGCGCATCCGCGTCAATCAGACGTACGAAGAGGGAGTCGGGAACGACGAATAGCACCCCGAAAAATGTGATGATCAATCCGCGCAACTGGTCCGACATGTCCCAGCGGTGCCCCGAAGCGGGTGCCGTGTAAAGCCCTGCCAAACCCTTGTTAGTTACAAAACCAACTATTACACCGATCTCAACCGACGGGAGGTTGCACCATGAACACCCTTGATACCCGACTGAAAGAAGCCCAGGCACCCGGCGACGGGGCGACCCTGAACAGAGGCTACATGTCCGGCTTCGGCAACGATTTCGAAACCGAGGCGCTGCCCGGCGCCCTGCCTCAGGGCATGAACAGCCCCCAGAAATGCAACTATGGCCTCTATGGCGAACAGCTATCGGGAACGGCTTTCACCGCGCCTTCACACGCCAACGAAAGGACGTGGTGCTACCGCATCAGACCGTCTGTCCATCATTCCCATCGCTACGAAAGGATCGAGCTGCCCTATTGGAAATCCGCGCCCCACATGCCGCAGGATGTCACCAGCCTAGGGCAATATCGCTGGGATCCGGTACCCCATAGCGAAGAGGAACTGACATGGCTCACCGGCATGCGCACCATGACGACGGCGGGGGACGTGAACACGCAGGTCGGCATGGCCAGCCATATCTACCTCGTGACCGCCTCGATGGAGGACGCCTATTTCTATTCCGCCGACAGCGAGTTGCTGATCGTGCCGCAGGAAGGCCGCCTGCGCTTTTGCACTGAACTGGGCGTGATGGAGATTGCCCCGCAGGAAATCGCGATCATTCCGCGCGGCCTTGTTTATCGGGTGGAGGTCATCGAAGGACCGGCCCGGGGTTTCGTCTGTGAGAACTACGGCCAGAAATTCCACCTGCCCGCCCGCGGCCCCATCGGGGCCAACTGCATGGCGAACCGGCGCGATTTCAAGACGCCTGTCGCCGCCTTCGAAGACCGCGAGGTCCCGTCAACCGTCACCATCAAATGGTGCGGGCAGTTCCACCGGACACGTATCGGTCATTCGCCGCTGGACGTGGTCGCGTGGCACGGAAACTACGCCCCGGTGAAATACGACCTCAACACCTACTGCCCGGTCGGTGCGGTTCTCTTCGACCACCCGGATCCGTCGATCTTCACCGTGCTGACCGCCCCCTCGGGCGTCGAAGGCACCGCTAACATCGATTTCGTCCTTTTCCGAGACCGCTGGATGGTGGCGGAGGATACCTTCCGCCCGCCATGGTACCACAAGAACGTCATGTCCGAACTGATGGGGAACATCTACGGCCAGTACGATGCCAAGCCCAAGGGCTTCGTCCCCGGCGGCATGTCCCTGCACAACATGATGTTGCCCCACGGGCCGGACAAGACCGCGTTTGAGGGCGCGTCCAATGCAGAGCTCGCACCGCAGAAACTGGCCGATACGATGTCCTTCATGTTCGAAACCCGCTTTCCGCAGCACCTCACGGAATTCGCCGCGCGCGAGGCGCCCCTGCAGGATGACTACATCGATTGCTGGGAAAGTCTGGAAAAGAAATTCGACGGCACACCGGGCAAGAAATGAACGCCGCCCTCGCCCTGATGCAAAGGCAAGAAAAACGATGACATTACTCCCGTCCTGGGTGGAAAGCGCCAACAGCACCGATACCGATTTTCCGCTCAACAACCTGCCCTACGGGGTCTTTTCCACCAACAGCCTCGAACCGCGGTGCGGGGTGGCCATCGGCGATATGGTGCTGGACATGGCAGCACTGGAAGAAGACGGGTTGATCAGCCTGGGCGATGAGCCGGTGTTCGACGTGCCCTGCTGGAACGACGTGATGGAGCTTGGCCCCTCCCGCTGGGCCGCGCTCCGCGAGCGGCTGACCGAACTGCTTGCCGCCGACGCCCCCGAACAGGCCCAGGTCGCCGGTCACCTCATCTCGATGTCCGAAGTACGCTTGCACCTGCCCTTCGTGGTCAGCGAATTCACCGATTTCTATGCAGGTCGACACCATGCCACAAACGTCGGCACGATGTTCCGCGGGGCCGAAAACGCCCTGCCCCCCAACTGGCTGCACATGCCGATCGGTTACAACGGGCGCGCCTCTACGGTGGTGGTGTCCGGCACGGATATCCGCAGGCCCAACGGCCAGATCAAGGGGCCGGATGAAAGCCCCTCCTTCGGCCCCTCCCAGCGCCTCGATTTCGAGCTTGAGCTGGGCGCCGTCGTCGGCACGTCGACTGAAATGGGCCAGCCCCTCACCGTCGCGGAAGCGGATGAAATGATCTTTGGCTACGTTCTGCTGAACGATTGGTCCGCGCGGGACATACAGGCGTGGGAGTACCAGCCGCTCGGTCCGTTTCAGGCAAAGGCCTTCGCCACCTCCATCAGCCCCTGGATCGTATCGCGCCACGCGCTGGAGCCCTTTCGCGCCCCGACACCCGACCGGGAACGCGCCCTGCTCCCCTACCTGCAGGAACCCAGCCCCATGATCTATAACATCGAACTGAGCGTGATCCTGCAGCCCGAAGGCGGGGAGCAGGAAGTGATCGCGCGCACGAACTACGACCAGATGTATTACTCCGCCGCCCAGCAACTTGCGCATCACGCGTCCTCGGGCTGTGCGATGAACGCGGGCGACCTGCTCGGCTCCGGCACGGTGTCCGGGCCGGAGGAGGATGCACGCGGCTGCCTGCTGGAGTTGTCCTGGGGCGGAAAGACCCCGGTGAAACTGCAGAACGGGGAAACCCGCAGCTTCCTCGAAGACGGCGATACGCTCATCCTGACCGGTCATGCCTCCGGCGACGGCTACCGGATCGGTTTCGGCGCCTGCGCAGGCGCCGTCCTGCCCGCGCTCGACTGGCCCTGAGCCGATACAGGTCGCTCGACGGTCATTTCCAAATGGCCCAAAATCCCCGCCGGAGGCTCCCTACGACTCTTCCGGCACCGACATTCGAAAGGTTTAACAATGGCTGCCAAATTCGCCTCCCAAGCCGACCTCACTGAAAAGAAAATCTCCTTCACCGAAGTAGGCGAAGGTCTTTACGCCTTCACCGCAGAAGGCGATCCAAATTCCGGCGTCATTATCGGGGATGACAGCGTCATGATCGTAGAGGCGCAGGCAACCCCGCGGCTTGCGGGCAAGGTGATCGATTGCGTTCGTTCGGTCACCGACAAGCCGATCAGCCATCTCGTGCTGACGCATTATCACGCTGTGCGGGTATTGGGGGCCTCGGCCTACAATGCCCATCAGATCATCATGTCGGACCGTGCGCGGTCCATGGTGGCGGAACGTGGTCAGCAGGATTGGGACAGCGAATTCGAACGCTTCCCGCGGCTTTTCGAAGGCCATGAAAGCATTCCCGGCCTCACGTGGCCCACAACGACATTCGAGGGGCGTATGTCCGTCTACCTTGGCAGGCGCCGCGTCGACATTATGCAACTGGGCCGCGCCCATACAGCGGGCGATGCGGTCATCCATGTGCCGGACGAAAACGTGATGTTCACCGGCGATATCGTCGAATACCACTCTGCCTGCTATTGCGGGGACGGTCACTTTGGCGACTGGCCCGCGACGCTGGAACGCATCCGTGCCTTCGACCTTGACGCCATCGCCCCCGGGCGCGGCGATGCGCTTGTCGGTCGCGATCAGGTCAACGCCGCCATCGACTCCACGGCCGACTTCATCCGCTCCACCTATCGGCCTGCCGCGCGGGTGGCACTGCGGGGCGGCTCGCTCAAACAAGCCTACGACGCGGTGCGCGCCGAATGCGATCCGAAGTTCGGTGATTACGCCATCTACGAACACTGCCTGCCCTTCAACGTCGCACGTGCCTATGACGAAGCCCAAGGCATCGACACGCCCCGCATTTGGACGGCAGAACGTGACCGCGAGATGTGGGCCTCCCTTCAGGACTAACCGGAACGGGGAGGTGTGAGAGATGACCGACCGGTACCCGCCCTATCCCTACACCCCGCCCCCCGGCCTTGGGGCGCCTGAACCCCGCCATCCGGTGGTAATCGTCGGCGCCGGACCCGTCGGCCTTTCCATTGCAATCGATCTGGCCCAGCAGGGTATCCGCTGCGTGGTTCTGGATGACGGCGATACCGTCTCCGTCGGGTCCCGCGCGATTTGTTGGGCCAAACGCACGCTTGAAATCTTCGACAGGCTGGGCGTGGGCGAAACCATGCTGGCAAAGGGTGTCACATGGCAGGTGGGCCGCCTGTTTCACGGCGAAAAGCAGGTTTGGGAATTCGACCTTCTGCCCGAGACGGGGCACAAATACCCGGCCTTCATCAACCTTCAGCAGTACCATGTGGAACGCATGTTGCTCGAACGGGCGCATGCCTTTCCCGACCTCATCGATCTGCGGTTTCGCAACAGGGTGACAGACCATGCGGAGCGCGGCGATCACGTCGAACTGATCATCGAAACCCCTGATGGCGACTATACGCTGGAAGCGGATTGGTACCTCGCCTGCGACGGGGCCCGCAGCGCAACCCGCAGCCGGATGGCCCTGCCTTTCGAAGGTCAGTCCTTCGAGGAACGCTTTTTGATCGTGGACGTCGAAATGCCCCAAAGCCCCTTTGCCGTCGCCGACCGCCCGGAACGATGGTTTTGGTTCGCCCCGCCTTTTCACGAAGGGCAATCCGCGCTGCTGCACAAGCAACCCGATGACATCTATCGGATCGACCTGCAGCTTGGCCCCGACGCGGACCCGGAGGTGGAGGCGACGGAGGAACGGGTTCTGCCCCGTATCCGGGCCATCGTCGGCGATACGCCCTTTCGGCTCGACTGGATGAGCGTCTATCGCTTCCGCTGCGCCATGCTGGACAACTTCGTTCATGGGCGGGTGATCTTTGTCGGCGACAGCGCCCATGTTGTCAGTCCCTTCGGCGCGCGTGGCGGAAACGGCGGCATTCAAGATGTGGACAACCTAGGCTGGAAACTGGCGCTGGTGCTGAAGGGAGAGGCGTCGTCGGCCCTGCTGGACAGCTATGATGACGAGCGCCGCCACGGGGCACGCGAAAACATCCTCCATTCGGGCCGCGCCACCAATTTCATGACGCCGAAATCGGAGATGGAAGCGCTTCTCCGCCACGAGGTACTGCGCCTCGCCGAAACGCAACCTTTTGCCCGGCGGCTCATCAATTCGGGCCGGTTATCTCAGCCCTGCAGCCTCGATGGCCGCCCCCTGCAAACCCGGGGGGAGGCGCCCATAGCGCCCGGTAGCGCGATGCCGGATGCCCCGGTGGTCGGCAAAAACGGGTGTCGCTGGCTGATCGAGGCGCTGCAAGGACGCTTTGTTCTGCTGGGCGTCGGGGGCGCCGTGCTCCCCGAAGTGCCGGGCCTGGAATCTGTTATCGTCGGGCCCAGAGGCAGCGGCGCGGAGGTGGAAGATACCGAAGGGCTGGTGGAACAGCGATACGGTCGGGGCGCCTATCTCTTGCGCCCGGATGGACATGTCTGTGCGTTCTTCGACACACCACAGGTTGAAGAGGTGAAAGAGGCTCTGGCCCGTGCGAAAGGAGGCTTCCTATGACCGAAGAAGACAGGCTCGGCCCCGCGGGGGACGCGGTTTACGAAGCGTTGATGAAGGCGCATCAGGGCCTGAGCGCCGAACATAGCCACGCGCTCAACGCCCGGCTCGTCTTGCTGCTTTCCAACGAAGTCGGGGATGCAACACGCCTGCGCGAGCTTTTCGCTGCAGCCCGCGACATGGGCTTTGCAACGGACCGTCGAGAAATCTAGATTCGGTCACCTCACCGGCTCATAGGTCGGTATTGTGCTTCGGTCTCTTAAAAGTGACGTAAGGGAACTGTGCTAGCGGTCCGCGCGGAGTGATCGACATATTGGAAACGAGATGCCGGGTCTCATCTTTACCCTGCTTCTGCGCTGATGGGCGTATTTGCTAGCGCCTCGCCGGCACACCAATAATATTTTAATAATTACAATTACTTACCCGATGACCCGCGTATTTTCTTTTTCACAGCACGCCTTTCCCCATATCTCTGCCCCCGCGTCACAGCGGGTCAGTCCCCGTCAACCGGCAAATCGCACACGCCCCTGATAATACACGCAGTCTCACATCTGGGGCCGATGGGCTTGACGCGCGTGGTCCGTGTGTTTGACTATCGCGCGGCACCCCCAAGGGGATTGCTTGCAACAGCAGGACAACTGCGTCACCTGGCACCGCTTCCGAAGGCGGTCGTCGCATGTGCCGGTACTTCGGCATCGTAACAGAGAGGAAGAACATGACATTTCTGACACGCACCGGCAAACCGCTGCCCCAGTCGGTCATCGACTCGGCGGAAGCTGCGAAGAAAGACCCAGTGAACCGCCGCGAATTCCTGGCCCTTGCCAGCGCGTTCGGCGCCACCACGGCGACCGCCTATGCCATGATCGGCATGCCGGCCCCCGCTCAGGCCGCAGCCCACAAGGAAGGCGGCACCGTCCGCATGCAGATGGAAGTACGCGCGCTGAAGGATCCGCGCACCTATGACTGGTCGCAGATCGCAAACTTCTCCCGCGGGTGGCTGGAATACCTCGCCATCTGGGAAAACGACGGCACATTCACCCCTGCCCTGCTGGAGAGCTGGGAAATCAACGATAACGCGACCGAATACACGCTCAACGTCCGCAAGGGCGTGAAGTGGAACGACGGCTCCGACTTCACCGCCGCCGACGTTGCGCGCAACATCGAAGGCTGGTGCGAGAAGGACGTGGAAGGCAACTCCATGGCCGGGCGTTTCGCGACGCTGATCGACGAGGAAACCGGCAAGGCCATCGAAGGGGCGATTCAGGTCGTGGATGACCACACCGTCAAGCTGATGCTGCCGCGCCCTGACATCACGCTTGTTCCCGGTATGGCGGACTATCCCGCGGCCATCGTACCTGAAGGCTTCGATGCCGATAACATGCTGGAAAATCCCGTCGGCACCGGCCCCTATCTGCCCGAGTCGCTCGAAGTCGGGGTGAAGAGCGTTCTGGTCCGCAACGAGGGCTTTGAATGGTGGGGCACCGAAGTCTTCGGCGGACCCTATATCGACCGGCTCGAATATATCGATTACGGCACCGACCCCTCTGCGTGGATCGCGGCCGCCGAAGCGGATGAGGTCGATGCCTTCTACTCCATGGAAGGCGAATACATCGACATCATGAGCACGCTGGACGGCTGGGTCGAAAACAGCATCGCGTCGGCTGCAACCATCGTCATCCGGCCGAACCAGCTGGCCGAAGTGGACGGGATGCGCCCCTACGAGGACGAGCGCGTGCGCCGCGCCCTCACCATGGCGGTGGACAACGCGGTTCTGCTCGAACTGGGCTATGCCGGTCGCGGTATCGTGGCGGAAAACCACCACGTCGGCCCGATGCATCCGGAATACGCGGAACTCGAACCCCGTACGGTGGACCCGGCGGCGGCGAAGGCGCTCATGGAAGAAGCCGGCATGGCCGATTTCGAGCATGAGCTCTTCTCCATCGACGACGCCTGGCGCAAGGACACGACCGACGCGGTTGCGGCACAGCTGCGCGATGCAGGTATCAAGGTGAAGCGCACGATCCTGCCCGGTTCCACCTTCTGGAACGACTGGACGAAATATCCCTTCTCCTCCACCAACTGGAACGCGCGCCCCCTTGGCGTGCAGATCTGGGCGCTTGCCTATCGTTCGGGTGAAGCGTGGAACGAATTCGGCTGGTCCAACCCCGAATTCGACGCCTTGCTGGAAAAAGCACTTGCCACAGCCGACGTTGAGAAGCGCCGCGCACTGATGGCCGAAGGCGAAGCGATGATCCAGAACTCCGGGGTCACGATTCAGCCCTACTGGCGCTCGCTCTACAACCACACCAAGGAAGGTCTGGTTGGCGCAGGCCACCACATCGGCTTTGAATACCACCCCGCCCGCATGGCGTGGACGATGTAATCGAACCGAACCAGCGAATGGAGGCCGCCCTTCGGGGCGGCCTTTTTGGTTCGGGTCACTTCCTACCGGAACAGCCGCGCCTCCCCCGTGCTGCGGAGCGCTGCCGGAAGTTCCCATGCCGATCCGAAGCGCCCGCGCAAAGCGGCCAAGGCCTCCGCCATCTCTGCCTGCCCCATGCGCTTTGCTTCAGCGCAAAGGCCTTTACCCGAAGGGCCGTAGCCGGTCTTCGCGCCTACAAGCTGGTCAAGCATCCGCTCCGCCATCCCTGCCTCAAAAATCTCAACTAATTCCGCCAGCAGTCCCAGCGTGACCGCTTGCACGATACAGGGCGCGGTCATGTCGCCCCGCCTGTGGCCGGCAAACCGCGCCTCTTCCTCAATCATGTCTTCCAGCAGGGGGTCGATCACCGCACCGCCCCCGCCGGGATACCGATACCAGCCGACCCCGACCGCGCGTCCAAGGCGGCCTTCCTGCACCATGCGTTCCAATATCGTATGCCGGTGCCCTCCCCCGGCGCGCCAACGTGCAAGCGTGCCATCAAGGCCCTGCCCGTCCTGCAGGGCCAAGGGGCCGGGTGACCAACCCGCCGCTTCCAGCGCCTCGTCGATATCCCAAGGGGCGGCGCCTGCCATCAGCAATGCCTCCACCATGGCAACCATCCGGTTTTGCAGGCGACTGCCGGGAAAGAGGGCACCTGCCGGGGCCGACAGGATCTGGGCGCCAGAGGCGGCCAATATGGCCCGCAACTCTCCCGCGGCCCCTTCCCTCCCCACCGCGCAAAGTTCAACCAGCGGGAAAGCCGAAAGATCGAGGTAAAGGGGCCCCGCCCCGCCCACCGTGATGGGTTCGGCCAAGACGGCAGTGGGGGGTTGGGGCACCCAGCCAAGGGCCGAAGGCGCGGCAATCACGTTGGCATCCTTGGCAAAACGGGCGGAGCTATCGACAAACTCCGGCAACGGCCCTTTGAGACGACCCTTCAGACCATCTGCCACACGTTCCAACGTGGTGGCGTCTTCTTCCTGCACGGTCACTAAAATACCGTTGGACAGCAGCGCATCGATGAAGGGCGCCGCGCCCGCCCCCGCCTCGCAGAGAACGACCTGCGGCGAACCTGTTGCCTTCATCCTTCGCCGCGGTCGAGGAACCCCCGGCTCGCGACGATAGCCAGCAGATCGTTGAGAGAGCTTCGCACCGTCCGGTTGGAGGTGTTCAACTGCGCCTCGGCCTTTTCATAAAGCGGCTTGCGGCCTTCGAGCAGGGATTTAAGCTGCGCCATCGCGGCAGGGTTGCCCTGCATGGGGCGGACATCGCCCTGCGCACGCACGCGCTGCATATGTTCGGCCGGGCTGGTTTTCAGCCAGACGGTATGGAAGCGTTCAAGCAGCCGCGCATAGGTCGTCTTTTCCGCGACGATACCGCCCGCCACGGCAAGGATGATCCGATCGTGCCGGGCGCTGACACGCTCCAGCGCCTCGGCCTCCATCTCCCGGTAGCCCTCTTCCCCGTAGAGCGCCATGATCTCCGAGAGGGGCATCTCGTTATGGGCCTCTATGTCCTTGTTGAGTTCGACAAAGGGAATTTTCAGCGCCTCGCCGGCCATCCGCCCCAATGTCGATTTACCCGCGCCCCGCAGGCCAATCAGACAGATTCGGCCCGCCCGCATCAGCTTCGGGTTTTCGGGCGCAAGGATCGAACGCACACGCTGTTGAACGTCGTCCGGGGCCTGACGGAAAAGCGCGACGAGCCGCTGGACATCATGATCCATCGGCAGTTCTTCCGCGATGAGGTTTTCGACTTTGAGGTTCAGCGCCGTAGCGACCCGTTCCAGAAGTCGGATGGATATATTTCCTTCCCCGGCTTCCAACTGGGCAAGGTACCTCGGGGATACACCGGAAAGTTCGGAAAGCACGCGCCGTGGCAGCCCCCGCGCCTTCCTCGCTTCGGCGACCCGCGCGGCAAGGCGTGCGATCAGTTCGGCGCCGGTATCCCGGTCTCGGGTGCTGTCAGACATATCGTTCATTTCGCGAAAAATAATGCAGGAATCAAAACATCAAGGCCGATTGCGCGAAATAATGCATGAAGGGCGGGTACCCGGCATTAACCCGTCCGAACCAGAGGTTCGATCACGTCCCGCAGACGCTGCGGGGCGGGCTGGCTCTTGAATTGATCGGCGATGGTAAACACGCAGGTAAAGCTGCCTTCGAAACACAGGATCCCGTCTTGCCGTGCCTTCATTCCGAAGGTGATGGACTTTTCGCCCAACCGTGTCGGGTAGGTTTCGCACAGCAGCTTGTGCCGGGGGGTAACGGGGCTGCGGAAGTCCATCGACAGGTTCACGAAGGGCGTGCCGATATTGCGATCGAGTTCAAGCTGGTACCAGCCTTCGCCGTCGAAATGCGCTTCCCACCATGCATTGATCGCATCCAGCGCGAACCATGGCAGGCGCGCGGTATAGGCGATGCGCGCGGGATCGCAGTCCCCCCAGGTGACATTGACCGGATGGACGAAAGGTTGCGCCGCCATCAATAGGTTTCCACGTGATAACGTCCGTCTTCGCGCATGGTGTCGCGCAGGTCCGACCACTGCTGCCCCATGCCCTCGGCGATGGAAGTCATCGCCTGTTCGACGCCTTCCTCCATACCGCGCAGCCCGCAAATGTAGATATGGGTCTTGTCATTGGCCAGAAGCTCCGCGACCACTTCCTGCTCCGCAACGATGCGATCCTGCACATATTCCTTTTCGCAGTCCTCAAGCCGGCTGAAGACAAGATGCTGTTTCAGCAGGCTTTCAGGCACCTTTTTGAGCGGGCCGAAATAGGGCAGGCTTTCGGGGGCGCGAGCGCCGAAGAACATGGTCATGCCCCCGGTGGCACCGCTGCGCTGACGCTGCATGGTAAAGGCCCGCATCGGGGCGGAACCGGTGCCCGTGCAAATCAGCAGCAGATGCGCCGAATGATCGCCCGGCATAAGGAAGGTCGCACCGAAGGGCCCGGTGACGTCAACCTCCGCCCCCTGTTCGAGATCGCAAAGGTAGTTGGAAGCAAGCCCCTCCACCTCCCGCTTCACGGTGAGCGAGATGTTGTGATAGCCCGACCGCTCCCCGTCGCGCGGGCTGGACACCGAATAGAGCCGGGGCAGATGCGGCTTGCCCTCCGCGTCCGTTCCGGGCGGAATGATCCCAACCGATTGCCCTTCGAGCACGGGGAAAGGCTGTGCGCCCGGATCAAGGATGATGTGGCGCACATCATGTTCGGGATCATCCGTAAGGCGGTAGTTCCCCTGCACCTTCATACGCGCAGGCCTTCCGAGGTTATACATGTTCACAGTCGGCTTAGCCGCGGTGACCGGCGCGCGGGCCTTCCCGCCCGCCCCCTTGTGCGCCTCGGCCAGAAGGGCGGCGACGGGATCGGTGGATTCCTCCTCCTCCGGGACGGCGGGGCCTTCGATATCCTCCTGCTCGGGCAGTTCATCCATCTCGTACTGCTGTTCGAGCGTGTAGGGCGTTTCGACGACGCGCCATTCGTCGATAGAGCCTGTCGGGCAGACAGGAATGCAGTCCATGCAGAAATTGCAGATGTCCGGGTTCACGACCACGTTGTTGTCGTCATGCTCGATCGCGTTGATCGGGCAGGTCATTTCACACGTGTAGCACCGGATGCAGATCTCCGGATCGATGAGATGCTGTTTGATCGGCTTGTTCATGGCGCCCTCCCCTGAAACATGGATAGGGCGGGCCGTGCCCGGCCCGCCTCCGGTCCTTTATCTTACGCAGCCGCGTGGCCCTCAGGCCATGTGCAGCTTCACATATTCGAAATCGCCGGGCTTGTTGTCGATGCCCACCTTGGGCGGAGCAATCCAGCTGGCGTATTTGCCCGGCTCGTAGCAGGGTTTCATCAACGAGCTGATATAATCGCCATCTGCTTTCGTGGGCAGCCATTCGTCCCGGCGCTTGTGCCATTCGTCGGCGCTGATGATGTTGCCACCCGGATCGACTGCGACCGTGCTGAACACACCGATCTGTCGGTGGAACCCTTCATGCGGCAGCTTCAGTTCGAACTCCACGCCCGCCTTCTGGATCTGCTTGTTCCAGCGGCCCACACCGCCCGCGGCATCGCGCACGTAATCGTCCCGCAACCGCATATTGATGGCTGTCAATGCGGGTACGTCTTCCGTCACGATCTTGCCGTCGACGATGGAGGTCACGGGATAGGTGTCATCCGTCAGCTTGTGATCATCGTCGATCCGCTGCTCCATATAGCGGCCCTTGATGCCGGAGTTGAAGGCATTGGCCGCGTTGGTGGAAACCTCCTGCCCGAACAGGTCGAGCGACAGCGTGTAGTGCAGGTTCAGTTTTTTCTGGATGGTGGGCAGGTCGATCACCCCGAGGTCGCGGATCTTGTTGATGTCGTAGGGGTCGGTGATGTTGTGCTTCGCCATCGCCTCCAGCGTCGCCTGGATGGTGCGGCCCACGCCCGTTTCGCCCACGAACATATGATGCGCCTCTTCGGTCAGCATGAAGCGGCAGGTGCGCGACAGCGGGTCGAAGCCCGACTGCGCAAGGCTTTCAAGCTGCATCTTGCCGTCGCGGTCGGTGAAATAGGTGAACATGAAGAACGACAGCCAATCCGGCGTTTCCTCGTTGAAGGCACCCAACATCCGCGGTGCTTCGTCCGACCCGGAGGAGCGGACCAGCAGGTCGTCCGCCTCTTCGCGGCCATCGCGTCCGAAATACTTTTGCAGCAGATAGACCATTGCCCAGAGGTGGCGGCCTTCTTCCACGTTGACCTGAAACAGGTTGCGCATGTCATAGAGCGACGGCGCCGTCAGACCGAGGAAGCGCTGCTGTTCGACGGAGCCGGGCTCCGTATCGCCCTGGATGACGATGAGCCGCTTGAGCATGTTGCGGTATTCGCCCGGCACCTCCTGCCACGCGGGTTCGCCGTAATGTTCGCCCATGGGAATCTTTCGGTCTTCGACCTGCGGAGCGAGCAGGACACCCCAGCGATATTCCGGCATCTTCACGTAATCGAACTTGGCCCAGCCTTTGGGGTCCACGCTGACGGCGGTGCGCAGGTAAACCATGGATTCCTGAAAGTTCTGCGGGATCAGGTCGTTCCACCAGTTGATGTAACCGGGATGCCATTTTTCCAGCGCCTTCAGCACCTTCTTGTCTTCGGACAGCCCCACGTTGTTCGGGATCTGCGTATCATAGCTGACGTTGATCAGATCAAGCATTCGAAGTTCCTCCAGTTAGGCGGGATCGCTGCCCGGCCTTTCGATGTTTCAGACCACGGCCCGGACAGGGGCCGCGGCGATGCGTCAGACGCGTTCCATGTCGTATTTGCCCCGCACGCCGGTGCCATAGCGCTGCAATGCACCTTCTTCGCCCACGGCATTGGGCCGCTGGAAAATCCAGTTCTGCCAAGCGGTGAGCCGCCCGAATATGCGTGTTTCCATCGTCTCAGGACCGGCGAAGCGCAAATTCGCTTCCATGCCGGTCATTGCGTCGGGGCTGAAGCTCGCGCGCTCTTCCATGAACAGGCGCACCTCGTCTTCCCAGTCGATATCGTCATAGGCATAGGTGACAAGGCCGAGCTTTTCGGCCTCATCGGCCTCCAGCGCATCGCCGATGCTGTCTTTCAGCGTTTCCACCTGTTCGGGCGTACCGAGGAACCGGGTTTCCAGCCGGGTCAGATCGTTGCCCATCGGGTAGCTGCCGAAGTTGCCATCGCTCAGCGTCACGGTGGCGAGGTGCCGATTGTCGCCATCGAACTCCTCCAGCATCATGTAGCTGCGATCAGCGGCCCAAAGCAGTTCGGCCAGCGGACCGGCGAAGCACGACCCATGCTCAACAATCGCCACGAGGCTGCGGGAAGTCATGTCCACCCGTTTCAGTACACGCTTCCAATACTGCAGAACCTCGTTGGCGAGCCAGTGCTCCCGGTTTTTCAGCAGCAGCGCTTCGTGTGCGATGACCCTTTCCGGATCGCCCTGCGTCTGGAACTCGATCAAGCCGAGCTCCTTTTCGTTGTTGCGCAGGTGCAAGATGGCATCGTCCAACTCGCGTGCGCAGCGCAGGATCCAGTTGTCCGCCCCTTCGGCGACGAAGGCATCCATGTCCGCGGGCGCGTCGCCTTCGGGGCCCTTGATCGTGATGGTCGCGCGGCGCCCCTCCCGGTGCAGGGCGACCTCGACGGAAGAATAGTTCACGCCATCCTCGGCAAAAGTACGATCAAGGGGCTTCAGTTCGATCCCCTTCTCGACGTCGGGTTTGTCGGAGCTTTCTGCCAGTTCCGCCGCCCGCTCGGCCACCACGTCATCGAATTTCGAATTCGGGATCACCTCGTCCACCAACCGCCATTCGACCGCGCGCTTGCCTTTCACGCCTTCCTCGATGGCGCAGAAGACATCCGCCAGATCGCGCCGCACCTTGCGCTTGTCGGTCACGCGGGTCAGCCCGCCGGTCCCCGGCAGAACCGCGAGAAGCGGCACCTCCGGCAGCGCCACGGATGACGTGCTGTCGTCGGTCAGCATCAGGTGGTTGCACGCGAGTGCCAATTCATAACCGCCCCCCGCGCAGGCGCCCCGGATGGCGCAGATGTAGTTCTGGCCACTGTCGGCAAGCGCCGCTTCGTAAGTATTGCGCGTTTCATTCGTGAATTTGCAGAAATTGACCTTATGCGCATGTTCCGCGCCGCCCAGCATGCGGATATTCGCCCCGGCGCAGAACACCTTGTCCTTGGCGGACTGCATCACGACCACTTTCACCTCGGGATGTTCGAATCGCATCCGCTGGACGATGTCGGCCAGTTCGATGTCCACCCCTAGGTCATAGCTGTTCAGCTTCAGCTCATACCCCTCGAAAAGGCCGCCCTTTTCGTCAACATCCATCGAAAGCCGCGCAACGGGCCCGTCGTATTCCACCTTCCAGTGGCGGTACTTGGAAGGATCGGTCTGAAAGTCGATAACCTTGCCCATGCGCTAACTCCTCGGGTTCAATTCACGAAACAGTACTATATTTCATCTTTTTTAACTTACCGCGCCGCGACATGCACACAAATGCTAGACCATGTGCACTATGATGCCCCCTGCGCCTCGCGCCGCACCTGCTGTATCCAGTCCGCGACCTCCGCGGGGGAAAGGCCCATGATGGCCCCGCCCCTACCGCAGCGGGCCAGATGGGCCTCTACCATAGCGCAGAGCCTCAAGGTTGCTCTCGGGCGGCCCATCCGCAGCTTCAGCCGCGCATTGGCCAGTTGAATCAGCGCCTGCACCATATCACGTTCCGGCGTGCCTTCTTCCAATTGCATCCAGACGGGTTCGAGCACTTCGTGACATTCCCAATAGTATCCAGCCTGCAGATAGTGCAGCCCGGCCCTCCACGCCTTGGTGCGCACAAGCTCCGCAGGCTTCATACCGGGAACGACAGATGCGGTAATCACATCGAAAGCATCCTCCGCATGGCGCGCCGTCCGCCCCGGCACATAGGCGTGAGGCGGCTGGGCGATGCCGCCAAGGTTATCTGCCAACCGGGACGGCTTCACGTTCCAGCCGGATCAGTCGGGCCGTGAACTCTGCAATCGCCTCGCGGGTTTGCTCCGGCTTTTCCTTCTGCGGCGCATGTCCGCAATCGGGCAAGAGCAGGGTTTCGAGCGGCGAGTAAATGCGCGAGTCGATCTCCTCGATCTGCAGTTTGGTGCCGTAGGGATCGTCCAGTCCTTGGATCGCCAGCACCGGAATGCGCCAGTGGTCGATCACGTCCGCTACATTCCACGCGGCGAACTTCGGGTCGGTCCATGCGTCATGCCAGCCCCGAAAGGCGTTATCCACATTGTCGTGATGCCGCTCCAGCCGGGTCCGCAGATCGCCTTCCTCATACTGGCGGCCCGCCTCACGGATAGCGGCCAGTCCATCCGGCTCGGTGAAAAAATGCGGCGCGATCAGCACAAGGCCCCGCACGCGCATATCCGAAACCGATCCCGCATAGATCGCGCAGATCGTGGCCCCGTCTGAATGGCCGAGCAGGATCGCATCTTCGATACCGAACCTGTCGAGCACCGGCCCCAGTACCTGCGTCGCCTCCCGCGTCATGTAATCGAGCGGGCGGGGCAGTTCGAAAGGGTCGGACCCGCCATAGCCTGCACGGGAATAGGCCATAACGCCCAACCCGGTGTGTTCTGCCAGCTCCGCCGGAAAATCACGCCAAAGTCCGACACTGCCCAGCCCTTCGTGCAGCATCACGATTGTCGGAGCCTGCGCGGGCGGCGGCCCCCAGCAGGCATATTCCAGCCGCTTGCCGTCCACCTCGATATGCGCGGTTGCGCCGTGCTCCCATTCAGCAGCCATTCGGTTCATCCCTCAACTTGAAACGTTGTATCTTGCCGGTCGCGGTCTTGGGCAGTTCTTCCACGAACTCGATCCAGCGCGGATATTTCCATTTGCCGATCTTCGATTTCACGTGCTCCTTCAGGGCCGTCCGCAAATCGTCATCGGGGGTGCCGGAATCCAGCACCACGAAGGCTTTCGGCTTTTCGAGCCCTTCTTCGTCCCGCGCGGCGACCACGGCGGCCTCCAGCACCTGGGGATGACTGGCGAGCGCGCCTTCGACCTCGAACGGGGAAAGCCAGATGCCGGAGACCTTGAACATGTCGTCCGTCCGGCCGCAGTATTCGAGCCGCCCGTCATCGCGCAGGATGTATTTGTCGCCCGTCCGCGTCCAGACACCTTCGAAGGTGTTGCGACTCTTGTCCCGCTGGTTCCAGTAGCAATTCGCGGACGAGGCTCCGTTGACGAGCAGCTCCCCCACCCCGCCCGGGCGAACCTCGTTTCCGTCCTCGTCCACCACCCGCAGGGCGTACCCCGGCACCGCCACGCCGGAGGTGCCGTATACGACATCCCCGGGCCGGTTGCTCAGGAAAATATGCAGCATTTCGGTGGAACCGACGCCATCGAGAATATCGACGCCCATATGTTCGCGCCAGCGCCGCCCCACGTCTTCGGGCAGCGCTTCACCGGCGGAGATACAGATGCGCAAAGGCGCATCGGGCGCGCCTTCGCGTCCCATCTGGGCCACCATGGCCGCAAAGAGGGTGGGCACGCCGCAGAAGACCGTCGGCTGATGGTCGCGGATCGTCTCGATCATGCCCTGCGGCGTCGGTCGCCCCCCGAACAGCAGCGTGGTCGCGCCCACGGAAAGCGGAAACGTCATGGCGTTCCCCAACCCGTAGGCAAAAAAGAACTTCGCCGCCGAAAGCACGACGTCATCCTCGGCAATCTGCAGAACCTCTGCCCCATAGGTATCCGCGGTGGCCCTGAGGGCGCTGTGCACATGTGCGACGCCCTTGGGCTGGCCGGTGGAGCCGGAAGAATAAAGCCAGAAGGCGACCTCATCGCTGCTGACGGCACAGGTTTCCTGCGGTTCGGCACCCTCTATGAATGCGTCGTAGGATTTTGTGCCCTCGGGCGCATCCCCGATCACCACGACATGGCGCAGGTAGGGATTATCCCCAACGACCGGCCCCACAGCATCCCACAGGGGGGCCGAAACGAAGAGCACCGAGGCGCGGGAATCCTGCAGGATGGCGTCATAGACCTGCGGTGCGAGCAATGTGTTCAGCGGGACAGGTATGACACCGCATTTCAACGCGCCCCAGAAGATTTGCGGAAACTCGACCTGATCGAGCACCAGCATCGCGACCCGCTCTTCGGGCCGCACCCCTGCCCGTTTGAGCGCGCCGGCAAGTGTTTCGGCACCCCGGGTGAGGTCTTCATAGGTGATGGACCTGCCGGATTCGACTTCGCGGTAAGCGGTTTTGGCCCCCCGCCCCTCCTCCCGGTGGCGATCCACGAAATAGCTCGCGGCATTCGCGGTCTTGCTCAACATGACAATACTCCCTCTCCCGATGCGAAATATTGCGACAATTTGTCCAACCCTCAACCGTCAGGCTAAGGTTGTGCAATTTTGTGCAACAATTCCCCGGGCGTTGAACCGTGCGCGAAGCGCAGCGGCGAAAGGTCAGGCAGGCAGCAAGAACAGGGTAATCGCTGGAAAGAGAACGAGAATGACGACCCTGATGATGTCGGAGCCCACGAAATACATGACCGCCCGGTAAGTTTCCGTCATCGGAGTGTCCCGGTCCATAGAATTGATGATGAAAAGGTTCATGCCCACAGGCGGCGTGATCAATCCGACCTCAACCACGATGAGGACGAGGATACCGAACCAGATCGCCACATGCTCCGGCGTCATCCCGAAATCCATGACGGAGATTACCGGAAAGAAGATCGGGACGGTCAGCAGGATCATCGACAGGCTATCCATCAGGCACCCGAAGATCAGGTAGAACACAAGGATGATGGACAGCACCAGCCAGGGGGAGAACCCCTGCGTCGTCACCCATTCGGCCATGAACTGGGGCACGCCCGAAAGCGCGAGGAAGCCGTTGTAGAAAGCGGCGCCAAGGACGATGAAAAAGATCATCGCGGTTGTTTTGGCCGTCCCCAGCAGGCTGTCGCGCAGCATGGCCCAGTTGAGGTTCCCCGACAGCAGCGCCGCCAGCCCGGTGCCCGCGGCACCGATCGCAGAACCTTCGGTCGGGGTGAACCAGCCAAGGTAAATGCCGCCAACCACCACGAAGAAGATCACCAGTACCGGCCAAGTCTCCGCCAACGCGCGGAACCTTTCCGACATCGGTTGCGCAGGGCGTGTTCCGGCGCTTCCCGGGTTGAGCCGCACGTAGATCGAAATGGTGATGATATAGCCGATGGCCGCCAACACACCGGGCAGAAAGGCGGCAAGGAACAGTTTGGCGATGTTCTGCTCGGTCAGGATCGCATAGATAACGAGGATGACGGAGGGCGGGATGAGGATCCCCAGCGTTCCCCCGGCGGCAAGCGTGGCGGTCGAGAACCCGCCTGAATATCCGTAGCGCCGCAACTCCGGCAAGGCGACCTTGGACATCGTTGCCGCAGTCGCCAGTGACGAACCGCAGATCGCGCCGAAGCCTGCGCAGGCACCCACCGCCGCCATGGCGACGCCCCCGCGCCTGTGCCCCAGAAAACTTTCCGCCGCCTTGAACAGCGATGACGACATGCCCGAAAGCGTCGCGAACTGCCCCATCAGCAGGAACATCGGAATGATGGAAAGGGAATAGCTGGAAAACGTCGTGTAGGTCTCGGATTTCAGTTTTGCGAGCAGCGGTGTCGGGTTGCCCCCCATCGCAAGGTACCAGCCCCCGAACCCGCAGAGCAACATGGCCAACCCGATCGGCGCGCGCAGAAAAATCATCAGCAACAGGACGGGGAAGGACCAGAAGCCCAGTTCCAGATTGGTCACTTCAATGCGCTCCGAATTCGTGGGGCAGAAGATCGCGGTCGATCAGGGCTTCGCCGGTCCGCATGATGGCGCAATATATCGCCACGATACTGGCCACGACACCGGCGGCGAAACTACAGGCATAGGCCCACCAGACCGGAAACTGCAAAAACAGCGTCGTCTCGCCATTGCGGATATATCGCTCCATCCCACCGTAGAGCCGCCATACGATCAACAGGATGACCGCCGTCAGGATCACCTCCCAGAAGGCGGCGATCCAGCGCGTCGTGCGCCGCCCGAGGAACGAGGTGAACACATCCACCGTCGCATGCACGCCGTAGTACTGGCAGATCGGCAGGAAACTGAAAATCGCAAAGGCCACCCCGGCTTCGAGCAGTTCGTAGTTGCCGTTGATCTCGCCGATACCGAGGTCGAGCATCCACTGTGCAAAACCCTGCATCTTCTCTTGGAAGAATGGCCCGTGCAGCGTCTTGTTGAGGGTTCGCCCAATGATGGACGCCGTGGTCAGCAATATGATCGCCACGAGAACGAGCCCCCCGACGAGGGCCGTGAAACGAGCAAGAAATCCGATGGTACGATGCACCTGACGATCCGCTTCTACGCGTGGCGAAAGAAATATCCGCGGCGCTCTGCAGCGCCGCGGAGCGGTTCAATCGCGGTTATGCCTATTCCTGATAGGCGTCCATGAGCGCGCGCGCTTCGTCGATCAGCGCCTGACCGTCGATACCCTTGGATTCCATGTCGGCGATCCAGTCGTCATAGACGGGCTGCGCGGCCTCGCGCCAGACTTGGGTCTCTTCTTCGTTGAGGGTCACGATGTTGTTGCCGGCAGCGACGGCTGCCTCACGCGCGGGGCCATCCGCATCAGCCTGCGTACCGCCCGCAAAGATCGAGAATTCGAGGCCCGAGTTGTCATCGATAACTTTTTTCAGGTCATCGGGCAGCGACTCGTACTTGTCCTTGTTCATGGCCAGTACGAACGTCAGCACGTAAAGCGCATTGCCGGTGAACTCTGTATGGTTGTTGACCAGTTCCGGCACTTTGAGCGCGGCGGTCACTTCCCATGGGATGGTGGCCCCGTCGATCACCCCTTTGGAGAGACCTTCCGGAATGGCCGGAACCGGCATGCCCACAGGCGTGGCGCCGGTTTTTTCCAGCAGCGCGTTCGCCAGCCGCGACCCGCCGCGAATCTTCAGCCCCTGCATGTCGGAGGGCGTGCGGACTTCCTTGTTGGCGTGGATCAGGCCGGGGCCGTGCACCCAAGTCGCGAGGATATGCACATCCTTGAACTCGGTATCTTTCATGTGCTTTTCGAACATCTGCCAATAGGCCGAACTCGCGGCGCGGGCGTTCGTCATCATGAAGGGCAGTTCGAACACCTCGGTGCTGGGATAGCGACCGGGCGTATAGCCCACCACTGTCCAGACGATGTCGGCCACGCCGTCAATCGCCTGATCCATCAGTTCGGGTGGCGTACCGCCAAGCTGCATGGAGGGATAGCGCTCCACCTTGATGCGACCGTCGCTGTCCGCTTCGACCTTGTCGGCCCAGACATCCAGTACAAGTTTCGGCACATTGGCCTGCGGCGGCAGGAACTGGTGAAGGCGCAGTGTCACTTCCTGCGCGAGCGCGGGCACGGCACCAAGGCCCAGCGCAAGGGTCGCGGCCCCCGCCAGACGAAGGAATCCGGTTCTTGTGATAGTCATTCGGTCTCTCTCCCTGTTCGGCGCTGCGGTTGATCCCGCATGCGCAAATTCAGTCGTATTCATTCATCAGCCGGCGCTTCGCGTCAATCAGCGCTGGTTTTTTGTTTTCCCCGGTTTGTCGTTTTCGCGCCCCCCGCCCACATCGCGACCGAGGGCATGCCCCCGCTTCTACTTCTTTTCCGAAGAAGCAGCATGGCGTGATATGACGCTAAGGCAGGTTGCGCAAAATGTCACCAGATCCGCGCGCGGAGGGGGAGGACTCTGCACTTAAATGCACATGAGAGGGAGGATGGTGGCGTGAGGTGGACTTGAACCACCGACCTAACGATTATGAGTCGTTCGCTCTAACCGACTGAGCTACCACGCCATGGGCGTGTCCACTATGACAGGGCCGCAGGGTCGTCAAGGCAGAAAACCCCTTTGCGGCCCTATAAGCTGGCCATTTTCGGGCGGAGCCTTTCGTTAGTCAGTTTGCAAGACAGCGAAGCGATAGCGCCTGCCAATCAAGGATTTATGCCAGCGGACGACGCCCCATCGGATCGGCCAGTTTCCGCCAAGACCCGCCTTCGCTCTACCTCTGCATGAAACTTTTTTCGCCGGCTCATCGTTGCTTCGTCAGGATCGACACAACGTCGAGTACCAGAGGAGTAAAAGTTATGACTATTGCAAAATCAATGATGACTGCAGCCGCAATCGCACTGACCGCAGGTGTTGCACATGCCGAGAACCCGATGGTTGGCGGCGCCGAAATGTTCGCGAACATGAACATTGTTGAAAACGCCGTGAACTCTGCAGACCACACCACGCTGGTTGCCGCTGTTCAGGCAGCAGGTCTTGCCGAAACACTGTCCGGCCCCGGCCCCTTCACCGTGTTCGCCCCGACCAACGCCGCCTTTGACCGCCTGACACCCGAAGGCACGGTCGAAGAGCTGCTGAAGCCCGAAAACAAGGCTCAGCTGACTGAACTGCTGACCTGTCACGTCGTTGACGGTGCCGTGATGTCCGACGCCATCAAATCCATGATCGCCGATCACGATGGTATCCACCCGATCGAAACTCTGGGTGGCTGCACGCTGAACGCCTCCATGGCTGACGATGGCCGCATCCTGCTGGGTGACGAGAACCAGAACGGCGCCTTCGTTGAGATTGCCGACGTTGTTCAGTCGAACGGTGTTATCCACGTCATCGACGGTGTGATCGTTCCCGAAAATCAGGACTGATCGCGCCTGTCAGACAACGCACATAGCGTTTCCAATGCCCCCCGGACCCGTCCGGGGGGCATTTTCGTGCCCAGGCCCCTTCCCGCAGCGACTCGCGCTTGACCAAGACCCGGGGGAGGAACAGAATAGGACCATGACACCCGGAAAATCATATCTTGCGCCCGAAGCTATCCGGGCATTGGCGCGGCGATCCAACACGATGGGGGCGCTGCTCGTCCTCCATTGCTGGGGTTTGATCGCCGCGGTGGTGGCTATTTTCCATGTCTGGCCCAACCTGCTGACCTTCGTGTTGGCAGTCATCGTCATCGGGTCCCGGCAACTGGGGCTTGCGATCCTGATGCATGAGGCGGCGCATAATGCATTGTTCAAGACGCGGGCGGTCAATGAATTCGTGGGGGAATGGCTCTGCGGGCGACCGATCCTCGCTGAACTGGGCAGCTACAGGCACTATCACCTGACGCATCACCGCCATACCCAGACCGAAAAGGACCCGGACCTCGTTTTGTCGGCGAAATTCCCCACATCTCACGCCAGTTTACGCCGCAAATTCATCCGGGATCTCACAGGGCAGACCGGGTTCCGCCAGCTTGCCGCGCAGGTGCTGATGTCATTCCGGCTGGCGGGCGACGATGAAGCACGGGATGCGGCCACGCAGGATGCGGCGCAGGCCTTCAAGGCCCGGGATCTCTGGAAATCCTTCCCGGTTTTCATCGGTGTTGCACTGCTGATGAGCCTGTTGGGAGAGTGGTGGTACGGGCTGGCCTTCTGGCTGCTGCCCTATCTGACCTGGTTCCAGCTTGTCCTGCGCATTCGCAATATCGCGGAGCATGGGGCGACCGAACAGTCAGAAGACCCGCTGCAGAACGTGCGCACCACCCGCGCGGGGCCCATCGAACGGCTGTTGGTGGCGCCCTATTGGGTCAACTACCATCTGGAGCATCACATGGTCATGCATGTGCCCTGCTGGCGCCTGCCCGCCCTGCACCGCGCGCTCTGCGATGCCGGTCTGCGCGATCGGATGCGCATATCCCCCAACTACCGGCACGCGCTGGCCGAAGCCGGCTGGTAACGGGACCGGAACGCTGTCAGTGCGCCGGCGCTTCCACGGCGTCCAACAATGTACGCCCGCCATCGATCGTCATCACTTCGCCGGTCATGAAACCGGCGCTTTCCGCCGCGAGAAACTGCACCGCTTCGCATAATTCGTTGGGCGCGGCGATCCGCCCCAAGGGTGTATGGGAACGGATATCGTTCCGCCATTCACGATTATCGGCCACGAAAGCGCGCAAAGAGGCGCTCATGACCGAGCCGAAAGCGATGGCGTTCACCCGGATGCGATGCGGCGCCAATACCAGCGCGAAGGACCGCGTCATCTGCTGTACCGCCGCTGACGACATCGAATATCCCATCAGTTCCGCCCGGGTCCGCGATGCAGCCGTGGAACTGAGGTTGATGATCGACCCCACCTGCCCCTCGGACTGCGACTCCGCCTGTTTGATCATGCGTCGCGCCACCTGCTGCGAAAGCTGCATGGCCGTCATGACGTTCTGCTCCCACAGCGATTCCACCGAAGTGTCATCCGCATCGAGCGGGTCGGTAGGAAGAAACTGGCGCGCGGCGTTCACCAGAATATCCACCTGATCAAACGCATCGATCGTGGCCGAAACGAGGTTCGCGATGGTGAGCCGCTGGCGCAGGTCACCGGCAAAGACCTGCACCTCCCCTTCATCGGGGCTTTCGCCCAGCTCGTCCATCAGCTTCGCTTCGTCGGAATCGGCGCACATGACGTTGGCGCCCTGATCGGCCAGATGCCGGGCGATGGACAGGCCGATGCCGCTGGCGGCCCCGGTCACGATGGCGGTTTTGCCTGAGATGGAAAATGACATGAAGGTCCCTTCAGTC
>NZ_LWEX01000145.1 GCF_001634885.1 Sulfitobacter sp. HI0040 | reverse complement strand
ATAAGCCAAGCCAAAGGGCTGGGGAAGGGCCCGAGACAGGGGAGCGGGCAATGAGACTAGTAAGATGGCTGTTCGGCGTGATCGCGCTGATCCTTGTGGTGGCGGTCGTGTCGCTGATGCTGCTGCCGAAGGAACGGATCGCGCGGATCGCGGCGGACCAGCTCAGCCGGGTGACGGGCCGGGATGTCGCGATCACGGGTGATGTTGCCATGACTTTCTGGCCCGTCCTCGGCGTCAGCGCGGGCGGGCTGGAGGTCGGCAATGCCGATTGGGCCGATAATGGCGCGATGCTCACGGCGGCCAATGCGGCGATCGGAATTGACGCTTCGGCGCTGCTGCGCGGTGAAATCCGCATCACCAATATCGCGGCACACAGTCCGACGATCCGGCTGGAACAGCGGGCCGACGGCCGCGCAAGCTGGCGGTTCACCAATGCCACCGGCGACGCCGGGATCAGTTCAACCGCGGCGCAGGGCCGCCCGCGCCGCCCGCTCAGTATCCAGAAGCTGACCGTTACCGATGCCACCTTGATCTACGTGGCCGAGGGCGCCGCCCCTCTGCGGTACGAGGATGTGGACCTTGCGCTGGACTGGCCCGACAGGCAGGGACCCGCGAAGATCGAAGCCGCCGCCCGGCCCATGGGGGAACCGGTACAGGTGGAGGCGAAGATCGACGCTTTCGACCGGTTTCTCGAAGGTGCCGTGACCCCGGCAACGCTCAGGCTCACCGCGCCCGGTGGGGGCATGACCCTGACAGGGCGCGCTTCGCTCGAAGGGGCGGTTGAAGGGGCGCTGTGGTTCAAATCGGCTGATACCAGTCGGCTGGCGGGTGCCTTGGGCGCGCCCGATGTGATCTTGCCGGAGGGGCTGGGGCGGAAGGCCGACGTCAAGGCACAACTGACGCTGACGCCGGACCGCCGGCTGTTCCTGCGCGATCTTGTGGCGGACTTGGGTGGCAACCGGCTGGAGGGCGCGGCGGACCTCATCCTCGATGGCACGCCACGGATCAACGCGGAACTGCGTACGGCAACGCTCGATCTTTCCGCGCTGATGGAGCGGCAAGGTGCCGGGGCCCGCACCCCAGCGGCCCCGGCTGCGACGGATGGATGGCCCGATACGCCGCTTGACGCCTCGGTGCTTTCTACCTTCGATGGCGAGGCGCGTCTGCGCGCCAATGCGGTAAACCTAGGGGATGTGCAGCTTGGCCCTGTCCACGCAGTCCTGCGCAACGACGCTTCCCGATTGGTGGCGGATATCCGGGAACTCGCTGTTTTCGACGGAATGGTTACCGGCGAATTCGTCGTGAACAACCGCAGCGGCCTGTCGGTGGGGGGCCAGTTGAACGCGCAGGAGATCCGGGCAAATCCGCTCCTTTCAAGCCTCGCCGGGATCAACCGCTTCAGCGGAACCGCCAATGCGGAGGTCTCCTTCCTTGGATCGGGGCAGAGCATCGACGCAATGATGAAATCCTTGCGGGGCAACGGCTCTTTCTCGGTCGGGCGCGGCACGATCGAAGGGATCGACCTCGATGCGCTTCTGGGGTCTTTCGACGTGCAGGGGGGCACCACGGTGTTCGATTCCCTCACCGGCAGCTTTGCCATGCAGGCGGGGGTTCTGCGAAACGACGACCTGACGCTGCTGCTGCCGAATTTCAACGCCACCGGGGCGGGGCAAGTCGGGCTGGGCGAACGGACCATCGACTATACGCTCACACCCAAAGCCCTGCACCTGAACGGGGACCGTGGCCTTGCCATCCCGGTGCATATCACCGGCCCATGGGCTGATCCTTCTATCAAGGCGGACGTTAAGGCGGCGATTAACCTCAACTTCGGTGAGGAAAAGGCGCGGGCGGAGCAGAAGGTGAAGCAGAAACTCGAAGAGGAACTGACCGAGGAACTGGGCCTCGCGCCGCAAGAGGGGCAGTCCGTCGAAGACGCGGTCAAGGACAAGCTGGAAGGCGAGTTGAAGCGCGGGCTTCTGAAGCTCTTTGAATGACGCGACATCGCGACCTGAAAGTGACGGTGGCAAGGCCCGCGCCGCTGCGCTAAAGGAGGCGGGTAGCGAGCAGGAGACGCGCCATGGCAAACGATCTTTTCAACAGCTTCATGACCGGCCCGGATGAAAATGGCCGTTTCGGCGATTTCGGCGGGCGCTTCGTGTCCGAAACGCTCATGCCGCTGATCCTCGAACTGGAAGAACAGTATGAGAAGGCCAAGACCGACGACAGCTTCTGGGCCGAGATGGACGATCTCTGGACCCATTACGTGGGCCGGCCCAGCCCGCTCTATTTCTGCGAACGGCTGACGGACCATCTTGGCGGCGCCAAGGTCTACATGAAGCGCGACGAGCTGAACCACACGGGCGCGCACAAGATCAACAACGTGCTAGGGCAGATCATCCTCGCCCGGCGGATGGGCAAGAAACGCATCATCGCCGAGACGGGAGCGGGCCAGCACGGCGTGGCCACGGCCACGGTCTGCGCCAAGTTCGGGTTGCAATGCGTGGTCTACATGGGCGCACATGACGTCGAGCGGCAGGCGCCCAACGTCTTCCGCATGCGCCTGCTGGGGGCCGAGGTCATTCCCGTGACCAGCGGCAGGGGCACCCTGAAGGACGCGATGAACGACGCGTTGCGCGACTGGGTCACCAATGTGCGCGATACTTTCTATTGTATCGGAACCGTCGCGGGCCCGCATCCCTATCCGGCCATGGTGCGCGATTTTCAGGCTATCATCGGCAAGGAAGTCCGCGAACAGATGACGAAGGCCGAAGGCCGTCTGCCCGATACGGTCGTCGCGGCCATCGGCGGCGGGTCCAACGCCATGGGTCTGTTCTTCCCGTTCCTTGACGACAAGGAAGTGAACATCATCGGCGTCGAAGCGGGCGGCAAGGGCGTGAACGACAAGATGGAGCATTGCGCCTCCCTGACCGGGGGGCGACCCGGCGTGCTGCACGGCAACCGCACCTACCTGCTGCAGGATGATGACGGGCAGATCCTCGAAGGGTTCTCGATCTCTGCCGGGTTGGACTATCCGGGGATCGGGCCGGAACACGCGTGGCTGCACGAAATCGGCCGGGCGAAATATGTTTCCATCACCGATGCCGAGGCCCTGGAGGCGTTCCAGCTCTGCTGTGCGCAGGAAGGGATCATCCCGGCGCTCGAACCTTCGCATGCCTTGGCGCATGTGATGAAGATCGCGCCGGACCTGCCCAAGGACCACATCATCTGCATGAACATGTGTGGGCGGGGCGACAAGGACATCTTCACCGTCGCAAAGGCCTTGGGGTTCGAGATGAACGTCTGAGCGCAGGCACAGAAATCTTCGAAGAGGGCGGTTCCGGCAGGTCGGCTCCGCCCTTTTTGCTGTCTAAACGAAAGACATAGGGCGATTTTTCGGAGCGTTTCCCGGTGCGGCGAGGAAAGACGTCATCCGAACTTTGTTAATTCTAGGATTGCATAATTCATCAATATAACAATGGTTTGGCAAGCGATATTGATAGGGTTTTCGATGCTAAACTCAGGTTTAGCGCCCTTGTTCATCGGTTTATAGGGTCCAGCCTAAACCTGTGATGCATGGCCTTCTGCCGGTTTCGTCCCTTTATCCACCTCATCCCGACGACGCAGCAAGTCATTCGGCTTTGGCGGCATCGGGTCTGAAACTAAAGGAGCAAGACATGAAACTGACAACAACACTTACCGCATCCGCCCTTGTCCTCGCCGTGGCCGGTACATCCGCCTTTGCACAAGGCCGCGAAGGTCATCAGGTTGGCTACCACGCAGACAGCGAAGTGACCTTTTCCTCGCGCAACGATCCCGATCGCAAGGTTGAGCAGCGCGTAGTCTACGGTGACGGCACCCTGCGTGCGGAAGATCAGTACACCGATACACGCACCGTCTATCAGTCCACCGCAAAGGACGAGCATGACGACCGCGTACCGCGCTGATCGAACCGACTGACAACTCGCGCTCGCCCCTCGGGGCGGGCGCCAAATAAGGGCTAATCTGGATGTGTTTCAGCCCGGCTGGCGTAAGTCGGCGTGGGTTCAATTTTTCAGCTATGTGAATCACGCAGGGGTGATATGCCTTGTACCCTCTGCCTTACCGACTAGATCGAGTGTTCCAGCAAGGAGCCGATCGGTCATGAGCAATTACAAACTTATCGCACTCTGGCTGGTGGCTGCGCTGCAGTTCAACGCGGCGCTTTATTTCGTTTCCGCCACCGTGATGGGCTTTCTGCACGTTCACAGCCCGTGGATGGATTGGGGCACGAGCGAAATTCGCAGCCTCATACAGGCCGCAGGCCTCGTTCTGGGCGTTGTACTCGGCTGGATCGCGCTTCGTGCTTCGCTTCGGCGGGCCCAGGCGGCGGAAGAGAAGCTGCGGCTGTGCTCTTCGGGGTTTGTCGACATCCTGCACGAACATTTCGATGCGTGGAAGCTGACGCCCGCGGAACGGGATGTGGCGCTTTTCCTGACAAAGGGTCTCAGCACGCGCGAAATCGCGGGGCTGCGGGGGACCTCTGAAGGGACCGTGAAGGCGCAGACCAACGCCATTTACCGCAAGGCGGACGTGGCGGGCCGCCCGCAATTGCTGGGGCTTTTCATCGAAGATCTGCTGGATGATGCGCTTTTGCCCGCCCACGGCATGAAAGAAGACACCGGGGCGGTGGCCGCCGCTGCAGCCGATCAGCGCGTGAGTTCGAGTATGTCGAAGTCGCTTTCCACCGCGGGGGCCGGAAACAACAGCCGCGCTCGGTTGGGGCTGACCCGTTCGACGACCGCGACATCGGCCTGAATGCGCCCGTCAGAGCGGAAATCCTCGGGCAGGTCGGGATAATCCGGAGGAGTTTCCCCGGCAGCGAATCCCACGCCTACATAGATCGCCCGCCCGTCCCGCATGATGATCCGCCCCTTGGTCCGTTGGGAGCCCGAGAGCTTTTCGAATTCGAAGCCGTCCGCCCGCAGGGTGATCTGGCAATCGAAGGGCGTGTAGGCGATCAGCCCCGCGGGCCCGCCCAGCTTGAGCGTGCGGCACTTCCAGTCGCCCGCGAGGCTGGGATCGAAGGCAACCGCAGGTGTCCCTGAAAGGGCGGTCGTAAGGGCCGCCACATCATCGGGTGCGCCTTCTGCCAATGCGCGCAGCAAAGCATCACCCGCCGCGGCATCATAGCCGTCCAGCCGGGCCTGATCGGCAGGCCGCAGCTCCGCTTGGGCAAGCAGGGAAGCGGGCGACAGCAACGCGAGCGTGACAGCGAGGGGCAGGGTAATCTTCATCAATTCGACGCCCCGCCATCCTGCGTGATCGCATGGGCGTTGAGCATGTCCAACGGCACGACATCGAGCGCCCGCCGATGGGTCGCGGCCAGATCGACCTTCGGCCCGCAGCCTTCGTCCGCTGCCTGAAGGAAACGCCCTGCACAGAGGCACCACCGATCCCCGGGCTGCAATCCCGCAAATCCGAACTCCGGTCGCGGCGTGCTGAGGTCGTTGCCGACATATTTGGAATAGGCGAGGAATTCGGCGGTCATCACCGCGCAGACGGTATGGCTGCCGGCGTCTTCCTCACAGGTGTTGCAATGGCCGTCGCGGAAGAAACCCGTCATCGGGTCGCGTCCGCAGAGCATCAGGGGGCCGTTCAGTACATTGACGGGATCGTCCGGTTCCATGGCATCCTCACAGGCTTTCAGCGATCTCGCGGAAGATCGCGATATTGCTTTCCGACACGCCCGGCTCACGGAAACCGCGATCCGCGGAATTCACCGCGATGACGACGTTGCGGGCGGTATCCACATATATGTACTGCCCATAGACGCCGCGCGCCATGTATTCCCCTTCTGCCGCGCCCTGCGGGATCCACCACTGATAGCCATAACCGATCCGGCCCGGGGCCGTGGGCGCGCTGGGGCGCGTCGATTCCTCGACCCAGTCCTGTGGTACGATCTGCCTGCCGTTCCAGCGCCCGCCCTGCTGATACATCTGGCCAAACCGGGCGTAGTCGCGCGTCGTCATATTCAGACCACCCAGAACGAAGGCGGTTCCCGTGCCGTCGGTCACGTAATAGGGTTCATATTCAAGCCCCATGGGCGCGATGATCTTTTCCGACAGCAAGTCCGGGATCGACCGGCCGGTGGCCCCCCGCGTGACCATACCGAGCACATGGGTGTCGATGGAGACATATTTCCATTCCGCCCCCGGTTCGGCGAACCGCGCTTTGAGGTCCGTGGTGAAATCATCGAGCGTACCGCCCAGGGCAACCACCCGACCCATGCGGTTGATGTCCGAATCGTAGTCGAGGTAATCCTCGTTGAAGGTCACACCGCTTGCCATATTGAGCACGTTGCGGATCGTGGCCCCGTCATAAGCGGTGCCTTCGAGCGCCGGGGCATATTGCGTCACCGGATCGTCGAGCGAGGCGATGGCGCCTTCGTCGAGCAATATGCCGATCAGCGCCGAAAGATAGCTTTTGGAGACCGACCATGCGATGCGGCGGTCTTCGGGCGCGGTGCTGAGGAAATAGTTCTCATATACGATCTCACCGTTTTTCATGACGACGAGGCCGGTCACAGCACGCTCGGCTACCCAGTCGTCTACCCCGGCAGGCAGGTTGGTTTCGGGACCGTAGGAGAGTTCCGCCGTGGGGCCCTGACCACGCGACACGGGCACGGTGAGGAAAGCGCTGTCCATATTGCTGAAATTCTCGACGATGCGATCCTCGGCAAAGAGCGAGTTGACTGCCATGAGGCGCCCGATCTCTTCGCGTTTCCACAAGCCTACGGCCACTGCCGCGACCAGCAGGGCCAGCAGGATCCGTCCCAGCCATTTTCCGAATGTTCGCATGTCTCACTCCCTCGCTTGGGGGCAGGAGAGCACAAGGCCCGGTGGCAGGCCAGCCGGACCTAGGGTCAGCCGCTGTAGCGCCAGTCGACCCAGCGCCCGTGGAAATCGACACGTCCCAGATCAAGGCGCAGGTCCCCGGGCCAGAGCCGCAGGGTGAGCGCCGCGCCCTTGGCGCCGGTGTCCCCGTCCGCCTCCATCGAAAGCCAGGCGAGGGGCCGATTGGGCCGGGCCCGCGCGCCCGCCGCTTCGATCAGGGCCTTTCCGCGTTTCTGGCTCGCCTTGTCGAAATATTGCCACGCCACGGTGTGCTGGATGAGGTGCAGCCGCCCTTGGGGCGCGGTCAGCAGCCGATCATTGAGCCATTCGATCGCATCCCCCTGCGCCGGGGGCGTTCCGGCCACGGACGCGGCGGCACGGGTCAGTTTCAGCCGTTCGGGCTGGTCCGGCCAGAGATATGCCATCAGCCGCATCAGGTGATCGTTCCGGCGCGGATCAAGCGGATTGAGGTCGACACCGGCGCGGGATGCGATCCGGGGTGTTCTGCCTGCGGGCGGGGGCGCGCCTTGCCAGTCGGGGGCGAGGATGATGGCCGGCATGGATTGCCCGAACCGGCGGCCCTTTATGTCAAGGGCATAGCTGTCCCAGTGCATGTTCAACCCGCTGCTCGCCCCCAATTCGCTTAGGTGGATCGGCAGGTTCGCGTGTTGTACCGCTACCTGCGCCCCCGCGATCAGGGCGGCAGCGCGGCGTACTTCGTTTGTCTGGGGCGGGCTTTCGATCCATTTCAGAATGAAAGCCTCGTGCCGGTCCAGCGCGGCGAACACCGCCTTCTGCAGCGCCGTGTCAGGGGCTGCGCGGGGCGGATAGACCTCTGCCAGCGCCTTGTCGCTGCCCGCCAGCATCAGCGCATGCAGCGCCGATGCGATACGTAGCGGCACGGAATGACCGGCAGGGCCGATATCCCCCTCGAAGGAGGCGACCTTGCGGTCGAGCGCGCTTTGCGATGGCCAGTTCTCTGCCAGTAACGTGAGGAGCCGCGCCATGAAGGGCGATCCGAGTGCCGCGCAGCTTTCGGCTTGCTCTTGGAAAGCGGCGGTCAGGCTCATCTGAACCGGTCCACGAGCTTTTGCAGGGCCGAACGGGCATCAGAAGATTCCTCGGCAGGTTCGCCTTTAGTGGCCTGGGGGGCAGAGGGCGGGGTGGGCTGCGCCTCTGCCTGAGGTGCGGCCGGGGCAGGGCGTTTATCCCCGGTACCGGACCGCGGGGGATT
>NZ_LWEX01000144.1 GCF_001634885.1 Sulfitobacter sp. HI0040 | reverse complement strand
CATGTGCATGGAGCCGCCCTTGCCCTTGGAATAGCCCCCTTCGCGCCCCGTCAGTTCGGCCATCACGCCGTTGGGGTCCATGCCGCAGGCCAGCATATGGCCGTGGTCGCGGTAGGTGGTGATGCGGCTGTCGCCTTCCTCTGCCGCGGCTTCCAGCCCGACGACGACCGCCTCCTGCCCGATATAGAGGTGGCAGAACCCGCCGATCAGGCCCATGCCGTAAAGCTGGCCTGCCTTTTCCTCGAAACGGCGTATCAGCAGCATGTCGCGGTAATATGCCTTCAATTCGTCGCCGGAGACATCATTCTTCCGGCTCGTTTTCTTGGCAGCCATCGGCGCCCTCCCTCTCGCTGCGCGATCGTCCGCAGATAGTTTAGCGTTAAACTATCATTTAACGGATTCGAGACAGGAAGGCGAGGGGGTTTGTCCGGACCGGGCGAAGATCAGTGAATTACGATCTCGTCCGTGCGCACCATGCCCAGCACCTTGCGGGCGCGTTCGTCCAGCAGGTCGAGGTCGAGGTAATTGTCGGACAACCGATGCGTCAGGTTTTCCATCCGCGCCACATCGGCCCGCACGGTTTCGAGTTGGGCGCGCAGGTTCTGCGTTTCGGCCAGAATCTCGGCCCGGCGGAACAGGCCGAAATCGCCCTGAACGGCGGCAAAGGTGAAATAGAGGCTGAGCGCGAAGGCGATCGCGAAGAAAATCAGGGTGCCGAACGCCGGCCGGGGGGAACGTGTCATGCTGTGCCTCTGTCGCCTCTTACCGGGCGTGGGGCGACTATGGCACAGCGAAATCGTCTTGTGAATCCCTTAACTTGACGCAGGGTCCGATGATCGGCGGGCCGCCGCGCAGGCTGGCCCGTCCCCTCAGTGATCGAGCGCGGCCACCCCGGGCAGGGTCTTGCCTTCCATCCATTCGAGGAAGGCGCCCCCGGCGGTCGAGATATAGGTGAAATCATCCGCCGCCCCCGCCTTGTTGAGTGCGGCAACCGTGTCACCACCCCCCGCCACGGAAACGAGCGTGCCTGCCCGGGTGCAGGCGGCGGCGCGCTGTGCCGCGGCGATGGTGGCGCCGTCGAACGGGGTGATCTCGAACGCGCCGAGGGGGCCGTTCCAGATGAGGGTTTTCAGCCCCTCGATGGCTTCCGCGATCTGCGTGATGCTCTCGGGCCCCGCGTCGAGCACCATCTGCCCGTCTTCCAGTTCGGTGTCGGGGGTCAGGTGCAGCACCTCATGCGGGGCATCTGCCGCGAATTCGCGTGCCACCAGCCCGTCCACCGGCAGGATCACCCGGCAGCCCGCGCTTTCGGCGCGGCTCAGGATATCGCGGGCGGTTTCGAAAAAGTCCGGCTCGCTGAGCGACGCGGCAAGCTGCGCGCCGCTGGCGGCGAGAAAGGTGTTGGCCATGCCGCCGCCGATGATCAGCACATCGAGTCGGGAGACCAGATTTTCCAGCAGTTCGATCTTGGTCGAGACCTTCGCCCCGCCGACGACAGCCCCCACGGGGCGCTGCGGATGCGACAGCGCCGACTCCAGCGCGGAAAGTTCGGCCTGCATCAACCGCCCGGCACAGGCGGGCAGCAGCCGGGCGACGGCCTCTGTCGAGGCATGGGCGCGATGGGCGGCGGAAAAGGCATCGTTGCAATAGATGTCACCCAGACCGGCCAGCCGGCGGGCGAGGCCCTCGTCATTGGTCGTCTCGCCGGGATGGAAGCGGATATTTTCCAGCAGCAGCACGTCGGCAGCGCGCGCCTCCTCGGTCGGGTTTTCGGCGGCGTCCAGCGTTTCCACCAGCACGACCTTGCGGCCCAGTGCATCGCGCAGCGCGGGCAGGACCTGCCCAAGGCTCATGTCGAGGTTCACCTTCCCCTTGGGCCGCCCGAAATGGGCCAGCAGGATCGGCTTGCCGCCGCGCGCGAGGATGTCATGAACGGTGGGCACGATGCGTTCGATCCGGGTGGCGTCCGACACCTTGCCGTTTTCCATCGGAACGTTGATGTCCACCCGCACGAGCACGCGCTTGCCCTGCAGTTCCATGTCGTCCAGCGTCTTCCAGCCCATCGCGTCGTCCTCTCCATCGTTTGGGCGTGTTTTGCCCCAAAGCGGCGGAAGGTCAATGCACGTGCTTGGCAATCGCTCCCAAGCCTCCTAGGTATCACGGCAACCCTAGTCAGAAGGAGACCGGCATGGCCGAGATCAAGGACCCCGAGAACACGATACTGATGGAGCTGAAGGGCGGCACCGTCACCATCCAGCTGCTGCCGGACGTGGCGCCGAAGCACGTGGAGCGCATGAAGGAACTGGCGCGCGCCGGTAAATACGACAACGTGGCCTTTCACCGCGTGATCGACGGTTTCATGGCCCAGACGGGCGATGTGGCCAATGGCAACATGGAAGAGGGTTTCAACCTGCGGGCCGCCGGAACGGGCGGTTCCGACCTGCCGAACCTGCCGGCTGAATTCTCCAAAGTGCCCCATGCGCGCGGCAGCCTCGGTGCGGCGCGGTCGGCCAATCCCGACAGTGCGAACAGCCAGTTCTTCATCAACTTCAAGGACAACGATTTCCTCAACGGTCAGTACACTGTCTACGGGCAGGTGATCGACGGGATGCAACATGTGGATGCCATCACCCGGGGCGAGCCGCCTGCGGATCCTGACCGCATGATCAGCGTGAAGGTGGCCGCCGATGCGTAATCTTCTCACCTCCGCTGCCGTCACGCTCGCCCTGACCGGGGCGGCCTTCGCTACCGAGATGCAGATCGAGGTTGCGGGCGAAGCCGAGGGCACGATCACCGTCGATCTGCTTGAGGACGTGGCCCCCCAGCATGTCGAACGGTTGACCACGCTGGCACGCGAAGGCGCCTATGACGGCGTTGTGTTCCACCGCGTGATCGACGGCTTCATGGCCCAGACCGGCGATGTGCAATTCGGCCGTCAGGACGGCGACACCGCCCGCGCTGGCATGGGCGGCTCCGAAATGCCGAATCTCGCCGCCGAGTTTTCCGACATTCCCTTTGACCGGGGTGTCGTGGGCATGGCGCGCAGCCAGGATCCCGACAGCGCCAACAGCCAGTTCTTCATCATGTTCGACGAAGGGCATTTCCTGAACGGCCAATACACGGTGGTCGGTCGCGTGACCGAGGGGCTCGATGTGCTGGACGCGATCAAGCGCGGCACCGGGGCCAATGGCGCGGTCGTGGGCGAACCCGACCGGATGGAGAGCGTCACCATCACGGAATGACGCGGGTCATTCACCTTTGCGTGGGGCGGGCTGACAGACCCGCCCCCGCTGCGGCAGACTTGAGGGATGATCAGATCCCTCGCCCTTGCGCTCCCGCTCCTTTGTGCGCCGCTGCTGGCCGCCGCCAATCCCGATTTCTGGAAATCGGAATGGCCGCGCACTGATTTTTCCAAGACCAGTGTCGAAAGCTGGACCGAGATCATATCGGGCGGTCCTGGCAAGGACGGGATACCGGCGCTCGATGATCCGCAGTTCATCGAAGCCTCCGCCGAGACGCGGATCGGCCCACGTGAGCCTGTCATCACCGTCGCGATGGACGGCGCGCGCGCCCGCGCGTACCCGATCCGCTATCTGACATGGCATGAAATCGTCAACGATACGGTGGCGGGTATTCCCGTCGCCGTCACCTTTTGCCCGCTGTGCAACTCCGGCCTGACCTTCGACCGGCGGGTCAATGGCGAGGTGCTGCGCTTCGGCGTCACCGGCAAGCTGCGCTATTCCGACATGGTGATGTATGACGAGCAGACCCAGAGCTGGTGGCAGCAGGCGGTAGGCCAAGCCATTGTGGGCGAACTGACCGGCACGGTGCTGCAATCCGTCCCTACGTGGATGGAAAGCTGGGAGGAATTCCGCAGCCGTGAATCCGACGGGTTGGTGATGGCGGAACCGGCCTACAACCGCTCCTACGGGCGCAATCCCTATGCGGGCTACGACAGTCTCAACCGGCCCTTCCTTTACAGTGGCGAAGCACCGCCCCACGGGATCGAACCGCTTTCCCGCGTCGTGCGGGTGGGGGACCGGGCCTGGCCGCTGGACCGTCTGTCGAAGGAGCAGCAGATCTCTGAAGCCGGTGTGCAGATCAGCTGGCAGGCGGGACAGGCCTCCGCCCTGGATTCGGCCGAGATCGACAAAGGCAAGGACGTGGGCAGCATCCGCGTACGCGACGCGCAGGGCCGCGATCTTCCCCATGACGTGATGTTCGCCTTTGCCTTCGATGCCTTCTGGCCCGAAGGCGAATGGATGCTCGGCCGCTGAGGGCGCGCGCCCCGTTTGCGCGGGGAGAGTTGGTTCAGAACGAGAAAGGC
>NZ_LWEX01000143.1 GCF_001634885.1 Sulfitobacter sp. HI0040 | reverse complement strand
CAGGGTGTCTTATCGGCCCCGCAGCAGGGACCAGACCATGCGGATCAATCCGGTCGCGCCGGGCCGTGTTTCGGTGCCGCGACGCCGCTCGGGTAGGGAAGGCGGGCGCCGGGGCGGGATCGTCGGCGAGCCTCCGCCGGAAGCGAACAGCGCGCGCCGGGCCTCTATCCGGGCGATGCGGGCCTCGAACGGGGTGGGGGTCTGGTTCATGTCGGAAAGTCCTGATCTTCGGGTATTCTCATTTTTGTGAAGTCGAATCTGGGCGATCCCATGTCCGCTTCGGGGATCAGACATGAAAAAAAGAGCGCCCCGGGGGGCGCTCTCCTCATTGCGGTCACATTGGTACAATCAGACGCTGTAGTACATGCCGAATTCTACCGGATGGGGTGTGTGCTCGTACTTGTGCACTTCTTCCATCTTCAGGTTGATGTAGCCTTCGACCTGGTCGCGGGTGAAGACATCACCGGCCAGCAGGAAGTCCATGTCCTTGCGCAACTCGTCCATCGCCTCGCGGAGCGAGCCGCAGACGGTCGGGATGTCGGCCAGTTCCTCGGCGGGCAGATCATAGAGGTTCTTGTCCATCGCCTCGCCCGGATCGATCTTGTTCTTGATACCGTCAAGACCGGCCATCAGCAGTGCGGCGAAGCACAGGTAGGGGTTTGCCGCCGGATCGGGGAAGCGGGCCTCCACGCGCTTTGCCTTGGGGCTTTCCGTCCACGGAATACGCACGCAGCCCGAGCGGTTGCGCGCGGAATAGGCACGCAGAACCGGTGCTTCGAAGCCCGGGATCAGGCGCTTGTAGCTGTTGGTGGTCGGGTTGGTGAAGGCGTTCAGAGCCTTGGCATGGGTCAGGATACCCCCGATGAACCAAAGCGCTTCCTGGCTCAGATCGGCGTATTTGTCGCCCGCGAAGAGCGGCTTGCCATCTTTCCAGATCGACATGTTCACATGCATGCCGGAACCGTTGTCGCCGGAAATCGGCTTGGGCATGAAGGTCGCCGATTTGCCGTAGGCGTGGGCCACGTTGTGGATCACGTACTTGTACTTCTGCATCTCGTCGGCTTGCTCGGTCAGCGTGCCGAAGATGAGACCGAGTTCATGCTGGCAGGAGGCAACCTCGTGGTGGTGCTTGTCCACCTTCATGCCGAGCCGCTTCATGGTCGACAGCATCTCGGCGCGCAGGTCCTGTGCCTCATCGGTGGGGTTGACGGGGAAATAGCCGCCCTTGAGACCCGGACGGTGGCCCATGTTGCCCATTTCGTAATCGGCATCGGTGTTCCAAGAACCGTCGGACGCGTCAACTTCGTAGGATACCTTGTTGATCGTGTTGGAGAACTTGACGTTGTCGAACAGGAAGAACTCGGCTTCGGGGCCGAAATAGGCGGTGTCGCCGATGCCGGAGGATTTCAGATAGGCTTCGGCCTTTTCGGCGGTGCCGCGCGGGTCGCGCTCATAGCTTTCGCCGGTGTCGGGTTCCACGATGGAGCAATGCACGCAGATCGTCTTTTCCGCATAGAACGGATCGATATAGGCGCTGTCGACGTCGGGCATCAGCTTCATGTCGGAGGCTTCGATGCTCTTCCAGCCCGCGATCGACGAGCCGTCGAACATGAAGCCTTCTTCGAGGAAATCTTCGTCCACCAGGTCGCTGACCACGGTCACGTGCTGCAGCTTGCCGCGCGTGTCTGTGAAGCGGATGTCGACGTAGTCGATCTCCTCGTCCTTGATCTGCTTGAGGAAGTCCTTGTTGCTCATGGTAGAGTCCTTTTCGTGAAAGCGTATGCGATTAAAGCGCGTCGGAACCGGTTTCGCCGGTACGGATGCGGATTGTCTGTTCGACGGGGGAGACGAAGATCTTGCCGTCGCCGATCTTTTCGGTGCGTGCGGCATCCACGATGGCCTCGATGGCGCCGTCGACCTGATCGTCATCCAGTACGACCTCGATCTTCACCTTGGGCAGAAAATCGACGACATATTCCGCGCCGCGGTAAAGTTCGGTGTGGCCCTTCTGACGGCCGAAGCCCTTGACCTCGATCACCGAAAGCCCCTGAACGCCGACCTCCTGCAAGGCCTCTTTGACCTCGTCCAGTTTGAAGGGTTTGATAATGGCTTCGATCTTCTTCATGATGTCATCCTGCTGTTGCGCGCGTGCTTTCCGCGTCATTTCATTTTGTCGGCGAGCCGTCCACCGGATCGGGCGGAAATGCGGCAGACCGGGTGGAAAGCGGCCGGGCATTGCCTATTTTTTGTAACCTGCGCCTAAATTTGAGGCAGAAATGAAACTTTCCCCCGGAACTCCCTGCCTCACCGCCGCCGGAATGCAAGCCCTTGAGCAGACGGCGATCACCGGCGGGAGCGTCTCGGGCTGGCAACTTATGACCCGCGCGGGCGAGGGGGCGGCCAAGGCGCTTTTGCGCCGGTACGAACCGGGCAGTCGGGCCGTGGTGCTTTGCGGGCCGGGCAACAACGGCGGGGACGGCTATGTCATCGCCAGACTGCTGAGCGAGGCGGGCTGGTCGGTCTCCACCTTCGCCGAAGACCCCGAGGGGCAATTGCCGGAAGATGCGGCGAGAGCACGCGATGCATGGGCACAACGCGGCCTCGTGGGGGGCCTGCGGGCCGATGCGCTGGAAGACCTGCCAGAAGCGGATGTCTATATCGATGCGCTCTTCGGCCTCGGCCTGTCGCGCCCTTTGGAGGGAGTGGCGGAACAGGTAGTGGCGGAGCTGCGCCGCCGTCCCGGTAAGGTCGTCGCGGTGGATATCCCTTCCGGCCTCGGTGCGGACACGGGCC
>NZ_LWEX01000142.1 GCF_001634885.1 Sulfitobacter sp. HI0040 | reverse complement strand
CCCCTGCCCGACGGGCAGTTCGCCTTCAACTGTCACCGGTTCTTCATGGAAAATCCCTCCCTGTCCGGGCGAGGGTCGGCGGGGGCGTCGGATGTGCCGAAGCTCACCCATACCGAGGATTAGCACCTTTCAAAGCGATTGACCTGAGGTGCCGGCTGGGCCACTTTGCCCCCGCAACCGGATGGCCCGCGGGAGTATGCATGGCAGACCAGACCGAAACCCTGCCCCGCCAGGTTCCCGAAACCGGTGTGGCCGATCTGGGCCTGTTCGGAAAACCCCTGTTCGAAGACCCGAGCGCACGGGCGCTGTCGCGGGTGGGGGTTGTCGACGTGGGCTCCAACTCCGTCCGGCTCGTGGTGTTCGACGGGGCGGCGCGCTCCCCGGCCTATTTCTACAACGAAAAGATCATGTGCGCCCTGGGTGCGGGGATGTCCGAAACCGGGCATCTGTCGCCCGACGGTCGGGTGCGGGCGCTGTCGGCCATGCGCCGGTTCAAGAAGCTGGCGGAAAGCATGGGGCTGGCTGATCTGTCGGTCGTGGCCACCGCCGCCGTGAGGGATGCCAGCGACGGGCGCGATTTCTGTGAGGAGGTGCGCCGGGAAACCGGCCTGCGCATATGGGTCATCGACGGCGAGGAAGAGGCGCGGCTGTCGGCGCAGGGCGTGTTGCTGGGCTGGCCCGGCGCCTACGGTCTGGTCTGCGACATCGGCGGCTCCTCGATGGAACTGGCGGAGATTTCCGGCGGGCGGGTGGGCCGACGTGTCAGTTCTGCGTTGGGGCCGCTGAAACTGCGCGACATGAAGGGCGGCGCCAAGGCGCGGCAGGCCCATATCAAGGAGGTCATCACCGGCCTTCAGGAAAAGATGGGCGCGCAACGCGACCGGCTTTTCCTCGTGGGTGGCTCGTGGCGGGCCATTGCCCGGATCGACATGTACCGCAGGGGCTATCCGCTGCACGTCCTGCACGAATACCGGATGACGAAGAAATCGGTCGCGGAAACTGTGGCCTTCATCCAGAAATCCGACCTCGACGAGTTGCGTGGCGCCTGCGGTGTCTCCTCCACCCGGATGGCGCTGGTGCCCTATGCCGCCGAGGTGCTGAGCCGGCTGGTCAAGAATTTCAAGCCGAAGGACATCGCCATTTCGAGCTACGGCATCCGCGAGGGGATGTTGTATGAGCAGATGCCGCAGCGGCTGCGCGACCGTGATCCGCTGATCGAAGCCTGCCGCTTTGCCGAGGCGAAGGATGCCCGCATGCCAGGCTTCGGCAAGGTGCTCTACAATTTCATCCTGCCGCTCTACAAGGGCAGCCCTGCCCCCCGGAAGCGTCTTGTGAAGGCCGCCTGCCTGCTGCACGACGTCAGCTGGCGCGCCCATCCCGACTACCGCGCGGAAACCTGTTTCGACAACGCCACACGCGCAAACCTCGGCGGGCTCAAACATTCCGAACGCATCTATCTTGGGCTGGCGCTGCTGCATCGCTATTCGAACAAACGCGAAAACACCCGTTTCGCGGATCTGCACGACATGGTGGATGCCAAGACCCAGACAGAGGCGGAAATCCTCGGCAAAGCGATGCGTTTCGGCGCGATGCTGTGGATGAATCAGGATGCCGAGACGAGCAGCCTGAAGTGGTATCCGAAAAAACGCATCCTCGAATTCCGGCTGACGCCCGAAACCGTGCCGCTGTTTGGCGAGGTCGCGGAATCGCGGCTGCGGTCACTGGCCGCGTCCCTTGAGGCCGAAGTTCAGGTCAAGGTTCTGAAGGCGCGCAGCCCGTCCTGACCCACGGCGGGGTCAGAGTTCGATCTGCGGGGCGGGTTCCGTCGGTTCATCCGGGGGCATCATCGGATGGTCCGGCTTGCGGCGGATGATGATATCGCCGTTGGGCAGGATTTCAGGCGCCTGATAGGCATTCCAGTCGTCCACCTCATCCACCAGTTCGCGCAGCTTCGGCCCCATGGTGCGGGCGAATTCGCGCATGGCTGGGCGCATCCTGTCGGCGAGATCGGACAGCCCTTCGAGCGCCGGTTCCGCTTCGTTCATGATGCCTTCCATGAAAAGCTGGGCGCCCCGCTCCATCAGCGACAGGCCGCGTTCGCCGGGTGCGTTCTCCTCCTCCTGCGCGAGGAGTGAGCCGAGCGGCAGGGCGAGAACGAAGGCGGTGATGGGCAGAAGACGTTTCATAATGCCCAAGATAGCACGGCCCGGGCATCTGACGAATTTTCATTCGCGCGCGCCGCATCCCTCCGGCGGAACCCTGCCTGCGGCGCGAAAGCCGTCAGCCTGCCCTGCGTTCGAAGGTTTCCCATGCGCGGTTAATGTCGATCAGGCGCTTCTGGGCCAGCATGATCGCCTCTTCCGGCAGGCCGCGCGCAATGAGCACATCGGGGTGGTTGTCGCGTACCAGCTTGCGATAGGCGCGCCGCGCCTCGTCTTTCGAGGCACCGGGCGGAAGGCCCAGCACCGTATGGGGCAAGGGGGAGGTAT
>NZ_LWEX01000141.1 GCF_001634885.1 Sulfitobacter sp. HI0040 | reverse complement strand
AGGTGGCGCCTTCGGGTTTCACATGGGCCAGATCCGTCCGGTCTAGGTAGCTGACCGCCAGTTCGCGGAAGATATAGTCAAGGATCGAGGTCGCGTTCTTGATGCTGTCGTTGCCCTGCACCATGCCCGCGGGTTCGAACTTGGTGAAGGTGAAGGCATCGACGAACTCTTCAAGCGGCACGCCGTATTGCAGGCCCACGGAAACCGCGATGGCGAAGTTGTTCATCATCGCCCGGAAACCGGCACCTTCCTTGTGCATGTCGATGAAGATCTCGCCCAGTTTGCCGTCTTCGTATTCGCCGGTGCGCAGATAGACCTTGTGCCCGCCGACGTTGGCTTTCTGGGTATACCCCTTGCGCCGCTGGGGCATCTTTTCGCGGTGGGATTTGATGATCTCCTTGACGATCACCTTTTCCACGATCTTTTCGGCCAGCACGGCGGCCTTGTCCTGCATCGAGCCGCTTTCCAGCGTTTCGGCGGCCTCGTCGTCGTCCTCGACCAGCGCGGCGGCGAGCGGCTGGCTCAGCTTCGATCCGTCGCGGTAGAGCGCATTGGCCTTGATCCCCAGCGACCAGCTGAGCTCATAAGCGTTCTGGCAATCGGAGATCGACGCATCGTTGGGCATGTTGATCGTTTTGGAGATCGCGCCCGAGATGAAGCTTTGCGCGGCGGCCATCATGTAGATGTGGCTATTGACGCTGAGGTAACGCTTGCCCTTCTTCCCGCAGGGATTGGCGCAATCGAAGATACCGTAATGCTCCTGCTTGAGGAACGGCGCGCCTTCCAGTGTCATCGTACCGCAGACGTGGTCATTGGCCGCGTCGATGTCCTTTTTCGAGAAGCCCAGCGACCGCAGCAGGTCAAAGGTCGGATCATTCAGCTTCTCGGCGGGAATGCCCAGAACCTGCGTGCAGAACTCCTCTCCCAGCGTCCACTGGTTGAAGACAAAGCGGATGTCGAAGGCCTGCGCCAGCGCCGCGTCCACCTTGGCCAGTTCGTTGGGGCCGAAACCGTGACCCATCAGCGTGGTGTGATTGATACCCGGCGCATTCCCGATGGAGCCATGGCCCACCGCGTAGCTCACGATTTCCTCGATCTGCGCGGAGCCGTAGCCCAGCTTTTCCAGCGCCGCGGGCACCGACTGGTTGATGATCTTGAAGTAGCCGCCGCCGGCCAGCTTCTTGAACTTCACCAGTGCGAAATCAGGCTCGATCCCCGTGGTGTCACAATCCATCACCAGACCGATGGTGCCGGTGGGCGCGATGACGGAGGTCTGCGCATTGCGGTAGCCGTGCTGCTCGCCCAGCTTCAGCGCCTCGTCCCAGCAGGACATCGCCACATCGACCAGTGCGGGCTGCGGGCAGCTTGCGTGATCGAGCGGCACGGGCTTCACCGCGAGACGTTCGTAGCCCGTGTCGTTGCCATGGGCGGCGTTGCGGTGGTTGCGGATGACGCGCAGCATGTGCTGTGCGTTCTTTTCGTATCCGGGGAAGGCGCCAAGCTCTCCGGCCATCTCTGCGGAGGTTGCATAGGCCACACCGGTCATGATCGCCGTCAGCGCACCGCAGAGCGCGCGGCCCTCGTCGCTGTCATAGCTCAGCCCCATGTTCATCAGCAGACCGCCGATATTGGCATAGCCGAGGCCCAGCGTGCGGAAGTCATAGGACCGCTGCGCGATTTCCTTGCTGGGGAACTGCGCCATCATCACGCTGATTTCCAGCGTCACCGTCCACAGACGGCTGGCGTGCATGTAGTCTTCGACCTGAAACTCACCGTCTTGGAGGAAAGTCAGCAGGTTCATCGATGCGAGGTTACAGGCCGTATCGTCGAGGAACATGTATTCCGAGCAGGGGTTCGACCCGCGGATCGCACCGTCTTCGGGGCAGGTGTGCCAGTCGTTCACGGTGTCGTGGTACTGGATGCCGGGGTCGGCACAGGCCCAGGCGGCATGGCCCACCTGCGCCCAAAGATCGCGGGCCCGCACCGTTTTCGTCACCGTGCCGTCGACGCGGTTGATCAACTCCCAGTCCGCATCCTTTTCCACCGCCGTCAGAAAGGCGTTCGTCACCCGGATGGAGTTGTTGGAGTTCTGGCCCGAGACGGAGTTGTAGGCTTCGGAATCCCAGTCCGTGTCATAGGTGGGGAATTCGATGCTGGTGTGTCCCTGACGGGCGTAATCCAGCACGCGCTTCACGTAAGTCTCGGGGATGGCGACCTTTTTCGCTTCGCGGATCGCGGCCTTCAGCCCCTCGTTCTTGGCCGGGTCATAGGCATCCGCCTCCGCGCCGTCCCACGCCCGGATGGCGGCGAAAAGCTTGTTCAGCTTTTCTTCGTGCATCTTGGAGCCCGCGACGATGCTCGCGACCTTCTGCTCCTCCAGCACCTTCCAGTTGATGAAGTCCTCGATATCGGGGTGGTCGGCATCTACGATCACCATCTTCGCCGCGCGACGGGTGGTGCCGCCGGACTTGATCGCGCCTGCTGCGCGGTCCCCGATCTTGAGGAACCCCATCAAGCCCGACGACTTGCCGCCGCCCGACAGCTTCTCGCCCTCTCCGCGGAGCGATGAAAAATTAGTGCCCGTGCCCGAGCCATATTTGAACAGCCGCGCCTCGCGGACCCAGAGGTCCATGATGCCGCCGTCACCCACCAGATCGTCGGCGACCGACTGGATGAAGCAGGCATGGGGCTGGGGATGTTCGTAGGAGGATTTGGAGCGGGTCAGCTTGCCGCTCTTATGATCCACATAGTAATGCCCCTGCGCCGGGCCATCGATGCCATAAGCCCAGTGCAGCCCGGTGTTGAACCACTGCGGGCTGTTGGGCGCCGCGCGCTGACTGGCCAGCATATGGCGCATTTCGTCGAAATAGGCGCGGGCGTCTTCTTCGGTGGTGAAATATCCGCCCTTCCAGCCCCAGTAGGCCCAAGCCCCGGCCAGCCGGTCGAAGACCTGCTTGGAAGAGGTTTCGCCCTCCATCGTCGCACCTTCGGCGGGAACCGACCGCCAGAGGAACTCGGGCACGTCCTTTTCCTTCACCGGGCGCGTGGCCGAAGGCACGCCCGCCTTGCGGAAGTATTTCTGCGCGATGACGTCGGATGCGACCTGGCTCCAGCTCGCGGGGACTTCAACGTTATCGAGCTTGAAGACGACGGAACCGTCCGGGTTTCGGATTTCGGACACCGTGGTCACGAAATCCAGATCGCTGTAGGCATCCTGCCCGGCCTTGGTGAATTTCCGTTCAATCTTCATCTGTCAGCTGCCTCATCATCCAGCGTTATCTTCAGGGCCCGCAGGTCACCGCGGTCCGGGTCATAGCGATCGGGCATGAGGTTCGGGCCGCTGCCATCGCCAGCGGTGCGCAGAATGCGTGTACGGAACGATCCGTGAGCCTGTCCCCTTACCCCGGCGCACCTTCCAGATTTTCACTAGATATTGTGGGCGCGCCGCCGATGCCCACAAACTGGCGTATACACACCGGTCGGGTCAACGCGTTTTTTTGAGAATTTGACTAATCTTTCGGTTGACCGGATCTCTGCGTTCGAAGGGTTCGGATCATCCCCGATTCAACCACCGCGGTTCCCCAAAGTTGTCCAGAGGCCGCGCGCCCGGCCGAGGGGCGGAATATGCCAAGCAATGAACAGGCTTAGAGCGCACAACAGAGGTAAGCTGCGAAGTTGTACACAGGCCCGCCCCGCCCGCGCATTCACACGGGCGAAAAATTCCCCGCGATCGGCAATCGCCCGCCCCGGCGCTCGAGTCGTCACGTTTATGCAACTATCAAGCGAAGTTTGGCCCCGAATCGCAAATCATCCCCGTATGTGGACAGAAGGTCGCGACAGACCACCAGATGTAGTGTCCGCGCCGTCAGGCCGGCCCTACGAGTGATATGAAATGGAAAGATGGTCGGAGCGAGAGGATTCGAACCTCCGACCCCCTGTACCCAAAACAGGTGCGCTACCAGGCTGCGCCACGCTCCGACTTGGGGTTCAATAGACGCCCCGTCTGGCTTTGAAAAGCCCTAACAGGGCCAAGCGGGATCGGTCGCGGCAAATGCCGGGTGGCGCAGTTCCGTACCCACGTCGATGCCCATCCGCGCGGCCAGCCCACCGTTGATTTCCAGCACCGCAAGCCGGTTGTCGCCCCCGGGAATATCGGTTTCATCCAGCGGAATCGCATTGTGATGAATGCTGCGCACAACGCCCGAGGCATCGATGAACAGCAGATCGAGCGGGATCAGCGTGTTGCGCATCCAGAAGCTCAACGTTTGCGGCTCGTCGTAGATAAAGAGCATGCCCGAGGCCAGCGGCAGGCTTTCCCGGTGCATGAGCCCGAGAGAGCGTTCTTCGGGATCGTCGGCAATTTCCACGCTGAACCGGGCCTGCCCCCAATCGCCCCGCAGCATGACGGAATCCTCGCGGCAGACCGCCGCCGTCGCCGTCTGGGCCACGCAGCCTGCCAACGCCATGGCCAACAGCGGGCCGCGCGCCATCCGGGTCACTCGTGAAGGGGTTGTGTCAGTACCTTTTCCCATGCCTGAACCTCGGCAGCCATCTGGCCGCGCTGACCGTTGATTACCCGGATCGCCAAGGCCTCCCCCGGTTGCAGGTCGGAGAGGCCGGACTGGCGCAGCACCTCTATGTGCAGGAATATATCTTCGCGCCGACCGAAGACATTTGCAAATCCGAATCCCTTGGCCTTGTCGAACCATTTGACCCGCGCAGGCTCCAACGGTGCGGCGGCCACGACGGCGCCGTCCAGTTCCACGATATCGGCCAGCGCGCTGGCCTGCGCGCCCTCGGGCGGCTGCACGGCAAGCACCTCGGTCGCCTGAACGCCACGTTCGGTTCGCTGGGCGCGGAAACGCAGGCGCGCGCCGTCCGCCACCGAGCTTTGCCCGAAGTTCCGCAACACGTTCACATGCAGCAGAATATCCGGACCGCCCGTGTCCGAAACGACAAAGCCGAACCCCTTGGAAGGGTCGAACCATTTAACCACGCCATCCAGCGCATCTTCATTGTTCATGTCCTCTGACACAGAAGCCCTTCCTATCTGTTCCTCCAAGGTTGCCATGAGCCGCACCTTCAGGGGTTCAATCTTTGTACGGTCCATTCCCCATCCGGCCCGGCGCGGCGCCATTGAAACCTGTCATGCAGGCGAAAGGCGCCGTCGGCCCAGAATTCTATTTCAACCGGGGTGAGCCTGTAGCCCCCCCAGAACGGCGGGCGCGCGGGATCGGTCCCGTGCCGCGCCGTCATCTTGGCGACTTCGGCCATCAGCGTGGCCCGGCTGTCCAGCGGGCGCGACTGACGCGATGCCCAGGCCCCCAGCCTGCTCTTGAGAGAGCGCGAACGATAATAGGCGTCGGCCTGCGGGCCATCCTCCCGCGTGATCGTCCCCCGGGCGCGAATCTGGCGGCGCAGGGATTTCCAGTGCATCACGAAGGCGGCGCGCCCGGCGGCGTCCAATTCTTCGGCCTTGGCGCTTTCGTAATTGGTGTAGAAAACGAAAGCTGCGTCCTCGATATCCTTCAGCAGCACCATACGCGCATTGGGCATCCCCTGCGCATCCACGGTGGACAATGCGATGGCATTGGGATCGTTCGGCTCCGCCGCCTCGGCCTCCTGCAGCCAGCGGCGCGCGATGCCGAACGGATCATCGCCCGCGAATATGCCGTTGCGCTCTTCCATCTTCTCGATTCCCAGCGATCGGTCCCGTCTGATGCGGGTTCCGAAGGTGACCTATAACATATGACATAGCACTACAACAAAAGCGAGACCCGCAAACTCATTGCGCAATGCTAAGGAGAGTTGTGTCCGGCCTGCCCGAATCCACGCAGTCTTGAAGCACTGCGAGCAATGACCTAAACGTCAAATCTTATAACACGAAGTGACTGGGATGAGCCAATGGGCAATGACTTGATGCAGGGTAAACGCGGGCTCATCATGGGGTTGGCCAACGACAAATCCATCGCCTGGGGGATCGCCCGGACGCTGGCGGACGCGGGCGCGGAACTGGCCTTTTCCTACCAGGGCGAAGCGTTGAAGAAACGGGTCGACCCGCTCGCCGCCCAACTGGGCAGTGACATTGTCCTGCCCTGCGATGTGGGTGACGAAAGTTCTGTCGATACGCTGTTCGAGACCTTGGGCCAGAAGTGGGACAATCTGGACTTCGTGGTTCACGCCATCGGGTTTTCCGACAAGAACGAACTGCGCGGCCGCTATGTTGATACCACCCGGGGCAATTTCACCCGCACGATGGATATTTCGGTCTATTCCTTCACCGCCGTCATGCAGCGCGCCGAGAAGATGATGAACGCGGGCGGCAGCGCCGTCACGCTCACCTACTACGGCGCCGAACAGGTAATGCCGCATTACAACGTGATGGGCGTCGCCAAGGCCGCGCTGGAGGCGAGCGTGAAATACCTCGCCGAGGATCTGGGCAAGGACGGCATCCGCGTGAACGCCATTTCCGCCGGTCCGATCAAGACGCTGGCCGCCTCCGGCATCGGCGATTTCCGCTACATCATGAAGTGGAACGAATACAATTCCCCCCTGCGCCGCAACGTGACCATCGACGATGTCGGCAAGGCCGCGCTCTATCTGCTGTCCGACCTCGGCAGCGGCACCACGGGGGAAAACCTGCATGTGGATTCGGGCTATCACATCGTGGGGATGAAAGCCGTCGACGCCCCCGACATGGTCAAGGAATGACCGCAGACAGCCTGATCGCCTTCAACCTCGTGCTGTTGGCAGCACTGGCCAGCCCCGGTGCTGCACTGCTTTTCTGCATGCGCACCACCGTGATGGCCGGACGCCGCGCCGGGATGCTGACGGGCCTTGGCCTCGGGCTTGCGGCGGCATTCTGGACGCTGGCGGCCCTGCTCGGGCTGGAAGGTATATTTACCCTCTTTCCTTGGGCTTACGGCGCGCTGAAAATCGGCGGCGCACTTTATCTTCTCTGGATCGCCTATGCCACGTGGCGTCATGCGCGCGCGCCCCTTGGACAGGCGGCGGGGGCCACGCGGCACACCCTGATGGCCGGGCTCATCGTGAACCTCGGCAATCCGAAATCCATGCTTTTCGCGGCGGCGGTGATCGTCGTCGTCTTCCCCCAGGCGCTGTCGGGGGCCGAGATCGCCTTCGTCGCACTCAACCACCTCGTTCTCGAAGTGCTGTTCTACACCCTGCTCGCCATGGTGCTGGGGGCGCCCGTCGCGCGCCGCCGCTACCTGAGCCTCAAACCCGTCCTCGACCGGATCGCCGCCACCCTGCTGGCGGGCCTCGGTCTGCGACTGCTGCTGGAGAAATAAGATGCCCGACCACCGCCTGCCGCATGAAAAGGGGTTCCATATTTCATGGGACCAGATCCACCGGGACAGCCGCGCCCTCGCGTGGCGGCTGGACGGCGAAGGCCCCGACAACGGGGCGTGGCGTGCCGTGGTGGCGATTACCCGGGGCGGCATGGCGCCCGCGATGATCGCCGCGCGGGAGCTGGACATCCGCACCGTCGACACGATCTCGATCAAATCCTACGATCATCAAGAACAATCCGAGGCGAAGGTGCTGAAATCCCCCGACGCCGACCTGATGGGCGACGGAACAGGCATCCTTATCATCGACGATCTGGTGGATTCCGGCAAAACGCTGGAAGTGGTGCGCGCGATGTACCCCAAGGCGCATTTCGCCACTGTCTATGCCAAACCCAAGGGCCGCCCGCAGGTCGATACCTTCATCACCGAGGTCAGCCAGGACACATGGATCTTCTTTCCATGGGACATGGCCCTGCAATATGTCGAGCCTTACCGCGGCAAGGACTGACCGCCCCGCCCCGGCAACTGGGAGGCCAAGCATAGGCGTGAAACAAACCTGTGCTTCACCCTTTCCCAAATACTCCCGCCGGAGGCTCCCGCCCTATCGACTGGAGAGCGACCGATGACGACCCCGCGTACCCTTGCGACCTTCGCCCCCCCGGTGATGGAGGCGCGGCGCTGGCTGGATGGCGTGACCTTTCCGCCCAACCGCCCCCTCATCAACGTGAGCCAGGCCGCCCCGGGTAATCGCCACCACGGCACGCCACGCCCCGTTGTCGGGGCCTTCGCCGTCCAGC
>NZ_LWEX01000140.1 GCF_001634885.1 Sulfitobacter sp. HI0040 | reverse complement strand
CGAACTGGGGCAAAGCTGGTACGCGGGCGCGCGCTATGCGTCCTTCCTGCGGCTGGGGGCCGCGCAGAGCATGAAGATCACCCCGCGGCGGCAGCTTTCCTTTGCGGTGGATGCGGAGAAGCAGATGGGGCAAGCGACCGTGGATGTCGATACGCTGGCCGCCGCCCTGCGGCTGAGCGAGCGGTTGGAGAGCGGGCGCACCGTCTTTGGCGGGCTGTCGGCACGGCAGACCATTTCGGACAGCGGGCAGGCCGAATACCGCGAGGTCGAGGCGCGCGGCGGGGTCGACCTTGGCGAGACCATGATGGGGGCGGAGGTGACACTGGGGCTGGGGGTGGCGCTGCGCGATTACGACGTGTCGCCCCACAGCCCCACGGGTCGGCAGGACAGACGGGTCTTCGCCGATGCGACGGCCACCTTCCGGGGCATCGACTACTACGGTTTCAACCCCGCCCTGACGGTGAGCGCATCGCGCACGGACAGCAACATCGGCCTTTACGACACGCGCCGGTTCGGCGTGGGGCTGGGCATCCGCTCCGCCTTTTGAGGGGGGGGCGCGGGGGCCGTCAATTTCGCGCGATGCGCTGGTATCATACGGGCCACGTGCTAGGTTCGGCCAAAGGAAAATCGAAAGGAACGGCATGCCCATCAAATATCTGCACACCATGGTCCGGGTGAAGGATCTGGAGAAATCCAAGGCCTTCTACGAATTGCTGGGCCTGAAGGAACGCCGCCGGATCGAGAACGAGCAGGGGCGCTTCACCCTGGTCTTCATGTGCCCCCCCGGGCAGGACGACGGCCACGCGGATGTCGAACTGACCTACAACTGGGACGGGGACGATGCCCTGCCCGACGACAGCCGGCATTTCGGCCATCTGGCCTATACCGTCGACGACATCTACGCCATGTGCGCGATGCTGCAGGACAACGGCGTCACCATCAACCGCCCCCCGCGGGACGGGCGCATGGCCTTTGTCCGCTCGCCCGACAATATCTCTGTCGAACTGCTGCAGGAAGGCGATGCGCAGGAGCCGAAAGAGCCATGGGCCAGCATGGAGAACACCGGCTCTTGGTAAGGCGTCTCGTCGCCCCGGCCCTTGCGGGGGCGGCGCTGCTGGCGGCGGCCTCGCCGCTGGCGGCGGCCGAATGCCGTCTGGCGCTGCTTCTGGCGCTGGATGTGTCAAGCTCGGTCGACGCGCAGGAGGACGCGCTGCAACGCGGCGGTATAGTCGCCGCCCTGACGGCGCCCGAGGTGGTGGATGCCTTTTTCGCCGCCGACCAGCCGGTCGCGCTGTCGGTCTATGAATGGTCGGGGCGCTACAATCAGGCGGTGGTGCTGGACTGGACGATGATCGACAGCCCCGCCGCACTGGTTTCCGCCGCCGAAACGGTCGCTGCCAGCAAACGCAGCCACAACGATTTTCCCACCGCCATGGGATACGCGCTGGGCTATGGCGCGAAACTGCTGGAACAGGCGCCGCGCTGCCTGCGCAAGACGCTGGACATGGCGGGCGACGGGCAGAACAACGAAGGCTTCGGCCCGGCGGCGGCCTACCGGGAGTTCGCTTTTGGGGATGTCACGGTGAACGGTCTGGTGGTCAATGCCGCCGACTACGAAGGCGAAGTGGGGCTGATTGCCTTTTACCGCGCCGAAGTGCTGCACGGGCCGGGGGCCTTTTTGCAGATTGCCGACGGGTTTGACGATTATGAACGCGCCATGCACGCCAAGCTGGTGCGCGAAGTGACGCCGCCCGCCATCGGTGCGCTGCCCCTGCCCCGCGCGGGCGGCTCCGCCGGATGACAGGCCGGGCGGGGCCTGCGGCCTGCGCGATGCTCGCGCTCTGGGCCGGTCTGGCACCGGGGGCTGCCGCATCCGCCTGCCGTCAGGCGCTGGCGCTGGGGCTCGATGTGTCGGGGTCGGTCGATGCGCGGGAATACCGGCTGCAGATCCACGGGGTGGCGGATGCGCTGTCCGACCCCCGGGTGCGGCAGGCGCTGCTGTCGATGCCGGAGACCCCGGTGCGGCTGCTGGTCTATGAATGGAGCGGGTCGGAGGATCAGGCCATCATTCTGCCCTGGACGGCGATCGATACCGCCCCCGCGCTGGATGCCGCCATCGAGACCCTGCGGGCGACACGGCGGCGCGAGGCCAGCCCCGGCACCGCGTTGGGGGTGGCGATGACGCGGGGGGCGGCCCTGCTGGCCACGCAGAATGATTGCTGGCGCCGCACGCTCGATCTGTCGGGTGACGGCAAATCCAACTTCGGCCCCCGCCCGCGTGACGTGAAGGACGCGTTGGTCGCGGCGGGGAATGTGACCATCAACGCGCTCGCCATCGGGGTGGACAACCCGGCCACGGGTGACATCAGGCAGGCGGAAATCGCGGAGCTTTCATCCTATTTCCGCGCCGAAGTCATCCTTGGCCCTGGGGCCTTCGTGCATACCGCGCTGGGGTTCGAGGATTACGCCCGCGCCCTTGCCGAAAAGCTGCTGCGCGAGCTTGACGGGATCGTCCTGTCCCGGCTGGATGCCGCGCCTCAGTAGATGTAGCGGATCTGGTCGGACCAGTAGCGTTCCATCCGTTTGAGCGCATGGGCGATATCCGTGATCCCGTCGCGCCCGAACATGCCGTTGCTTTCCAGCCCTTCCGCGTGGCGGGCAAAGAGGTTGGAGACGAGATCGCGGATCGCGCGCCCGCGCACCGTCAGCCGCACCCGCACGGAGCGGCGGTCGATCGCGCAGCGTTCGTGATGCATATAGCCCATTTCCACCAGCTTCTTGAGGTTGTAGCTGACGTTGCTGCCCTGATAATAGCCGCGGCTCTTGAGTTCGCCCGCCGTCACCTCGTTGTCGCCGATATTGAACAGCAGCAGCGCCTGAACGGCGTTGATCTCCAACACGCCGACACGCTCGAATTCATCCTTGATGACATCCAGCAGCAGCCGGTGCAGGCGTTCCACCAGCGAAAGCGCTTCCAGATAGCCGACCATGAAATCCCCTGGCTGGCCGGGCGGCGCGATATGGTCCTGTATACTCATTCCGTTCTCCGACGTTGACTGGCTGGAGCCAACCTGCGCGTCAAATCGGAATATTTCGTTAAACGCGCCGGGCATCGCGGCCCGGGGCTTAACCGTCGCACGAGGGGGCGCGACGGCGTATGCGTCAACCGCCGGGCAGCCCTGCGCGGATGTCGCCGATCAGCGCGGCGTGGCGGGCGGGCGGCGCCGCCTGCCCGCTGACCCACTGGTAGAGATCGTGGTCGTTTTCTTCCAGCAGCGCGTCGTAGCCATCGAGGCCCGCGTCGTCCATCCCGGCCAGCCGCGCCTCCGCATAGGCCGACAGGATCAGGTCCATCTCTTTTATGCCGCGCCGCATGGAGCGCATGCGCAGCCGCTTGACGCGGTCGGGCCGCGTTTCAGCCATGGACCTGATCGCTCAGGGCGCGGCGCAGGCGCTTTTCCAGACGGCCGAGGTTTTCGGCCCGCTTCAGCAAGTCGCTGCGCAGGCTGCGCATCTCGGTCAGGATGTCGTTGATGTCCTCGGGCATGCTCTGACGGTCTTCGGGGGCGCCGATGCCTTCGCCCTCGCCGTTGATCAGCCACATCATCGAGACATTGAGCAGACCGGCCAGCATGGACAGGCGGTTCGCGCGCGGTTCGGAATGGTCGTCTTCCCATCCGCGCAGCGTGCTCTGGCGCACGCCGAGGCGACGGGCGAGTTCCGCCTGGCTCAGGCCCGCCTGCTCTCTCGCGGCGGAAACCCTGTCGCCGAATGTCGCGGCGTCGGGGCCGTACCAGTCAATCTCGTCGTTCATCGCACTTCTCCTTCTGTGGGGTTGGCGCTTGATCGGGCCATGCGCCCCCCCTATGAGTAGGCTCGCATCTTTACCGAACCAGAGGCCGAAATGGAACTGCTCTCCGCGACACTTGACCGCGTCAAACCGTCCCCCACGATCGCGGTGACGACGAAGGCCGCCGAACTCAAGGCGGCGGGGCGCGATGTCATCGGCCTCGGCGCGGGGGAGCCGGACTTCGACACGCCCGACAACATCAAGGAAGCGGGCATCGCCGCGATCCGGGCGGGCAAGACGAAATATACCGCCGTCGACGGCATTCCGGAGCTGAAGCAGGCCATCTGCGACAAGTTCCGCCGGGACAACGGGCTGAGCTACACCCCGGCGCAGGTCAGCGTCGGCACGGGGGGCAAACAGGTGCTCTACAACGCGCTGATGGCCACGCTGAACCCCGGCGAGGAGGTCGTGATCCCCGCGCCCTACTGGGTCAGCTATCCCGACATGGTGCTGCTGGCCGGGGGCGAGCCCGTCATCGCGCCCGCCACGCTCGAGACCGATTTCAAACTGTCGCCCGAGGCGCTGGAGGCCGCGATCACGCCGCGCACCAAGTGGTTCATCTTCAACTCGCCGTCCAACCCCACCGGCGCGGGATATACCCGCGACGAGCTGAAGGCGCTGACGGATGTGCTGATGCGCCATCCGCATGTCTGGGTCATGTCGGACGATATGTACGAACACCTCGCCTACGACGATTTCACCTTCTGCACCCCGGCTGAAGTGGAGCCGGCGCTCTATGACCGAACGCTGACGGTCAACGGTGTCTCCAAGGCCCATGCCATGACCGGCTGGCGCATCGGCTATGCCGCGGGGCCGGAAAAGCTGATCGGCGCGATGCGCAAGATCCAGTCCCAGAGCACATCCAACCCCTGCACCATCAGCCAGTGGGCGGCGGTCGAGGCGCTGAGCGGGCCGCAGGATTACATCGCCCCCAACAACGAGATGTTCGCGCGCCGCCGGGACCTCGTGGTCGCGATGCTGAACGAGATCGAGGGCGTGACCTGCCCAAAGCCCGAGGGGGCGTTCTATGTCTATCCCTCCATCGCGGGGTTGATCGGCAAGACCTCAAAGGGCGGTGCCGAGATCACCGACGATCAAGCCTTTGCCACCGCCTTGCTGGAGGAGACCGGCGTTGCCGTCGTCTTCGGCGCGGCCTTTGGCGTATCGCCCAACTTCCGCGTCAGCTACGCCACCTCGGACGATGTGCTGAAGGAAGCCTGCGCCCGTATCCAGAACTTCTGCGCGGGTCTCACGTGACCCGGCGGCGGGGACCGGGCTGATGGCGGGGGAACTGCCGGAATATTATTTCCGCGTGCGCGAGAACGGCGCCGCCGTCTTCCGCGTGGATACCGAGAACCGCAACCGCCGGATCGAGATGGACCAGATCGCCGTGGTCAACATCCGCAACGGCGAGATCAAGCCCCACGGCGAGCGCACCCTGTCGGACGCCGATCTGGACCGGATCCGGGGCTGGATGGAAGAACGCGCTCGCCTGCTGGCCCTGCGCGACATCGACGACATTCACCGCGCTGTGGATTACCTGAACCTGACCACGCAATGGGTGCAGTCGAAGGCCACCGACGAACAGCTCGACGCGGTGACCAACGATCTGCTGCTGGCGATGCACGATTTGCGCAGCACGCTGGTGCGCAAGAAGGCCGACAGGGTGTTGAAAGA
>NZ_LWEX01000139.1 GCF_001634885.1 Sulfitobacter sp. HI0040 | reverse complement strand
TTCCGCTCCTCCGTGGGCGGGGTTTCGTCGATCTCCACGTAGTCGCCTTCTATCACGTCGCCGCCCCGGGTCGGGCGCACGGGGCCGCGCGGCCCACCGGGCCCGCCGGGTTGCGGCCCGCCTGCCGTATGTATGCGCACACGGTTACGAATTTGTTCATAGATGGTGTGCCGTATCTGCGGAACCAGAAGCGAAAAGCCGACGGCATCGGTGAAAAAGCCCGGCGTCAGCAAAAGCGCGCCCGCGAAAAGGATCAGCGCCCCATGCACCAGCGGTTCGGTCGGATCGCGCAGATCGTTGAACGAACTGCGAAGCTGGCCAAGTGCCAGCGCACCCTGCGACCTGACCAGCCAGGTGCCGAGGACGGCGGTGATCAATACGATGGCCAGCGTCCAGCCCAGCCCGATCAATCCGCCGACCTGAATGAACAGCGCGATTTCGATCAGCGGTACGGCAATGAATGCGAACAATAGCCACATATGTTACAATCCTTTTCAGACAAACCGTCAGGTACGGCGCTTTGGAGGCGGGCGCAGTGGACTTGGCCCGGTGAAGCCCCTACATAAGGCGTCTAACCGCGTCTTTCCATGTTCGCCGCAAGAGGTCCCTATATGAATTCGCCCATGATACAACTTCTGGTGCTCGCAGGCATTGCCATCTTTCTGATCCTGCGGCTGAAGAATGTGCTGGGCACACGGGAAGGGTTTGAAAAGCCCCCCGTGACGGACCAGTCGCCCAGCAAGCGGACCGGCCCCGCGCTGGAGGTGATCGAAGGCGGTCCCGACCTCGACATCACGGATCATGTTCCGGAAAACAGCGAAGACGCCAAGGCACTGGCCGAGATGAAGCGCATCGAACCCTCCTTCGGGGTGAGCGATTTTCTGCAGGGCGCGCGCAGCGCCTACGAGATGATCGTGATGGGCTATGAACGCGGCGATCTGGCGGAAATCCAGCCCTTCCTCTCCGAAGAGATCTACGAAAGCTTCGTCGACGGTGTGGCCGCGCGGGAGGATCAGGGCCTCACGATCGAGGCGAATTTCATCGGTGTCCGCGAAATGGAACTGGTCAGCGCCAAACTGGACGACGACACCAAGGAAGCCGAGATGACGATCCGCTTTGTCGCGGAACTGACATCGGCGGTCCGCAATGCCGAAGGCGAGATCGTCGAAGGCAGCACATCGGAAGTGAAACGCCAGAAGGACACTTGGGTATTCGCCCGCGTCATGGGCTCGGACGATCCGAATTGGCTGCTTGTATCCACAGACGGCTGATTGCCTGTGTTGCGGCCTTTGCCATGGGTGCCCTGATGACGATCACGGGGCCAGCCGCGGCAGAGGCGCAATACGAGGTGCTGGATTTCGATCAGCTCGACGGCTGGCACGAAGACGACCACGCGGCGGCGCTCAAGGTTTTTCTGAACACCTGCAAAGACATGAAGGACGTCGACTGGCGCAACCTTTGCAAATTCGCGAAAAGCGAGCCTGACCCGAAACAATTTTTCGAACTGCTGTTCCGCCCCGTGTTGATGAACGACGGCGCGGATGCGCTCTTTACCGGCTATTTCGAACCGGAGCTTGATGGCGATCTCTATAAATCCGAACGGTTTCGCTATCCCGTCTATACCATGCCACCCGAGGCGCTGGACCTGAACCCGTGGCTGACCCGGCGCGAGATCCTCGAAAGCGGCGTGATGGACGACCGCGGGCTTGAAATCGCCTGGGTCGACGATCCGGTTGAGCTGTTTTTCCTGCAGATCCAGGGGTCGGGCAGGATCAGGCTGCCGGATGGCAAACGCCTTCGCGTCGGGTATCGCGGGGCCAACGGGCACCCCTACCGCTCCATCGGGGTCGAACTGGTGCGACAGGGCATTTACGAAGCGCATCAGGTCAGCGCCGAAGTCATCAAGAACTGGGTTCGGCGCAATCCCGAGGACGGAAAGGAACTGCTGTTCCACAACCCCTCTTACGTTTTCTTCCGCGAAGTCAGCATGGTCCCGGCGGATCGCGGACCCTTGGGCGCGATGAACCGTTCGGTTACCAAGCTGCGCACCATTGCCGTCGATCCCGAGTATGTCCCCCTTGGCGCGCCCGTCTGGATCGAAAAGGACGGCGAAACCCCCATGCGCAGGCTCATGATCGCGCAGGATACCGGGTCTGCGATCAAGGGCGCGCAACGGGCCGATATCTTCTTTGGCACCGGGGATGGCGCGGGGCGTGCGGCGGGGCGGCTACGGGATCCGGGGCGGATGGTGGTACTGCTGCCGATACAGGGGGCCTATGCGCT
>NZ_LWEX01000138.1 GCF_001634885.1 Sulfitobacter sp. HI0040 | reverse complement strand
CCGACGGTGGCGACATAGGACCGGGTGACGGTGCGGGTGTCGCGGGGGCGGCGGAGCGTGCGGGTGAAGCGGACCTGGGCCACACCGCGCTCGATCTGGTTCACCGATTTGATCACCACCTCGATCTTGGCGTCGCGCCCGTAGACAGTGATCGGGTAGTCTTCGTTGGTGGAGGACCAGAGATCGCGCAGCGTGCGCGCGGCATCTCCGTCCGAGCGGTCGAGGACCGAGTTGATGCGTTGCTCGCCATCGGTCAGGTCATAGGTTTCACGGTCATCAACATAGGCCACGAGATTGGCCTGGATGATGGCGTCACTTTCCGAGAGTGTGAGTGCCTGAACAGCGGCGACCCGGTCCATCTCGCCGGTCTCCTTGTCGACCACGACCACGAAGGTCTCGGTCGTCTTGAGCGGAAAGAGGCTTGCGCCCGCGACCATGCCGGCAACACCAACCAGCACGCCGGCCGCCGCGACGAACCAGGCGAAGCGCTCGCGCCGCCTTGGCCCGTAGATGAAATCCGCCTCGAAAGCGTCGCGATCATGGCTCGCGGAAGGGGTTGTGGTTGTCTTCACGTCAGTCGTCTTTCACATCAGGGTTTGCGGAAGGCCTTGGCGGCGGAGAGGAGCGCGCCGGGGCTTTGCCGGATCACCTCACCGGTCTTCACCACGCCCGCATTGGCCATCTGGTTCAGCTCATGCGGGGACTTGCCGGTGACGAGGCGCGAGGTTGCGCCCGTGCCATACTCCCGCGTGTTCACGAAACCCTGACGCGCGAGGCCGGTCAGACCCACGGCATTCGAGGCAATGCCCACCACGCCGGTGAGATTGGACGCGATATAGGGAACGGAAGCCATGATCCCGGCGCTGAGAATGAGGATCACGAGGAAGGGCAGGATGAGGCTGACGGTCTCGACATCGCCGGGATCGGCGGAGGCGTCGCCGATGGCCTCGGCGATGGCGACGATGATGCCCGCAGCCCCGGCTGCGGCGACCGGCATGAGGGCATAGCCGATGGTGGCGCGGGTCCAGGCCTCGAAGAGGGACTGGGTTGGTTTGAAAAGCGAGGTCACGATCATGAAGGGGGCGATCACGATCATCAGCGCGAAGACGATGCGGGCGAAGGCGATGATGCCGGCAGTGACGGCGGCAAAAACGGCGGAAAGGACAAAGAAAATGGCACCCAGGACCGCCCCGAAAACCCAGCCCGCGCGGTCTCCGATCGTGTCGCCATAGGCGGTGATGCGGGCGACCATGTTGTCTAGGCTCTCATAGACCCCGGCCTCGTCGCCCGAGCCGGTGAGCGCCAGGATCGAGGCGCCAACTGAGTCGGGGACCTGCGTGACGATGTTATAGATGACGCTGAAATTGTCCCAGCTCTGTGCGAATATGCCCACGAGCGCGACTTTCATCCCGAAGGCAAAGCCGGTGCCGAAGGGCAGGGGGCGGAGTTGCATCACCACGTTGATCCCGAGGAGCACGACGAGGAGCGCGGCCCCGGCGGAGATCACGTCGCCGACCGCGCCCGCCGAGGAGACGAACCCGTCCTGCGCCACGGTATCCACCGCCGCATCGATCTGGCTCAGGATGTCCCGAATGACGCCCATCTATTCCGCACAGGCCTCCACAACTTGCGCCTCGAGCGCGTCGGCCTGCGCGTAGAGATCGAGCACCTTGAAGGGCAGGCGCGGGTTGTCCGAGGTCTGGAACCGGGGCAGGGCGTCAAGCGCCTGATCCCAGGTGAACTGATCCAGCAGGCAGGTACAGGTTTCCGAGGCAAGCGCCTCCTCGGCAATCAGGATGCGCAGGATCGCGCGGTAGCCATTGCGCAGATAGGCAGTCTCGGCCAGATCGGCAGAGGCCTTCGGGGCACGGCAGGCGTCGGCCTCGTCCCGCGCGATAGCCATCGCGTTGAAGGGCGTGTCGCCGGAAGGGTTCGTGCTCGGGGTCTGGGCCAGCGCGGCACAGGGCAGGGCACTCACTACAAGTGCTGCGAGACCAAGTGCCCGAACTGAAGCCAAGCTGTGGATCATGGACATTTTCATGGATCCACCGCCATCGAGCGGAACTTGCGTTCATCCGCGAGGGTTGCGGCATCGACGACGCCGAGCTGGCCCGCACTGACGCCCTGGGCGGCTTCGAGCCGCCAGATCTGGGTCAGGATGATCCCGAGCTCGGCGGTGACGCGCGTGTTGAGATCGACGGCGGCCTTCAGCCCGTCCTGATCATCGATCAACCCGACCATGGTCTCGAGCCGCTCGAGGCTTTGCCCGGCCTCTTCGTGGCTTTCCTGCGCGGCAACCGAGAGCATGGCACTGGCCCCGGCAGAGGCGGCGATGCGATTGTCGGCGGGCTGGTCGGAGCCCGAGAGTGTTCCCAGTCGTTCCGACGTAAAGCCGCTGCCCGTCAGCACCCGCTCGACCGAGGCCGAGAGTTCCGCGCCCGGATTGAAGCCACTCAGGAAATCGCCACTCGCCAGCGACTGCGCGGTGTTGAGGGGGGCGACCAGTTTGCCGCGGAGCGCACGGAATTCCTCGACCGTCGCGAAGAGTTCACCCAGACCGCTGCCCTCGATGAGCGAGGTCAGTTGCGCCTCGAGGTTTGTCAGCTGCGATAGCTGGGTTTCCAACTCCAGCCGCATGGTGGCGAGCTGTTGCATCTGGACATTCAGATCCTCGGCCATGTGCTCGAGTTGGGCTACGAGCTGGCCAAGCGCTGAGCCGTCAAAGGTCGGCACACCCTGGGCCGTTGCGGGCGAAGAAAACCCGAGTGTGGTGACCGCAGCCACGGTCAGGAGAAGCTGTCTCATTCGGGAACTCCCATCTGCATGAAGTCGCGCTCGGCTAGTCGGTCGGCGACGAGGTGCTGCGCATAGGCCGCCTCGCGTTGCTGGTTCGCGGCCATCAGCCGGACGCGAAGATTGAGGATGCGGCCGATCTCGGCCTTGGCGTAGGTGTTGAGCTCCCAGGCCGCCTTGGCATTGGGTTGCGCGTCGATCTGCAGGATGATCGCGCGCAGGCGATTGATGACCTGCTCTGTGGTGGCGGAACTGTCGGCGGCGTAATAGACGCCGGCCTCGGAGATGCTGGCATACTCGGCCAGCGCAAAGTCCGAGGGCGAGAGCGTGCCGAGCGCATCGGCGCCGCCGACCACGGCAAGGTATTCGTTGTAAAACTTGGAGATGTTGCGCACATAGCCTTGGGTCTCGGCAAAGGGCGGCACGCCACCATATTCGATCACGCGTCCCGGACCCGCGTTATAGGCCGCGAGCGCATGGGGGATGTTGCCGAAGCGATTGAGCTGGGTGGTGATGTAGCGCGCGCCGCCGCGCAGGTTGTCTTTGACATTATAGCGGTCGACGCCAAGATCGGAGGCGGTGCCGGGCATGAGCTGGGTCAACCCATAAGCCCCGACCGGACTTTCGGCGGCGACGTTGAAGCGGCTTTCCTGCTTGATCAGGGCCTGGAAAAGGCAGCGCCATTGGGTGGCCGAGAGACCCGCGCGGGCCACACCGGGGGCGCCTGCGAATTCCCCCGCGACCTCGACGATCATCATCTCGACTGTTTCGCGGCCCTCGCCGAAGAGGCGGCTGTTCATCGGGCTAGGGTCGGTATTGGGATAGACCGCCGCCACGCCAAAGTCCGCATTGCCTTCGAGCGCGCGGATATCGAAGCCGGGGCCGGTGATGGCCGCCGTCATCTCTTCGAGGACGCGCAGCTGGTCGGCCTGGACTTCGGCCAGCGTGGACTCGGTCCGATCCTTGTCCTGCTGGACGCCCAGATCCTCGGCCAGCGCCGTCACCCGGGCAATGGCGCGACCGATCGCGGAATTGTCCTGCGTTGGCACGCCCTGGGCATGCGCGGGCAGGGCGCCGAGGCCGAGACAGAGTCCGGCGGATATGATCGCGGCGCGGCTCATTCCGGACGGGGCAGGGGCTCGAAGCTGCAGTCGGGCTTGGGCGCCTGCTGTACTGGTGCGCCCATGGTCGAGAATGAGAGGGTCGAGCGCGTGACCTGCGGCTCGCCGTTTCGACCGAAGCAGGGCGAGGTTTGTTCGGTGTATTTTTCGCAAGCTGAGAGAAGGCCTGCGGCGGCACAAAGCGCGAGGAGGGGTTTCGAACTCATATAACATGTCTCCAGAAATCAGGATTGGCGCGCCAATCGGCGGGCACACGGGCCTCGCCGGTGGCGCCGCCGCCAAGGATGGGGAGGAGGGTGCCGAGGGCGGAGAGATCGGCATCGACAAAGACGCTGTCGCCCGCCGAGCGCACGAGCGCGATGCGCTGGCCGATTGTGGGCTGCACGAGGAGGGCCGCCTCCTTGGCGTTCACGCGCAGAAAGTCGTAATCGGAGATCGTGGCACGGTCGTTCGGGAAGAGGATCTGGGTCGGGACCGTCTCGACGATGGTCTTGCCGACGCGGCTATCGCGCAGCTGGCTCGGATACTGCGTCATCATGATCACGACGCAGTTCATCTTGCGCAGCGTCACCAGCCAGTTTTCCAGCCGCGCGCCGAAGTAGGGATCGTCAAGCAGCTTCCAGGCCTCGTCGAGGACGATGATGGTGGGGCGGCGATCCTCGACCACACGTTCGATCTGGCGGAAGATGTAGGAGAGCACCGCCATCCGCTCGGTGGTCATGTCGAGAATCTCGGTCATGTCGAAGCCGATGATGTCGGAGGCCAGTTCGAGCCCGGCACCATGTTCCGGCTCGTCGAAGACCCAGCCATAGCGGCCGCCCGGGGCCCATTCGGCGACGCGGGACTGTAGCTCGCCATCGTCGTCGAGCGATTGAAACAGCGTCTCGAAACTCGCGAAGCGCCGGAGCGAGCCCTCGGCATAGGCATTTTGCGCGACCGCGCTCTGGATATGGCGGGATTGTTCGCCCGTGAGGGTTCCGCCCCGGGAAAGAAGGGTCGCCAGCCAGTCCGAGAGCCAGGCGCGGCCCCGTTCGTCGATCTCGGTCATCAGCGGGTTCAGGCCCGTCGGCACGCCAGCGCGGATCTCGTTGTAGCGCCCGCCAAGCGCGCGGACCGCCATCTCGAGGCCGCGATCCTTGTCGAAGAAGAAAAGCCGCGCGCCGACCCGCTGCGCTTGGGCTGCGAGGAAGGCGGTGGTGAGCGTCTTGCCGGTGCCGGTGCGCCCCAGCACGAGCGTATGGCCGACGGTCGGTTCCTTGCCCGGGTTGCCCGCCTCGTGAAAATTGAACCGATAGCCCGAGGTGCCGACGGTTGGCAGGACCGAGATGGTCTGGCCCCAGGGCGATTGGTTGGGGCCGCGCCCCTCGACGCTGCCATGCAGGGCGGCGAAATCCGCGAAGTTGATCGAGGAGATCGGAGTTTTGCGAGCGCGATAGCCAAAGTTGCCGGGGGATTGTGCGAAGTAGGTGGCTTTCAGCGCCATGTTCTCGCGCACGATCACCGACATGATTTCCTGGCCCACGCGCTTGATCTGGGCTGCAGCGCGCTCAAGCGTATCGCGGTCGGGCGCATAGACGGCGATCGACAGGTGATGATCGCCAAAGGCGATCCGTCCCGCCTCCTGATCGTCGGCGGCCTGGCCCAGTTGTTCGCGCAGAGAGACGGCGGCATCGTCGGAGGCGTGCATCTGGCGGATGATGCGCTGGATGCGCTCGGCCATGATGTTGTTCGGGATCGGGCTGAAGGAGTTGGTCAGCACGATGTCGAGAGGCAGGTCGAGCGCGTCGAGCAGCGTGACGTCCGTGAGCGCCGGATAGGTTTTCATCGAAAAGAGTGCGCCGTATTTGACCTGGCCGGTCACGGCGTCGGTCAGGGTGACGACATCGCCGTCGAAGGTCGCGCGACAGTTGCTCAGGGTGTGCGAGAGGGGTAGGGCGCTCTGCCCGAAGGCGATGGGGGAGAAGCTGCCGGCGTTCAGCGTATTGAGGTAGCCCAGCCATTCACCGCCCGACTTCGTGAGCCTGACGGGGTTGGCCGAGGCAAGCGCTACCTCGAAGAAGCCCATGACCTCGTTCAACTCCTGCAGGCGTGTCGCGCGGTCCTTGACCCAGGCCTTGCGGGCCAGCGCACGCAGGAGGGGAATGCGGGCCGAGATATCGGGCCGCCGGATGACGCTGAGATAGAGTTGGCGCTTGGCCGGGCGCAGGTCTTTGACATGGGCCTGCCAGCGCGCATCGATCGCGGCGGCGAAGCTGTCCCCCTCGAGGGGGCGCATTCCGAGATCCTGCGGCACGGAGATGCGGTGAATGTAGAAGCCGAAGGCGTTGCCGGTCTGGGCGACGATGGCAGCGACTGCACGCTTGAGCGCGTCGAGCCGGGCATCTTCCGTGGTCATCGGGTTGAGCCCGTCGAGGCGGAGGGTCGCCATAAGGTCGCCCTCGCGCAGTACCATGACGTCGTCAGCCGCGAGCGCGAAATACGGCAGGTGCTCGGCGAGATAACTCTCCCGCGTGAACTCCCCCCCGCCTGCTTGATGCAGGGCGGCCCCAAAAGTGGAAAGTGTGCCCGCATCAAGCGCCAAAGCTGTCGCCTCCATGCAGGGCCCTGTTCTTCGTCGGACGCACTGATCCATAGGAGACGCGCAGGACCTCGAAGAAATGCGGCTCGCGGTCGGCGACAAACCAGAGGATCGGATAGGCGACGAGACCAATCAGGAAGAAGACCATCGACTTCGTCCAGATGAACGGCAGAACGACCCCGGTCGTCAGCACCACGAGGTATCCGACAGGGAGACCCAGATACTTGGGCGGACGGGCGAGGCCCAGAAAAAGGGGGGATCGTTCTGCCACTGCTCTACTCGGATCTCAGGAGAAGCCGTCGACGATGGTACCGGCCGAGAAGATCAGCACGATCCCGATGATGACCGAGGCGAACCAGCCCCAGTTGAGCCGCCCCATCATGCACATGAATCCGGTGCCGATGACCGCGAGCGTGGCAACCGCGATCCCGATGGGACCGGTCAGCGCGGCCTCGACGGTTTCCAGCATGGTCTGGATCGGTGACAAGTCCTGCGCGAGAGCGGGCGTTGCGAGAGCCGCCAAGGTTGTGGCGATGGGCAAGAGGCGGCTGAGGCAATGTCTGAGCATGCGAAGTTCCCTTGTTTTACTGAAGTTCGATAAGGACGGGCGCGCGGGCCGGAACCTGGTTTGCGACACGGATGTCCGGCGCGGAAGCGGGAGGGCCTGCCAGCCGGGACCGGATCCGGTGGATGCGCGCGATGTAGTCGCGGGTCTCGGTGAAGGGGGGGATGCCGGAATACTCGACCACACGGTGTGGCCCGGCATTGTAGGCTGCCAGCGCCAGGTCGATGTCCTTGAACGTGGCGAGCTGGGCGAGCAGGTAGCGCGCCGCGCCATCGAGGTTCTGGGAGGGATCGCGCGGGTCGACCCCGAGTGCGCGCGCCGTGTCGGGCATCAGCTGGCCCAAACCATAGGCGCCCTTGGGGCTGACGGCGGTCGGATTGTAGCTGCTTTCGGCCTCGACCAGGGCGCGGAAGAGGATCTGCCAGTCGTCCGCATCGAGGTCGACCTGCCGCAGGGCGCGGTTTCCCTTGTGGCGATCTGCCGTGGCGTCGATCAGGGAGAGGATGCCGTCGCGACCGGAAGGCGGCGTGGCGTCCAACGAGGCCAGAACGACTTCCGCCTCAGCACTATCACCCAGCCTCGCCCAGGCAGGTGGTTCGCCATGAAAGATCCAGCCGGATGTCCGGGCCGTGCCGTCACGGCCGAAGGCGATGACGTCAGCCGCGCTCCTCGAGGGTGATGCTGTAATCAGGACCAAAGCGCAGATCGCGCCCGTCACCGAACTCGAAATGATGTTTGAAGAGCCCCGGCCATATGTTGAAATACCGCGGCTCGGGACCGTGTGGGGTGATCCGGGTCGAGACCAGAATGGCTTCCGGCTCACCCTCGCGCAGGTAGATGCACTGGTAGCGCGGCTTGCCATCGTCGGTGAACCCCACGAGTTCATACCGGCAGCGGAACGCGATGCCTTCTTCTTGAAGGTCTTTCACACCATCGATGGTGATCAGGATCTGGTTGCGCGCTATCGGCATGTTCGGACTCTCCCCATGAGAGCCCTTCTACTTCACGACACTAAGGCCATAAAGTCATATAGAGTCAATACGACATATTGCAGATAAATACATATTGCGCGATAGTCCGCGCAACTTTTGCGGGAGAGTGACATGAGACGACAAGTGATGGCGGCGGCGATGGGGGTGATGGCAGTGTTCGGAGCCCCGGAGAAGGCGCAGGCCTATGACATCGACTGCGCCATCATGCTCTGCATGGCGGGTGGGTTCCCCCCGAGTGCCGTTTGTGCCCGCGCCTATCGCACCATGATCCGCCGCATCACGCCCTGGCCGAGTCTACCGCCCTTCGGGGTCTGCACCTTCGCCCATGTGCCGGTCGAGCTCGGTGGTCCGGGCGGCGAGGGTGAACTCGACACCAACCTGCCGGAATACGAATGGCTGAACCGGACCCATGTGATCTGGTTCACCGGGCGCTCCTATGAGCCGCGTGACGAGCCGCGTCAATGGGACTGGTCGATCCGCTCCTGTGATCGCGAGAACCGGACCTGCCGCTACATCCAGCGGGTCTACGGATCCCACGCGCCCTGGCCCGCGACATTCATCTCGGAAAGCGGGCAGGAGATCGCTTACCCGACCAGCGGTGGCCTATGGCACTTCTATTCCCGCAGCATCATGGTCGAATACGGTGACTACGAGGGCAACATGGGTCACTCAGAGTGGTTTTCCTACTGATCTGAGCTGTCACTGGGCGTCAGGGAAAACGGGCGCACGATGGCAAGACTGGCATCAAAGCGTTCCGGATCGACATGCCAACGACGGCTCACCGAGCCATCATTCCAACGGTAATCGGTGAACAGGTGAATCTTCTGCGTCCCGTCGTTCAGAAACCCTTCCTGGAAAGGCCAGCCTGTCTTTCTCTTCGCCATGTATCCGCGCCACTCGTACTGTTCTTGCCGTTCTGTCTTTCGTGTTGGGTGGCGGGATCAAAGCCTCAGGAAACGGACTTGCGCTTCGCGAAGAGTTCTTCGGGGTCGACATTGAGCGCCTTGGCGATGCGTTCGAGAAGGTCGAGGGAGGCCGCGAACTTGGCGTTCTCGACCTTGCCCATATGGCCGCGGCTCACGTCGGCCCGATGAGCAAGCTCCTCCTGGCTGAGGCCGCGGGCGCGTCTCAAGTCTTGGATGTTCAATGCTACACGGTCCCGCAAGTTCATGCCCGCGAAACGGACACGCTGCGCGAAATATCGCCACGCGATATATATTACATTCGGAGGCGCGGAGAAGAAATCTTGGAACGGCGCGAGATCGCCGGAATGGGATGCCTGCCGATACGCAGGTCACGGGATGATCCGTCTCGATAACATTCTGGGCCGTTCAATCGTTCTTTCGGAAAAGGGCGGCACCGGCAATTCCGGTGCCGCCAGTCGGTCGTCCACAGGGAGGTTCGAGAGGACGAATTCTACAGGGAAATTTGTGATGACTCAAGGGCCGTTGCGACAGTTTCCGCTATCTCAGTTTCATCAATTCTTCCCTGAATGCTTCCGTTGGTGTTCGCCAACCAAGGCACTTTCTTGGGGTTCCGTTGAGGCGGTCGCAAATCGCCCTCATATTGCGATTTGAGAGCGCCGCGAGCTGGGTGTCACGGGGCAGGTATCGCCGTGCGCGTTTGTTCAGGTTCTCGACCGAACCCTTTTGCCAAGGTGCCTGGGGGTCACAAAACCAGCTGTCAGTGCCGATGCCCGTCTTGAGCTTTCTCCATTCCCTGAACTCGAAACCGCGGTCGAAGGTGATCGATTTGCGGGCCTGTTGGGGCAGGGGTTCCATCACATCCATCAGCTTGCGCATGAAGTGGTTGGAGCTACGATCGTTGTTGCGGAACAAGACGGCAAACCTCGTTTTGCGCTCGACAAGTGAGGCAACATTCATGTTGCCTTGGGCGCGCTCGAAAATCATCAGGTCGCCTTCCCAGTCGCCAAATGTCTCGCGCGTGTTCACATGCTCCGGGCGCTGATGAATGGAGCGATCCGGCGGAAACACCTGTCCTCTGGGGCGTCTGGCATATCGGGGCCGGCGTTTTTTGCGGCGACTTGGAAGGTATCTGGCGAGTTCTTCGGATTGTCCCTCGGCGCTGTAAACATGGGCGTAGATCGTTTCATGACTGACACGAATGGCATGTCCTTCAAATGCAAGCCGACCGGCAATCTGCTCGGGTGACCAGCCTTCTTTCAACTGGGTGATCACGGCCATCCGAAGCTTGGGGAGACGGATCAATTTGCGCCGTCGCGCACGGCGAGCTTCCGCCTGACGCTGCGCCATCACACAGTAATAGCCATTCAGATACGGCAGTTCGCCATCCGTGTAGAAGTTCCGTTTTATATCGCGGTAGATCGTGGAACGGTGTCTCCCAAGCTCAGCGGCAATTTTGCTGACCGAAATTTTTGCCTTGAGCATGTCCTCAATGATGCGTCTCTCACGCAAATCCAGCTCTGTATGCGCCATGTCTGTTCTCCTTGCTTTTTCAGCAAGATAGAGGAAGTGTCGCAACGCAGTTTAGAATGTGCCTTGGGGTCGGCAATGTAAATCCCATTCAGAAATGTCACCGGCTGTGCAAAGCAGAAAGGTCACCACAGGGCGCTACGGGAGCAAGGCTTTTGAGCCCGCAGACCCCAATATCGAAGGGCTGAAAAGCCTTGCGGATTGCGGGTCTTTGGTGTCGAGGATAGCGTGGTGACATGCTTCCGACGGTCAAACTTCACTCAGATGCTGATGTCCTGAAACACTCGCCGCTGGTTCGTGGGATGACGCTTGCGTTGCGTTATGCCAACGAAACCGGCGGGATCGGGCTGACGCAATCAGGCGCCTTCAACCGCAAGTTTGTGCATTGGGCGGCGGAACACTTTGAATGGCCCGATTTCACCGCCACCGAGTTATTCGAAATG
>NZ_LWEX01000137.1 GCF_001634885.1 Sulfitobacter sp. HI0040 | reverse complement strand
CTAATAATATTATCGTTAGATATTATTAGACGTTAAATCCTACCTCCCGTATCACCGGTGGCAAAGGAGGATCCAGCCCATGCATGCACTTCTCAGTCAGGACCACATCGACAGTTTCCAGCGCGACGGCGTCGTTCTGATCAAGGGCCTGTTCGCCGATCACGTGGATACCATCCGCAACGGGATAGAGCGGAACATGCACGACCCCGGCCCCTATGCGGCCGAGAACCTGAAAGAAGGCGAAGGCGGGCGGTTCTTCGACGATTACTGCAACTGGACCCGCATCCCCGAGTTCGAGGAGGTGATCCGCAATTCCCCCGCCGCCGAGGTCGCCGCCGATCTGATGCAATCGAACCGCGTGCAGGTTTTCCATGATCACGTGCTGGTCAAGGAACCGGGCACCTCGAAGGCGACGCCGTGGCATCAGGACGGGCCCTATTACTTCGTGGAGGGCAGGCAGAACGTCAGCTTCTGGTCGCCGATGGACCCGGTCAAGGGCGCGAGCCTGCGCTGCGTCGCGGGAAGCCACGCGTGGGAAAAGCCGGTACTGCCGACCCGCTGGCTGGCGGAGACGAGCTTTTACCCGAACGAGGACGATTACATGGCCGTGCCCGACCCCGATGCCGAAGGCATGGAGGTCAAGGAGTGGGAGATGGAGCCGGGCGATGCCGTCGCCTTTCACTATGGCACGCTGCACGGCGCCCGGGGCAATACCACCGAAACGCGCCGCCGCGCCTTTTCGCTGCGCCTGCTTGGCGATGACGCGCGGTACGTGGAACGCCCGGGCCCGACATCCCCACCGTTTCCGGGCCATGACATGACGCCGGGGCAGGTTTTGCGCGAAGACTGGTTTCCGGTTATCTATCAACGCTAGGTTAGCCCGGGTTTCGAACACTAGGTTCCGCAGCCCGGGCTTCCCCGGAAATCCGAAGGTGCATCGCCCTGTCGCGCATGCGCCATCATAGAAAGGCACCTTCGATGACGCAGCCACAGCAAACGTCGTCGCTGGTGTCGATCGTGACGATCCTGATCTGTGCCGCCTTGCTCTTTGCCGGGAACGGGCTGTTTCAGACCCTGTTGCCCATCCGGGCGGGGCAGGAAGGATATTCCGCCGCGCTGATCGGTTTGTTGGGCACCGCCTATTTCGGGGGCTTCACCCTTGGGTGTTTCATCGGGCCCAAGCTGATCCGCGCGGTGGGGCATGTACGCGTTTTTGCCGGATTGACCGCCTTGCTCACCGCGACCATCCTCGCGTTCCCGCTCTATATCGATCCGCTGATCTGGGGCCTGCTGCGGGTGGTGAGCGGGGCCTGTCTGGCGGTCTTGTACATCGTGGCCGAAAGCTGGCTGAACGATGCCTCCTCCAACACCAACCGGGGGCGCATTCTGTCGGCCTATATCGTGGTCAGCAATATCGTGACGATGATCGGACAACTGCTGGTCAACGCGTCGGACACGCTGGAAGTCACGCTTTTTCTGATCGTGGCGATCCTGATCTGCCTCTCCATCGTCCCGCTGAGCCTTACGCCCACCCCGGCCCCGACGCCTGTGCCTTCGGCCCGGCTCGACCTGCGCAAGCTTTACGCGGTGTCGCCGGTCGGGGCGGTCGGGTGTTTTCTTGCCGGTACGGCAGAGGGCGCGTTCTGGTCGCTGGGGCCGGTCTTTGCCCAAGGTAGGGACATGATCACCGGCGAGATCGCGCTGCTGATGGCGGCCTTCGTTCTGGGCGGCACGCTGTCTCAATGGCCCCTCGGCTGGATCTCGGACAAGATCGACCGGCGGATCGTCATCGCCGCTGTTTCCTGCGGGACGGTGGTTTCGGGCCTCGCCATCGGCTTCGATGTCACCACACCGGGGCTACCGACGCTGGCGCTTGCGGCCATGCACGGGGCGCTGATGATCCCGATCTATGCGCTGTGCATTTCCCACGCCAATGACAGTATCCCGAACGAACGCATGGTCGAAACCAGCAGTGGGCTGATCCTTGCCTTTTCCATCGGCGCGACGATCGGGCCGCTGGCCGCCGCGCTGTTCATGGGCGACGACCGCGAAGGCGGCCTGTTCGTATTCATCGGGCTTGTCCTGCTTTCGTTGGGTCTCTTCACCCTCTACCGGATGAGCATCGACAGCCGCGGCCACCTCAGGGCGAAGAAGCATTATTCAGCTACATCCGCCGCGTCGCCCGCCGTTTTCCCGACGGAAACCGAATAGCGACGGAGGTTTTCAATCAGTCCGCCGCGCGGGCTTCACGGTACCAGTCGACGATGGCTTGACGGTTTTCCTCCGTCATCGTGGCGATGGCATTGGGGGGCGGCATGGCATGGCTCAACCCGGCCTGTAGGTAAATGCCCCGGGCGTGGCGGGCGATGTCCCCTTCGGTTTCCAGATGCACCCCCTTCGGCGCCCAGCGGATGCCATCGTAGAAAGGCTCCCGCGCATGGCACATGGAGCAGTTGCCCCGTACGATATCCACCGCGTCCCCGAACCCTTCGGCAGAGGCGAAGACCTGTTCGGAGGGTGTAAGTTCTCGCGCCTCCGCCTCCTCCAGCGTGTCTGTCGGTCGGGCCGACGACAGCCAAGCGATGAAGAGCATCAGCAGCGCCGTCACCGCCCAGGTCCAGTGCGGGCCGCTGCCGGTTCTGTGCATCGTGTTGAAGTAATGCCGGATCGTGACACCGGTCAGGAAAATCAGGCTGGCGATGATCCATGCATATTGCGTCCCGAAGGACAGCGGATAATGGCTCGACAGCATCAGGAACACGACCGGCAGGGTCAGGTAGTTGTTGTGGGTCGAACGGACCTTGGCGATCTTGCCGTATTTCGGGTCCGGTTTGCGCCCCGCCTTGAGGTCTTCGACCACGATGCGCTGGTTCGGCATGATCTGGAAAAAGACGTTGGCCGTCATGATCGTGGCGGTGAAAGCGCCCAGATGCAGCAACGCCGCGCGCCCTGTGAAGATCTGGTTGTAGCCCCATGACATCGCCACGAGGATCACGAACAGCAGCAACATCAGGATTGTCGGGTGATCGGCGAGCTTGGTCTTGCACATGAAATCATAAGCCAGCCAACCCAGCGTCAGCGACCCGCCCGAGATCACGATACCCTGCCAGAGCGACAGATCCGCCTTCGTGGGATCGAGCAGAAAGATCTCTCCCCCCACCCAGTATATGATCATCAAAAGCGCCGCCCCCGACAGCCATGTCGTGTAGCTTTGCCATTTGTGCCAGGTCAGATGTTCCGGCATCCGCTCCGGCGCCACGAGGTATTTGGTCGTGTGATAGAACCCGCCGCCATGCACCTCCCACTCTTCGCCGTAGGCCCCCTCCGGCATGTCGGGCGCGGGTTTGAGCATCAGGTCCAGCGCGATGAAATAGAACGACGCCCCGATCCACGCCATGGCCGTGACCACATGCAGCCAGCGGACGGAAAAGGCGATCCAATCCCACAAGACGGCGAAATCATACATGCGCGAATCCTCCCATGCCCAAGGTGAAGGACAGTCTATGATACAGGGCTCTTTTCTGCTATCATGGCAAATTACCAAGCAGCATCAAAAATTCCGGAAGAATGTCCTATCTCGACAACATACGCACCTTTGTGCGCGTTTACGAACTCGGCAGCATGTCGGCGGCCGGTCGGGATCTGCGCATATCGCCTGCGGTGACGTCCTCCCGGATTTCACAGTTGGAGGAACATCTGAGCGTCCGGCTCTTTCAGCGGACGACGCGCAGTCTTGCGCCCACCGAACAGGGCAAGGCGTTCTACGGCGGAGCCTGCGAAATACTGGAATCCGTCGAAAACGCCGAGGCGCAGGTCGTCAACATCACCGAAAATCCCAAGGGCGCGCTCTATGTCGCGGCACCTCTGGGCGTGGGCAGACGGCTGATCGCACCGCAGGTGCCGCTGTTTCTCAAGGAATATCCGGAAGTTCTGGTCCGGCTGCGGCTCACCGATCGCAAGGTCGACCTGACCACCGAAGGGCTCGACCTGTCGTTCTTTCTGGGCCAGCCCGAAGACAGCAACCTGCGCATCCGCAAGATCGCCGATGTGGAACGCGTGCTGGTCGCCTCCCCGCAGTATATCGAAGCCCACGGCAAACCTGCGTCGGGCGACGATCTGACCGGGGGAAAACATGAATGCCTGAACCTGCGCTACCCCGGTGCGACGGAATTCCAGTGGCGGCTGGTCACCGCGGATGGCCCGCGGAAATTCCGCGTCGCGGGACGCTATGAATCCGATGATGGTGACGTACTGACGGACTGGGCCCTTGGCGGGCACGGGATCGCGATGAAGCCGGTATTCGAGGTGGCCGACCACCTGAAGGCGGGCCGGCTGGTAACCGTGGCCGAAACGACCCCGCCGGAGCCCATCCAGATGGCCTGTCTCTTTACCCACCGCCGGGGGCAGGATCCCAAGACGCGCCTCTTCATGGAATTCATCATCGACAAGATCAGCAAGGTGGTCCGCGATAGCTCCGGGCAGGTTCAGCTGCCCCGATAGGTGGCATAGCCGAAAGGCGACAGCAGAAGCGGCACATGATAATGCGAAGCCTCGGACATACCAAACCGCAGCGGAATGACATCCAGAAACCGTGGTTCTTCCGGCGGGGTGCCCACCGCATCGAGATAGCGACCGGCATGGAACACCAGTTCATAAACGCCACGCTCAAAGCTCCCGGCGGGCAGGATATGTTCATCCGTGCGCCCGTCACCATTCGTGACCAGCGTCTTCAGGTGCCTGCGCGCCTCGCCTTCGATCCTGTAGAGCTCGATCTGCATCCCCGCAGCCGGAAGACCGCGCGCGGTGTCGAGTACATGCGTGGTGAGATATCCGGGCATCGTCAGGCTCCTTCACTGTCACGCCGTTATAGTCATCGCCCCGCCAAAGGGGCAAAGTGGCGCGGAGTATATGCTCCTTTGTGTTTTTCTTGAAAATCATCCCGATTGTTTCGGTTTATTGAGATGCGGGATCAATGAAAGGACCGGCCCGTGAACCGCTACCCCAGAGACCTGACCGGATACGGAGCGACCCCGCCCGCCGCCAACTGGCCCGGCGGGGCCAGGATCGCCGTGCAGATCGTGCTCAATTACGAAGAGGGCAGCGAGAACAACATCCTCCACGGCGATACCGCCTCAGAGGCGTTCCTGTCCGAGATCACCGGCGCGCAACCATGGCCCGGCCAGCGGCACTGGAACATGGAATCGATTTATGAATACGGCGCCCGGGCGGGGTTCTGGCGGCTGCACCGGATGCTGGGGGATCTGCCCATCACCGTCTACGGCGTTGCGACCGCACTGGCCCGCGCGCCCGAACAGCTGGCCGCGATGAAGGCCGCGAACTGGGAAATCGCCAGCCACGGACTGAAATGGATCGAACACAAGGACATGCCGGAAGAGGAAGAGCGCGCCCAGATCGCCGAAGCGATCCGCCTGCACACCGAAGCGGTCGGCACCCCACCGCGCGGCTGGTATACCGGGCGCTGCTCCGACAACACCGTGCGGCTGGCCGCGGAAACCGGGCAATTCGCCTATGTCGCCGACAGCTATGCCGACGACCTGCCCTACTGGCTGTCCTTCGGCGGGAAGGATCAGCTGATCGTGCCCTACACGATGGATTGCAACGACATGCGCTTTGCGATTCAGGCGGGCTTCACCACCGGGAACCAGTTCGAAGACTATTTGAAGGACAGTTTCGACTGTCTCTATGCCGAAGGCCAGCAAGGCCGGCCCCGGATGATGTCCATCGGGCTGCATTGTCGCCTGGCGGGCCGCCCGGGCCGCGCGCAGGCATTGCAGCGGTTCATCGACCATGTCCGCTCCCACGACGGGGTGTGGTTCGCCACCCGTGAACAGATCGCCGACCACTGGGCGCGGGAACATCCGCCGACACGGTCGCAACGCCCCTCAGAGATGGATCGCGATACTTTCGTCAGGGAATTCGGCGGCGTGTTCGAACACAGCCCATGGGTGGCCGAAGGCGCATACGCGCTGGAGCTTGGGCCGACCCACGACACCGCGCAGGGCATCCACCAGATCCTGGCGCGGGTGTTCCGGCGCGCGGAGGAGGAAAAGCGCCTCGCCGTGTTGAACGCACATCCCGATCTGGCGGGCAAACTGGCGCAGGCCAAACGGCTGACGACTGACTCCACGGCGGAGCAGGCCTCAGCCGGGTTGGACGCGCTGACGGACGCGGAGCGGCAAAAGTTCACCGAACTGAACGACGCCTATACCGGCAAATTCGGCTTTCCCTTCATCATCGCCGTGCGGGACAACACCAAGGCTTCCATCATGGCCGCATTCGAACGCCGCATCGGACAGGACCGCGAGACCGAATTCGCCGAAGCCTGCAAACAGGTGGAGCGTATCGCCGAACTGCGTCTGAGGGAGAAGTTTTCATCATGACCAAACCGCTCAAGACCCGGCCCCTGACGCGGGAAGCATTCGCGCCCTACGGGAACCTTCTGGATGCCTCCGGCACGCCCGACAAGATGATCAACCGGGGGAAATGCGCCCGGTTTCACGACCGTGCGCAGCTCGATTTCAACGATGGCCGCGCGGGCATCAGCATCTTCCGGGGTGAGCGGGAAACGCTGCCCTACACGCTGGAGATGATGGAGCGCCACCCAGAGGGCAGCCAGGCCTTCATTCCCATGTCGGCAGATCCGTTTCTGGTGATCGTCGCCGCCGACAAGGACGGCGCGCCGGTCGATCCGCAGGCCTTTGTCACCGCACCGGGGGAGGGTGTGAATTTTCACAAGGGCACATGGCACGGGGTGCTGACACCACTGGCGGAGCCCGGGCTTTTCGCCGTGATCGACCGGATTGGGGAGGGCGCCAACCTCGAAGAACACTGGTTCGAAGAACCATACATCATC
>NZ_LWEX01000136.1 GCF_001634885.1 Sulfitobacter sp. HI0040 | reverse complement strand
CCCGCAGCATTGCCGCGCTGGTTCTGCGCGAAATCTCCGCGCGTCACGGGCGCACCCCGGGCGGCTACCTCTGGGCGCTGCTTGAACCGCTGGGCGCCATTGCGCTGCTGACGGTGGCCTTTTCCCTGATGCTCCGCGCGCCCCCCCTCGGGGGCAGCTTCGCGCTCTTTTACGCCACGGGCTATCTTCCCTTCGCGCTCTTCATGGCGCTTTCCATGCGGGTGGCCTTGGCCATCCGTTTTTCCCGCCCGCTGCTGGCCTATCCGCGGGTCAGCTACCTCGACGCGCTGATCGCACGTGGGCTGCTTGCGCTGCTGACGCAGATTGCACTGACCGGCGTGGTGCTGGGGGGGCTGCTCGCCATCGAAGGGTTGCCCGGCCTGCTCGATCCCGCGGCCATCGCGCTGGCCCTCGCGATGGGGGTCGCGCTGGGGGCCGGGGTCGGGATCATGAACTGTTTCGCCTTTTCCATGTCCCCGGTCTGGGAAAGCGCGTGGCAGATCGCGATGCGCCCGCTGATCCTCGTCTCCGGCGTGCTTTACCTGCCCGAAGACCTGCCCGCCCCCGCCGCCGACTGGCTGTGGTGGAACCCGCTGGTGCATGTGACCGCGATGATGCGGCGGGGGTTCTATGCCTCCTACGATGCGCAGGGCGCGGCGCCTGCCTATGTCTTTGGCCTCTCTGCCGCTCTCGCCGCACTAGGGCTGATCGCCCTGCGGGGGCATCACCGGCACATCGTGAACGAACGGTTCTGAGCGGCAGGAACGCTTAACCCCCCATTAACCAGACTCGCCGCAGGCTCCCCCGAAGGGCCTTCGCCCGTTGTCATTCCAGATGAAAGGGGGCCGCATGCCGCGCCTCTTCAGGGCCCCTGCCCGGCGGGCCATACGCTTCTTGTTGCCCGATCCGCGCTCGCTCTACGCCGCGTGGCGGATCCGCCGCTCCGGTCTCTTCGACCGCGCCTTCTATCGCGGCGCGCACCCCGGCATACCGCCCCTCTTCCGGCTCTGGCCGGAACGCCACTACGTCCTTTTCGGGGAGGCCGCGAACCTGCGGCCCAACCCGCGCTTCGATCCCGCCGCCTATCGCAGCCTCAATGCCGATCTAACGCGGCTTGCCGCGCCGCTGCTACACTACATCCGCCATGGCCGGGCCGAAAACCGCCCGGCGTGGCAGCCCGCCGGGGCCCCGCCCAACCGGGCCGTGCTGAAGGTGCCGGTCCTGCGCCCCGCGCCGGATGCCCCTGCCCCCGCGCCCTATGCCATCGTCGTCCACCTGCATTACCCCGAGGTCTGGGATGAAATCGCGCAGAGCATCGTCGCCTCGGCGCTGGCGCATGATCTCTTCGTCACCTGTACGGAACAGGGGGCGGAGACGGACGCACTGGTCGCACAGATCACGGCGCGGTTTCCACATGCGCGCGTGATCCGCATGCCCAATCACGGGCGCGATATCTTTCCCTTCGTCCATCTCGTCAATGCGGGGCTGCTCGCCCCCTACCGGGCGGTCTGCAAGATCCACGGCAAACGCTCCCCCCACCGGCGGGACGGCGACCGTTGGCGCCGCGCCCTGATCGACGGCCTGCTGCCTCCAGCGCCGCAAACCGCCGACCGGCTGAACCGTTTTCTGGCCGATGACAGCGCCAGCCTCTGGGTGGCGGAGGGGCAGGTCTACCGTGATCAACGCTGGTGGGGCGACAACGCGGCGCTCACCTCCGCGCTGCTCGCCCGGGTGGAAATCCGGCCCGACCCGGCGGCCCTCGGCTTTCCGGCGGGGTCGATGTACTGGCTCAAGCCGCTGACGCTGTCGATGATCCAGGGCCTGCACCTGACCGAGGATGACTTCGAACTGGAAAGCGGCAAGGTCGATGGCACGACCGCCCACGCCTTTGAACGCGCGATGGGCTTCATCGCTGCGGCGGGCGGCCAGCATATCCGCGAAGCGGCATCGCTGGACCGCGCGCCGGCAAGGCCCGACACCCCAGCCGGAGCCGCGCCCCACCGGGTCACCCCGCCCGCCTATGTCAGCGCCTTCTACCTGCCGCAGTTTCACCGCACCCCGCAGAACGACGCGTGGTGGGGGCCGGGCTACACCGAATGGCAGGCCGTTACCGCCGCCCGACCCCAGTTTCCCGGCCACGCCCAGCCCGCCCTGCCGCAGGGGCTGGGGTTCTACGACCTGACCCGGACGGAGGTCTTGGGCGAACAGACGGCACTGGCCCGACGCGCCGGGATCGACGCTTTCTGCTGCCATCACTACTGGTTCAACGGCACCCCCCTGCTGGACGCGCCCCTGCAGGGGCTTCTGGACCGGCCGGAGATCGATTTTCCCTTTTATCTCTGCTGGGCCAATGAAAGCTGGCGGCGCAACTGGGACGGGCTGAGCGGGGAGACACTGATCGCACAGACCTATCCCCCGGGCTTTGAGCAAGCGCTCGCCGGATCCGTCGCACGTTACATGCGCGATCCGCGCTACCAGCGCCCCGACGGGACGCGCCCGCGTTTCGTGATCTACCGCCCCGGCGACATGCCGGACCCGGCGGCCTCCGTCGCGGCGCTGCGGCAGGCGTGGCGGGACCTCGGCGTTGGAGAGGTCGAATTGGGCGCGGTGCGCTTTCACCTGCCCGGGCTTTCCGCGCTGCCGGAGGATCTTTTCGATTTCCAGATCGAAATGCCGCCCCACGGACTGGTGACTCCGGGCGATTACCTCGTAGGCGGCCCGCCGCGCGACCTGCCTCCCGGCACGCCCCGGCCCGGCGCGGCCTTTCGCGGCCTCATCTACGATTACGAAGCGGTCATCGCCAATGCGCTTGCGACGGACTGGAACCGCCCCCCCAACCTCATCGCCGGGATCATGCCGTCGTGGGACAATACCGCCCGGCGCGGCAGGGATGCCCATATCGCCCATGGGGCCAACCCCGCCGCCTTCCGGCGCTGGCTGCGGGGCCTCGCCTGCCGCCGGCTTGCCGGATCCTACCGCAACGAGCTTTTCGTCAACGCGTGGAACGAATGGGGGGAAAGGGCCGCGATGGAGCCGTCGCGCCAATACGGCACCGCGCTGATCGACACGATGGGCAACTGGCGGCGCGCGGCAGAACGTGGGGGGTGCAGCACATGGCACGGTTGATCCTGCATATCGGCACCCACAAGACCGCCAGCACCACGATACAGCAGGTCTTCGCCACCCATAGGGAAGGGTTTCGCAGCCACGGGTTGATCTATCCCCGCATGGGTTCGGCGCAGGGCCACCACGGGCTCGTCGCCGATTGGGTCAGCCTGCCGCCCGCCTTCACCTATGCAGGCGGATCCGCCGCCGCGTGGCAGGCGCTCGCCCGCCGGTACGCGGCAAGCGATCACACCATCCTGCTGAGCACGGAGGAGCTTTCCCGCGGCCAGCCCTGCATGCAGCCCGATCTGCCGGCGATCCGCCGCTGGGCCTCCGCCTTCGAAGAGGTGCGCGTGGTCTGCCTGCTGCGGGATCAACCGTCGTTCCTGCAGTCGGTCTACCTCGAACTGGCGAAGAAACAGGCGCCGCCCTATTGGGCCGAATTCCTGCAATCGGCGCTGCGCACGGGCTTCGCCGCCGGTCTGCACCTCGACTACGCTGCGCTGGACCAACGGCTTTGCGCCGCTTTCGGGGCCGACGCTGTGCGCTACGTCGATTATGCAGCCGCGCGCGACGGGGGCGACATCGTCGAACGGCTTCTGCAGGCGGCGGGCTGCGATCCAACCCTTCCCCGCAAACTCGGCATCGGCCCGGTGCGCGCCAATGTCTCGCCCGAGCCGCTGGTGGCATGGGTCGCCTCCATGGTCGCCCGGCCCGAAGCCGCCTGCGCCGACCTGCTGCAGACCGTGCGTGCGGTGCTGCAGGCCGCACCCGGCTGCAACCGCCCGACAACCCTCTACACGGAGGCGGAGGAAGAGCGGATGTATGACAATGCCCGCAGATGGAACGAAAACTTCCACGACCGTCTCGCCACCCGGCAGTCCGGTTTCGCACTGTCTCTCCCCCCGCCCGGCGGGGCGGCCACCCGGCGCGATACGCTGGGGCCGGCTTTCTGGATCGCGCTTGCCCGCGCCATGCGGGAAACGCAGCCCGCCGAAACCCGCCTTGCGGGCTGAGGTCGGCAATCCCGAACGCGGGCCGCAAACCGCAGCCCCCCGGCCCGCGAACAGCCCCCACGTGCCCGCCACCCTACCGGCGCAGCCCGAGGTCCTGATCCTGCTGGCCCTGAAGGATGGCGCGGTCTTTTTGCAGGCCCAGCTCGACAGTATCGCCATGCAGCGCGGCATCCGCTGGCGGCTGCTCGTCTCCGATGACGGCTCTACCGACGCGGGGCCCGACATCCTCCGTGCCTTCGCGTCGCGCTTCCCGCCGGGACAGGTCCGCATGATCCCCGGGCCGGGGCGCGGGGCGGCTGAAAACTTCCTCCACCTTCTGCGCGCGGCGGACCCTGGCGCACCCTTCATCGCCTTCAGTGATCAAGACGATGTCTGGATGCCCGACAAACTGGCGCGCGCGCGGCAAAGGCTCGCGGAATGTCCCGCCCATCTCCCCGCGCTTGGCTTCGGGCACCGGCTCCGCTGCGACAGCCGCCTCGCCCGGCCCCGCCCTTGCAGCACGCCGCGCAGGGCCACCGGCTTTCGCAACGCCATGGTGCAGAATATCGCCGCCGGAAACACGCTGCTACTGAACCGGGCCGCCATCGATCTGGTGCTGCGCCACGAAGCCGCGCGCGCCCCGGTGCCCCTGCATGACTGGTGGATCTATCTGCTGGTCACCGGGGCGGGGGGCCGGGCGATCCCCGATCCGCAGCCGCAGCTTTTCTACCGCCAGCATCGGGGCAACATGCTGGGCGCCTGCAACGGCGCGCGGGGGCGCCTGCGGCACATGATGCAGTCCTTCTCCGGCCGGTCGCGGCGCTGGAACGATGCCAACCTCGCCGCGCTTTCCAGCCTGCGCGGCGCACTCACCCCGGAAAACCGCGTCGCTTTCGACAGTTTCACCGCCACGCGCCGCGCAGGCT
>NZ_LWEX01000135.1 GCF_001634885.1 Sulfitobacter sp. HI0040 | reverse complement strand
TCGGCCAGGTCATCTTCGGTCATGCCGGGCAGCTTGCCGCGCCGGATCTGCTGCGCCACCCCGGCCCGCAGCGCGGCGGTACAGGCGGCATCGGCGAAAAGGCTGAGCGCCTGCGTGACCTCTTCCAACGTCCATGCACCGCAAAGGTCCGCCATCGCCGTCATCAGCGCGATCCGGCGTTTGCCTTTGCGCAGGGCATCGGAAAGGCCCGCGCTGTCCAGCGCACGGGTGAAAGCGATCTCTGCCGCGAGTGCGGATGCCGGATCTTCGGCAGCGCCGCGAAACCAATCGGCTTCCTTTTCCAGAAGGCTCATCAGATAGGGGGCGGCGGATGCCGATCCCGCGACGGCCTCGCGCAGCTCGACCGGCAGGTCGCCCAGCAGGTTCAGCGCATCCCGGGCGCGGTCTGCGTTGTGCACACGGGGGCTGCGGGTCATGCGGGCGGCGAGCGATGTCTGCGTCATGCCGCCAGCATTGATGCGGCACCGGGGCAAGGTCAATCCCGCGGGCGGCGCCCTCGGCGAAAGGGCCGGCACGACGGATATGTAAAAAACATTCACATCGCCCCTTGCAGAGCCATGGGCCGATCCCAATCTATGCAATGTGAAAGACGTTCACATCCACTGCGAAAGGCCCGGCGGCCTTTCCCCAAACGAAAGGTACCGACGATGACGACCATCGCATCCGAAACCCTGAATTCCCCGCGCGGCAACCTTCTTGCCCGCACCGAAGGCTGGCTCGACGCCCGCGGCAAGGCCGCCTGGATCGCCGCGACGGTGGTGGGGTTCGTCCTGTTCTGGCCCCTGGGCCTCGCCCTCCTCGGCTATATGCTCTGGAGCGGGCGGCTGGGATCGTCGAAGCGGACACGCCATGCACCCCGCCTGCCCTTCGCGACGCAGATGCGCAGCACCGGCAACGCGGCGTTCGACGCCTACAAGGCCGATACCCTGCGCCGACTCGAAGAGGAACAGACCAACTTCGAGGCTTTCCTCAAGCGCCTGCGCGAAGCCCGCGACAAAGCCGAGTTCGACCAGTTCATGGAAGAACGCGCCAAGCGTGACAGCAGCGAAGACGCTGAAACACCCAAAGCCTGATCCCCTGCCGCGACCCATTTGCCCGGGTCGCGGCCTTTACATCCCCCGCCCCGATCCGAAAGTATCCCCCCATGCTCCGCTCTCCTGATCCCGAAACCCATCCGCAATTCTATGACGGCGTAGCCCTCAAGCGGCTGCTGGCATGGGTTGTCGACGTGACGCTGATCGCCCTCGTCACCGTGGTACTGCTGCCCTTCACGGCCTTCACGGGTATCTTCTTTTTCCCGGCGATGATGATGGTGGTGGGCTTCTGCTACCGTCTGATCACCCTCGCCAACGGCTCGGCCACATGGGGCATGCGGCTGATGGCGATTGAGTTCCGCGATGCCTCCGACGCGCCCTTCGATTTCACGAGCGCATTTCTGCATACCAGCGGCTACGCGGTCTCGGTTGCAATGGCTCCGATCCAGCTTATCTCGATTGTACTGATGGCCACCTCGCCCCGGGCACAGGGCCTGACGGACATGATCCTCGGCACCGTGGCAATCAATCGGCGCGCGCGTCGCTGAAGACGGGGCCCGCGCCCTTGGCGAAACCCGCCGCCCTTGTTACTGTTGGAGAGTTCAAGACCGGAATCCCATGCGCCATACGCTTCCCCTCACACCGCAGTTCTACGTCACCGCCCCGCAACCCTGCCCCTATCTCGATGGCAGGATGGAGCGCAAGCTGTTCACGGCCCTGCAGGGGGAAAACGCGGCCCGGCTGAACGACAGCCTCTCCGCACAGGGGTTCCGCCGCTCGCAGAATGTGCTCTACCGGCCCTCCTGCACCGATTGCGCGGCCTGCCTCTCGGCGCGGATCAACGTCTCGGCCTTCACACCCACGCGCAGCCAGAAACGCACGATCAAACGTAACGCGGATCTGACCCGCCGCGCCACCTCGCCCTGGGCGACGGAGGAGCAATACGAGCTCTTCCGGCGCTATCTCGACAGCCGCCATGCGGATGGCGGCATGGCGGATATGGATGTCTTCGAATTCGCCGCGATGATCGAGGAAACGCCGATCCGCAGCCGCGTGATTGAATATTCCGAAAGCGACGGGACGCTCGCGGGGGTCTGCCTCACGGATGTGCTCTCCGACGGGGTGAGCATGGTCTACAGCTTTTACACGCCCGATCGCCCGCAGGACGGGCTGGGCAATTACATCATTCTCGATCACGTGGAAATCGCCCGCGCCGCCGGGCTGCCGTATGTCTACCTGGGCTACTGGGTGCCGGGCAGCCCGAAGATGGGCTACAAGGCTAAGTTCTCCGGGCTCGAGGTTTATATGGGCGGCCGCTGGCGCCGCATGCGCGACCCCGAAACCTTCTCGGCCGAGCGGCACCCCCTCAGCACCGATCCCATCGCCGAGCAGGTCGCCAACATCTCGCTGCCTGACACGGCCCGCCGCCGCAGCTGAACCACCGACCCCACGAACAGCCCCGCGCCCCCTTCTCATGATCCCAAATACTTTGGGGAGTTTGAGGGGCAGCGCCCCTCATCCTTCCGTCAAAGCGCCACGTCAGTTCCCGTAACGCAAAAGGCGCCCCAAGGGGCGCCTTTCACATCCCGAACATGCCCTTCCCGGGTCAGTTCGGAATGAGGTCCGGCACGATGGTTACGATCGACGGGAAGAGCCAGAGGATCGTAAGCCCCGCCACCTGGATCAGTACGAAGGGCACGATGCCGCGATAGATATGCGCGGTTGTCACGCTCGCTGGTGCCACGCCCCGCAGGTAGAACAAGGCGAAGCCGAAGGGCGGCGTGAGGAAGGACGTCTGCAGGTTCACCGCGATCATGATCGTCACCCATTTCGGATCGAAGGTGCCGCCGTAGATCACCGGCCCCACGATCGGGATGACGATGTAGATGATCTCGAGGAAGTCGAGCACGAAGCCCAGCACGAAGAGCACCAGCATTACGATCAGGAAGACCGTCAATTCGTTGTCGAAGCTCTTGAGGAACTGCTGGATGTAATGCTCCCCCCCGAAGGAGATCACCACGAGGTTCAGCAGTTGCGAGCCGATCAGAATGGTGAAGACCATGGAGGTCACCTTCGCCGTCTCGCGCACCACCGGCGTCAGCACGCCCGAGGTGTAGAGAACCCAGCAGGAGAACAGCAGCCCGAAGATGGCATAGAGATAAGCGCCATAGGCCACGATAAAGGCGATCCAGGACTCGAAGCTGACGGATTCGGTATTGATCCGCAGATCGAAGTTCACACCGACGAGGATGCAGACCACGATGGCAAGGGTGGAGAAGATCACGATCTTGGGCGACCGGTCCTGATCCTTCAGCTTGCGGTAAGCGGCCAGCATGATGGCCCCGCCCGCCCCCAGTGCCGCCGCCGGTGTGGGGTTGGTGATCCCCCCGAGGATGGAGCCCAGCACCGCCACGATCAGGATGAGCGGCGGGAAGACGACGCGGATCAACTCGTTCCCCGCGCAGACCTTGGTGGCATAGGTAACACCGTAAAGGATCAGCGCGAAGGGAATGGCCATCAGCACCACCATTACCCCGGAAGAGGTCAACGGCCCGACCAGCAGGATATCGACCAGCACGGCAAGCACCACGCCGATGGCCCCGATGATGAGCGGTCGGGTTTTTGCAGAGGGTGAGACACCCCGCGCGGTGGTCAGGAACAACGCGAGGATGATCAGGATGATCGCCACGCCTGTGCCCACGGGCGCTGCGCTCGCGACCTTGGCGGCACGCTTTTCAACCAGTGCTTCTTCGGACAGGCGCTCGCTCTGCTGGATGCCGCCCTCGGAGTCGATCTGGGCCTGTTCGGCCACCGCGGCGTCCCATGCGGCCTGCCCGTGCAACTCGATCATCGAGGCCTGGCATTCCGGGCCCACGTTGGTCCGCAGGCTTGCCGCTTCGCCGATGTCGGAGAAGCTGGAAACGGTGGTGGACTGGCTGCCCACGATGCCGAGGTTGCCCAGCAGGATGGTGCCGACGATCAGAAGCGCCGGCGCGCCAAGGAACCATGTGAAGGCCTCGCCCTTCGTCACGGGTTCCGCATTGGTGGCCCCCATCGGCACGGCGGGCGCCTTGTCGGGGTTCATCAGCGCATAGCCGAAGGCATAAAGCGCATAGAGCAGCGCCAGCAGGATACCCGGCAGCAGCGCCGCCTGGAACAGAGTACCCACCGAAACGACCGCCGGTTCGCCAAGGAAGGTCAGCGCGTCGGTACAACCGGCAGCGGTAGCGCGTGCCTCCTGCGCCGCACTGTAGAGATCGCCTGCCAAAGTGCCCAACAGAACGATTACGATCGAAGGCGGAATGATCTGGCCAAGCGTGCCGGAGGCGGCGATGACGCCGGTCGCGATCTCGGGCGAATAGTTGTTGCGCAGCATGGTCGGCAGGGCGAGCAGACCCATGGTGACCACCGTGGCACCGACGATGCCCGTGGACGCGGCAAGAAAGGCGCCCACGACGACGATGGAAACGGCCAGACCGCCCGGCAGCGGGCCAAAGACACGCGCCATGGTGGTCAGCAGGTCATTGGCGATCTTGGACCGCTCCAGCGTGATGCCCATCAGCACGAACATCAGTACCGCAAGAAGGGTTTCGATCGACTGGCCGGCCAGCACGCGTTCGTTCATCCGGTTGACGATGAAGGACACGTTCCGGTCGAGTGCCACTTCCCAGCCCTGCGGAAAGACCGACACCGCGGTCCTGGGCAGGTCGGGATATCGGAAGACCGATATGGCTTCGTCCCGCACGCCGGAGTTCACGAGATCGCGGTAGGCCTGGCTCGACTGGTCGATGGCCTGATGTATCAGCAGGCCCGCGGAATCGAGTGCCGCGATGATCCCGAAAGAGATGATCCCCGCCCCGCCGATGGCGAAGGCCACGGGAAACCCGGAAAGGATACCGCCGAAGAGACAGATAAAGACGATGATCAGGCCGATTTCGACCCCGTCGAGACCAAATAGCATGAAGCGATGCCCCTTGAATTAATGCGTGCCCTCGAAGGCTTCTTCGCCCTCGCCCAGCGTGTCCTTGTCCAGATATTTGCCCTCGCTCTCGGGGCCCTCACGGAATTCGAGCAGCGCGCGGTAGAACACCGCGACGGCCTGCAGGATGACCATGACGCAGAAGAGAACGAGCAGTACCTTGAACAGGAAATATGCGTTGAAGCCGTTCGGCGAGAAGCCGATCGTCTCGACGTTCCAGCGCAGCAGTCGCGCCTTGCGCAGCAACAGCTCCAGCCGGTCCGACGCGGACGGGTTCGGCGTGACAAGATGGCGCCACAGGAAGAACCAGCCATAAAGCCATGTGATGACCGCGAAAGGGATCATGAAGAGCAGCGCGCCCAGCATGTCGATCACGCGCTTGGTGCGGAACTTGGCCCCGGCATAGAACAGATCGACCCGCACATGCCCGCCCTGCACCATCGTGTAGGACACGCAGAGCGTGACAACGAGCGCGTTGTAGAGCTTCAGCTCCTCCGCGAACCACGAGATGTCGTATTGCAGGGGGATGCCGAAGCCGAAGGAAATGTCGGGCCGGGTAAAGATACGCTGCATGAACACGATGATGATCTGCTGAAGCACCATCAGCAGACCCGCCCAGGCAAAGAACCGACCGACCCCGTTGGCGAAGCCTTCGAGCCCGCGCACGCAGGCCCACATGAAGTCACGCTTGATGAAACCGATCACCGTCACCACGAGGAAGATCGCCAGCAGCACGAAGAGCAGTTCAGCCGATGCCCCGTAATAGATGAACCGCATAAGCGATTCGCCATTCGACCAGTCCAGCCAGAGACCGGGATTGGCGAGCGCGTAAAAGAAGTTGTAGAACGCCAGACCGAGGTTCGTGAAGAACCAGATCAGCCCGTCGATCACGGCGCCGAACCAACCGGCGGCAGCATCGTTTTCCATTGTCCCCTCCCCGTACGTTCAGGTGCGTAACGCCCCTGTCGCGGCAGTCTTTCGCCCGGTCTGATGCCGGACGTGAACGCAGGCGAGGGGCCGCCCAAGGCAGCCCCCCACGTTATTCATGCCCGGGCGGTCAGCCCTGACCCAGCACCCGCTGACGCTGGTTGACGTAATAGGCGTCCGACTTCGACAGCCATTCCGCCGAGGACTGGAGCGAGGCTTCGAAGCTTTCGCGGATGTCCGCGAAGAGCGTGTCGTCCATGTTCTCGTCCATCACCTCCTTGGAGGCGCTGCCGAAGGCATCCCAGACGTCGTCGGGGAACTGCATGGTCTTCACGCCCTGCTGCTGCAGGCGTGCCAGCGCGGCACCGTTGTTCGCCAGCGTTTCCGCCAGACCGGTGTGCGTGGTGGCCATCGTCGCATATTCGACGATCTTCTGCTGTGCCGGTGTCAGCTCGTTGAACACATCGAGGTTCATGGAGGCGGTCAGACCGGAGCCCGGCTCGTGGAAACCGGCGGTGTAGTAGATCTTCGCCACTTCCTGGAAGCCCGCGCGCTCGTCCGCGAAGGGACCGACCCATTCGAGACCGTCCAGCGCGCCCGAAGACAGCGCCTGATAGAGTTCGCCGCCGGGGATGTTCTGGACCGACGCACCCAGCTTGCCCAGCACCTTGCCGCCGAGACCCGGCATGCGGAACTTCAGGCCGTTGAAGTCAGCGGCGGAGTTGATTTCCTTGCGGAACCAGCCACCGGACTGCGAGCCGGAGTTGCCTGCGAGGAACATCTTCATGTTGAAGATCTCGCCGATCTGGTTGTGCAGATCGTGGCCGCCGCCATGCAGGTACCAGTTGGTCAGCTCCTGCGCCGTGGCGCCGAAGGGCACGGCGGTGAAATAGGCAAGGCCCGGGTGCTGGCCGATGAAGTAATAGTCGGCCGAATGGTACATGTCCGCCTGACCGGAGGACACGGCATCGAATACTTCGAAGGCGCCCACAAGCTCGCCCGGGGCTTTCTTGTCGATGGTCAGCGTGCCGTCCGACATCTCGTCAACCATGTTGTTGAGATATGTCGCGGCATCGTCGAGCACGGCAAAGCCGCGGGGCCAGGACGTGACCATGGTCAGCGTGCGCTTGCCCTGTGCGTAGGCCGGTGCGGCCAGCGTACCGGCTGCGGCAGCGGTGCCGCCGAGTGCGGATGTCTTAAGGAATGAACGACGGTCCATTTTGATACTCCTCCCATAAGGACGCCCGTGTCGCCGATGACGCACAGGTCGTTTCAAGTGGCGCTACATTAGCGATCCCGGGTGCTTTTGAAATACCTACTACTGCGTAGAAGCCCCCTCCGCCGCAGGATTTTGACCGGTGGAGGGACCGGGAGGCGGTCCAATAGCCCCCTTCCCTGCCCCTGCGGCACCCGGAGCGGGGCGCGAAGGCCAATGCCGCGGCGCGGGCGGCATGACAGGTTCCCTTTGATTCGCGCCCGTTTGCGCGTATCGCTGTGGATCATGTTTCGATACCTGCGCCTGATTTCCCCCTTCAGCTATGCGCAGAAGCTCACGCTTCTGGCCTCCGTGCCGCTGATCGTGGCAGCCACCGCCATCGCCGTGGTGGTTGCATTGCAGGCCCGCGCGCTGGCGGAGCGGGAGATCGATCTGCTCGAAGCGCAGCTGATCGAGGCCAAGAAGGCGGAGTTGCGCAACTATGTCACCCAGGCGCGCAACGGGTTCTATTTCATCTACGGATCCGCGGCACCCGACGATGCCGAAGCCAAGGCGCAGGTGGCGCAGATCCTGTCGGCGATGATCTACGGCGATGACGGGCAGTTCTTCGTCTACGACTACGACGGCAACGCGCTCGTCTCGCCCCGGCAGACCGAGCGGATCAATCGCAACTGGCGCGGGCAGACAGACGCCGAAGGCACGCCGGTCGTGGACGAACTGATCCGCATCGCCCGCGACGGGGCCGGGTTTCACAGCTATCTCTGGCCCAAGACCTCGACCGGCGAGGTCGGGCGCATGATCACCTATGTCACCTCCTTTCCGTCGTGGCGGTGGGCCGTGGGCACGGGGGTCTTCATCGACGATGTGCTCGCCTCCACCGCCTCGGCGCGGGCGGATGTGCAGGCGCGGGTGCATCGCACCTTTCTCTATATCGGGGGGATCACCCTGACCGCGCTGCTGGCGGTCTTCATCAGCGGGATGCTGGTCAACCTGCGCGAACGGCGGCTGGCGGATGCCAAGCTCAAGCGGCTCACTCAGCGGGTATTCGACGCCCAGGAAGAGGAGCGCGGTCGCGTGGCGCGCGAACTGCATGACGGCATCAGCCAGATCCTCGTGGGCGTGCGCTATGCGCTCGACACCGCGCGCCGCAAGCTCGACCGGGGCGAGTCCGGCGCGGAAAAACCGCTCGGCAAGGGGATCGCCTCGCTGGCGGAGGCGATTGCGGAGGTACGCCGCATCAGCCGCGACCTGCGCCCCGGCGTGCTGGACGATCTGGGCCTCGGCCCCGCGCTCAAGACCCTAACGGAGGCCTTCGAGGCCCGCACGGGCATCGCCACCAGCTTCAACACCGTCGTCTTCCGAAACCGGATGGACGAGGACGGCAAGATCGCGCTCTACCGGATTGCTCAGGAAGCGCTGACCAACATCGAACGGCACGCAGGCGCCAGCCGCGTGGCCGTGGACCTGCGCGGCCACCGCAAGGGCGCGACCCTGCGGATCACCGACAACGGTGTGGGCCTCGGACGGCTCGCACGCGACCCCGCCAGCGGCGGCGGGTTGGGGTTGCGCAACATGCAGGAACGGGTCGAACAGCTTGGTGGGCAGCTGCGTATCGAGTCTGCCCCGGGCGGGGGAACCACGATTGACGCCACCGTACCGCTGACGCATATGCTCCCCCCCGAAGAGGAAAACCCGGATGCGCCCGCATCCGCAAGACAGGACATCGCAGCCCAATGACGGCAAGGCCCATGCCCGCAGCCAAACCCCTGCCTTCTTCGGGCGACCCGGTCCGGGTTCTCATCGTCGACGATCACCCGATGGTGGCCGAAGGCATCCAGTCGATCCTCGAAAGCTATGACGATATCGAAATCGCGGGAATCCTTTCCAACGGGCGCGAGGTCATCGCGCAGCTGGAGGAAATGGCGCCCGATGTGATCCTGATGGACCTCAACATGCCCGAACTCGGCGGGTTGAGCGCGACGGAAATCGTGCTGGAACGCCGACCGGACATGCATGTCGTGATCCTGACGATGCATGACAATCCCGAGTACATCGCCTCCGCGCTCAGTCACGGCGCGCAGGGCTACCTGCTGAAGGATGTCCCCACCGAAGAAATCAAGACCGCCATCGACACGGTAATGTCGGGCAAACGCTACCTCTGCACCGGCGCGCAGGGATCGCTCGCCCCCAAGGACGGCGCAGAACGTGAGGCGCTGACAGAGCGTGAACAGACCATATTGCTCAAACTCGCGCAGGGGCGCACGAACAAGGACGTGGCGCAGGCGCTCGATATCTCCGTGCGGACGGTGGAAACCCATCGTAAGAACATCAAGCGCAAGCTCGGCATCTCCAGCACCGCCGGGCTGACCCGCTATGCCATGGAACATGGGGTGCTGCAGGGGACCGGCGCGCGCCTTTGACAGCGCTCAGGCGCCGAAAGTTGCAATTTGCCGCGAATTTATTGCCGAAACTTGCCTGCCATCAGGACCTCTCGCAAGAATCTGTCGTAAAATGCCTGCCGCGCGACATTTTTTTCGCTCCCGGCGGTTGACCCTCCCGAACGGCGGTCATAATGTCCCGCAACGCTTGAAGGAGCCCAAACGTGACAGCACTAGTCGTCATCGTAGGATTTTCGCGCATGGGCCGGTAACGGACAACCATACCCCAACCCATGCGCCCCCGTTTCCCCGGGGGCTTTTTTATGCGCCAGACAATTGCACGCCTTACGGAGCAGCCAGATGACACGCCAGATGACCGGAGCAAAGATGATCGTACAGGCCCTGATCGATCAGGGTGTCGATACCATATTCGGATATCCCGGCGGGGCCGTCCTGCCGATCTATGACGAGGTGTTCCAGCAAAACAGCATCAAACACGTGCTGGTGCGCCACGAACAGGGTGCCGTGCACGCCGCCGAAGGCTACGCCCGCTCCACCGGGAAGCCCGGCGTGGTGCTAGTGACATCCGGCCCGGGGGCGACCAATGCCGTGACCGGGCTGACCGATGCGCTGCTCGATTCCATTCCCATCGTGGTGCTGACGGGTCAGGTCCCCACCTTCATGATCGGCTCTGACGCCTTTCAGGAAGCCGATACCGTGGGCATCACCCGCCCCTGCACCAAGCACAACTGGCTGGTGAAGGAGACCGACAAACTCTCCGGCGTCCTGCATGAGGCATTCCACGTGGCGACCCATGGCCGCCCCGGTCCGGTACTGATCGACATTCCCAAGGACGTGCAGTTCGCCACCGGCACCTATGCGCCACCCAAACCGTCGACCTCTCATTACCAGCCCAAGGTTAAGGGCGACATGGAAGAGATCACGGAACTCGTGGCCGCCATCGAAAGCGCGAAAAAGCCCGTGTTCTATACCGGCGGCGGCGTGATCAACTCCGGCCCGGCCGCGTCGCAGCTGCTGCGCGAGCTGGTGGACTCGACAGGCTTTCCCATCACCTCGACCCTCATGGGGCTGGGCGCCTATCCCGCCTCGGGCGACAAGTGGCTGGGCATGCTGGGGATGCACGGCACCTATGAGGCCAACATGACGATGCATGGCTGCGATCTGATGATCAACATCGGCGCGCGTTTCGACGACCGGATCACCGGCGTCGTGGATATGTTCAGCCCCAAGTCCAAAAAAGCGCATATCGACATCGACCCCTCGTCGATCAACAAGGTGATCCGCATCGACATTCCCATCGTCGGCGACGTGGGCCATGTGCTCGAGGATCTGCTGAAGGTCTGGAAATCGCGCGGTCGCAAGACGAACGGCGAAGCGCTGGCGAAATGGTGGAAACAGATCGAAAGCTGGCGCGCGGTGGATTGCCTGAAATACAAGCAGGCAGGCAAGACCATCAAACCGCAGCACGCCGTCCGCCGGCTGGAGGAGTTGACCAAGGGCCATGATCGCTACGTGACGACCGAGGTGGGCCAGCACCAGATGTGGGCCGCGCAATACATGGGTTTCGAGGAACCGAACCGCTGGATGACCTCCGGCGGGCTGGGGACGATGGGCTACGGCTTTCCGGCCTCCATCGGTGTGCAGATGGCGCATCCCGACAGCCTCGTGATCAACGTGGCGGGCGAAGCGTCATGGCTGATGAACATGCAGGAAATGGGCACCGCGATGCAGTACGGCCTGCCGGTGAAACAGTTCATCCTGAACAACGAACGTCTGGGCATGGTGCGCCAGTGGCAGGAGCTTCTGCACGGAGAGCGCTATTCCCAAAGCTGGTCCGAGGCGCTGCCCGATTTCGTGAAGCTGGCAGAAGCCTTCGGCGCGAAGGGCATCCAGGTAAGCGACCCCGACAAGCTCGACGATGCGATCATGGAGATGATCGAGCACCCCGGCCCGGTGATCCTCGACTGTCTTGTGGAGAAGCACGAAAATTGCTTCCCGATGATCCCCTCGGGCAAGGCCCATAACGAAATGCTGCTGGGCGACGTGGATACGCAAGGCGTCATCGACGCCAAGGGCTCGGTGCTGGTGTGAGGCAACCGGGCGGCACCCGCTGATCCGGGTTGCCTCCGAACGCTCGGCCCATCCGGCATCACTGCTCCGGGGCCGGGCCACCAGTACCGACGCGAGACCGGCAGAATACCGACGGCGAAAAAAGGGACCAGACAGATGGCCGCCCCGGACCACAGCAAAGGGACAGACTGCGCAATGGGTCTTTCATATGCGCACCCCCTGCCCCTGCCGGACCGAAGCGCGCAACGCCGACCGGGTGGCGATTTTTCAGTGCGATGCCGCCAGTGTGCGCGGCGCGGCCCGGACCAGCTCGCGGGATTCCATCATCATCAGCAGGAAGGCCAGCGCCGAAAGCAGTTCGCGCAATTCTGCCACCCGAAGGCCGGGCAACCCGTCCGAAAAGCTGTAAACCAGCTGATCCTGAAACAACGTCGTGGCCAGCATCCCGATTGCCAGCCCCGCGCTGGCAATGGGCAATCCGATGGCGCGGAACACCTGCCGGCACAGCGGTACATAGCGATCAAGAACCGGGACTACGGCACCCCAAAGGAAGAAACAAAAAATAAACGCATGATCGAAGAAGTAACCGAAAAGGTTATGGAAATTGATCTCAGCCTGCACATTGATGCGCCGCATGGCCTCGGGCGTCTCGATGCCCAGATAGCGCTGCCCCCAGCTGATCTCCTCACCGCACATGACAACAAACAGCAGAGCGAGAAACCCGTGCATCAGGGCCATCCTGGGATAGATAGCCCGCACGGTGACGGCGACCCAGGCCGCATACACGGCCGCAACGAGCAACAGCACCGCCGAGACGTTTTCAATCACGCCATCCTCAAGATTGAAGGCCAGCAGCGTATCAACGGAAAACAGTCGGTCACCGAAAATGACGTAAAGCACGATAATCATGTAAAGCCCCGCCATGGCCGCCAGACTGCGCAGGCCCGGTCGGAACTTGTCATAAGCCTCGGGCATGGCATAGTCCCGCGCCATGAAGCGCGCGAGACGTGCGCTGCCAGCCAGTCGCGGCCACAGGATCACAGCAAGCAGGCCCGCACCCCCCAGCACCGCAAAAACCCAACGTGCGAAGACAATTTCGATCAGGGTCGACTTGCGGACCAGCGGGTTTTCATGGGCCAGCGACTGCTCCATCAGACCGATGGACGCCAACCGCTCTGGAGAGATGAGGACCGCGAGCGCCAGCGCGATCAGCGAAAGAACGAAGACAAACAAACGTTGAAATGTCATGATAAAAGACGCCTAGTTAATATGGCGCAGTGTAACAGATTAATGGCAAATCACAAACGTCTGACCAAAATGCCGTTCCGAGGCGAACCAGCCGATCAGTTTTCGGCCCGGTCGGAGCCAGCACAACAGCGGAATCCGGGCCCGACGCGCCCCAACGATTGCCCTGAATACCAACGCGAAATACACAGACCATAGAAAGAGCGAGGCTCGATATGTCCCCCCTGAAGATCAAGAAAGGCGCGACCTCCCATTCCGCCTACAACCTGCGACCCAATTTTTCCGACGTGATCGAACGGCACACCCTTGCCGTCCTGGTGGAAAACGAACCGGGCGTGCTGGCGCGGGTCATCGGGCTGTTCTCGGGGCGCGGCTACAACATCGACAGCCTGACCGTGGCAGAGGTCGACCATACCGGGCACCTGTCGCGGATCACCATCGTCACCTCCGGCACGCCGCAGGTGATCGAACAGATCAAGGCGCAACTGGGTCGGATCGTCACCGTACATGACGTGCATGACCTGACGGTCGAAGGCGCCAGCGTGGAACGGGAACTGGCGATGTTCAAGGTGTCGGGCACCGGCGAAAAGCGGGTGGAGGCGCTGCGGCTCGCGGATATCTTCCGCGCCAATGTTGTGGACAGCACGCTGGAAAGCTTCATTTTCGAGATCACCGGCGCCCCGGAAAAGATCGACGCTTTCGCGGATCTGATGCGGCCCCTCGGCCTCAGCGAAGTGGCCCGCACGGGCATTGCCGCCCTGTCCCGCGGCGACTGATCGCTTCCGGGCGGGTCCGGATCGTTTCAGAGTCTGGCCCGCGCCGCCTCCCGCGGGATAATCGGCACGACCGCTTCACTCACCGGGGCGCCGTTGGCTGCCGCGCCATGGCCCGATATATTCCGTAGCCGGTCCGGAAGATCATGGCAGGCGCGCTGGCGCATGACCTCGGGGGCCTTGGCTTGCCGCAGGTGGCGGTTGCGGCTGACTTCAAAACGGACAATGTCCCCCGCTTCGATCCCCCAGCCGCCTGCGGGGGTTTTGCCATCACAGTGGTAGAACGCCAGATCCCCGTGATCCTCACACCAGAAGACCGCCTTGCGCTCTGTCGGATCGGACCAAATTACCACTCCCATCATCGGCATTGCTTCCCCCTTCTCGGTTTGGGAGAAGATAGCAATATTTTGCATTAATGCGCGACACTGAATATCCAAGCCAGCAATCGAAATTTGTGTCGGTATTCTGCGCATCTGATGCGCTTTAGCGTCAGATATGACGCTTTTACGCGTCGGGAGGACGCAGTCGGACTGGCAAAATTGCCCCCACGGCCGCAAATCTATTCAGAAACACGGGAACTACCATATGGCGCGACCAAGCCAGTCACCGGCCCAGTTGAGGGGTATGTTCGGGGAAAACCTCCGCAAGCTTTCACGGAAATACCCCTCCATTTCGGATCTTGCCCGGCGGCTTGGCATCAACCGCACCCAGTTCAACCGCTACCTTTCCGGCGAAAGCTTCCCCCGGCCCGATGTGCTGGCCCGGATGTGCGAATTTTTCGGGGTGGATGCCCGCGTTCTGCTCGAACCTGTGGACGATCTGGACACAGGCAGCGCTGACGATCCGATCGCCAACCCCTATTTGCGCAATTTTGTCGGCACGGCAGCCCGTGAAGTGCCGGAGGATGCCTTTCCTTCCGGCTTCTACCGGTTTTCACGGCGCAGTTTCGTGAACGCCGATCTCTTCGTCGTCGGTCTCCTCCTCGTACGGCGGGACGGCAGGCATACCGTGCTGCGCGGCTTCGAGACGAAAGAAGCCATGCGGCTCCAGAACCTGCCGACCGATCCGCCGACGCGCGAATTCCGAGGGTTGGTGATGCAGCAGGAAAAAGGCATCACGATCCTTGCCGCGCGACGCAACGCGATGACGGGATCCTTCAATTACCTGTCACGGGCCGCATCGTTCCAGAACAACTACTGGGCGGGCTACGTCACCCGCACCGTCCCCGAAAGCGAAGGCGGCATGCGGGTGACGCGGCTGGTCTATGAACACCTCGGGCGGCGAACCGGTGCCGTGCTCGCCGCGGCCCGGGGAACCGGCTTCAAGGCGGCAGCCGAACTGGAACCCTTTCACCGCCGCCTTCTGCGCCCGGAGGCCGAATTTTCCTGACTTCCGATGTCGCGGTGAGAAAAGTGCGGGTCGCTCACGCGTTCCGCGATCCAGACCGGGGCTGGTAGACTGTCGGCCACAGGAGGAAGCCGCCCATGTCCCACCCCCTTTCCGATCTGGAACGTGTTCGCCAGCCCATCGGCGCAGCGAACGGTCTTTCAAACGCCCATTACATCGACCCCGAAGTGCACGCCGAAGAACGCGACGCCGTGCTTTTCGCCAATTGGATGGGTCTCGCCACCGCGTCCGAGGTTCCGGAGATCGGCGACGCGATCCCCCTCACCGTGCTTGGGATGCCGCTGCTGGTCTTGCGGGACAAATCGGGCGAAGTCCGCGTGTTTCAGAACACCTGCCGACACCGGGGCATGATCCTGATCGAGGAGCCGCGACGGATCGAAGGTGCGATCCGCTGCCCCTATCACAGCTGGTGCTACGCGACCGACGGGCGCCTCGTCTCCACGCCCCATGTCGGCGGTCCGGGCCGCAATACCCATGAGAGCATTGACCGGGATACCCTCGGGCTGGTGGAATTCCGCGCCCATGTCTGGATGGACGTGATCTTCGTCAACCTGTCGGGCACGGCGCGGCCCTTCGAGGAGGCGAATGCCGACCTGATCGCCCGCTGGGCCGAGTTCAACCAGCCACTGCACCACGGCGGCGCGGACAGCCAGTTTCAGCTTGAACTGAACTGTAACTGGAAGCTCGCGGTGGAAAACTACTGCGAAAGCTATCATCTGCCCTGGGTGCATCCCGGCCTCAACAGCTATTCACGGCTCGAAGATCACTACCATATCGAAAAGCCGCGCCAGTACTCGGGTCAGGGCACGTTGGTCTATCGTCAGTTGACCGACGAGGACGGGAACCGTTTCCCGGATTTCGATGGGTTGGGCCTTTCGTGGGATACCGCGGCGGAATATATCACCGCCTTCCCGAACGTCCTGCTCGGTGTGCACCGCGACCATACCTTTACCATCATTCTGGTGCCGCGCGGCCCGGAACGGACGGAGGAACATATCCACATCTACTACGCCCGCCCGGACACCGATCCCGACCTGCGCGCGCGCAATACCGAGCAGTGGAAACAAGTCTTCCTCGAAGATGTTTTCGTGGTCGAGGGCATGCAGCGCGGGCGCCATGCCCACTCCTTCGACGGGGGGCGTTTTTCACCCGCGATGGATGGCCCCACCCATCTGTTCCACGATTGGGTGGCCACGCAACTGGCCGATTATCGCGCCGCGGGCGCCCTCACCCCGGCGGCGGCGGAATGAACCCGCTCGACGCACGGCTCCTGCAGGCTCATGCCGCGGGGGACGGCGCGGCGCTTGCCCGGCTCTACGAAGAAGCCGCGCGTCAGGCCGCCGATGCGGAGGCCGGTGCCTTCTATCTGACCCATGCGCATATCTTCGCGCTGGAAGGGGGGCTGCCTGCGGCCGAAACGCTCTGCGCGCAACTGGTCGCTCTGGGGCGCGAAGCCCCGCCCGGGCCGCCACGACCGCCCCGGCGCTGATCCCGCGTCAGAGCGTGGGCGGGCGGCGATTGGGCCAATCTGTCGCCTCGTGATAGCGCGCGGCAAGCCGGAGCAGCCGCGCATCCGTGCCCCGCGCACCGATCAGTTGCAGCCCGAGCGGCAGACCATTATCGCCGAAACCCGCCGGAACGTTGACCACCGGCAAGCCGATCAGGCTCGCCGGGGTCACCACCTGCATCCAGCGATGGTAGGTATCCATCTTCCGGCCCGCGACTTCGGTCGGATGCACGTCGTTCACGTCAAAGGGCCAGACCTGCGCCGAAGGCAGCACCACGACATCGCAGGTGGTGAAAAGATCATGCGCCCGGCGGAACCAGTCCGACCGCTGCTCGGACGCGCGCTGTATCTGCGGCCCCGTCAGGGTCCGGCCCCGCTCAACCTCCCACTGCGCGGCGGGTTTAAGCGCCTTGCGCCGTTCCGGCACGTCGTAAAGGGCCGATAGACCGGCGGCCACGGCAAAGGAGCGCAGGGTGATCCAACTGTTCCAGATGGCCTCCGCCTCGAAGGGTGGCGGCGCATCGAATACCTCGCAGCCGATCTCTTCAAAGCTGCGCAGCGCGGCGCGGCTGTGGGCGTCGATGCCGGGGGCATAGGGAAAGGCCCCGCCCCAATCACCGAGCCATCCCAGCCGAAGCCCCTTCACGTCGCCTTCGAGATGCGGGACCGTCGCCTCCGACCTGGCAGAAAGCGGGAGGCGCGGCTCATATCCCGACATCGTATCGAGCAGCTCGGCCAGATCCTCGGGGCTGCGCGCCATGGGACCCATGGTGCTGAGCTGGTGCAGGAACATGTCGCCTTCGGGCTCCGACGGCACCCTGCCCCAGCTTGGCCGCATCCCGTAAACATTGTTCCACCCTGCCGGGTTGCGCAGGCTGCCCATCATGTCCGAGCCGTCCGCAACGCTGAGCATCCGCGCAGCCAGCGCCGCCGCCGCACCGCCCGAGGATCCGCCGGCGGACCGCGACGGGTCATAGGGGTTTGCCGTGGCGCCATGCACGGGGTTGAACGTATGGCTGCCCAAGCCGAATTCCGGCGTATTGGTCTTGCCGATGACGATGGCGCCCGCCTTCCGGATGCGGCGCACGAATATATCGTCATGATCCGCGATCTGCCCGGCAAAAAGCGGCGATCCCATGGAGGTGGGAAGCCCCTTCGCATCGGCGAGATCCTTGATGGCGATGGGAATTCCGTGCAGCCAGCCCTTGCGGGGGGCATCCTGAACCGCGCGTGCCTCGGCCATCAGGTCGTCGCCATCCCGCAAGGAAACGATGGCATTCACTTTGCCGTTGACCTTGTCGATGCGCCCCAGCGTGGCCTGCATCAGTTCGGCCACGCCCAGATCACCGTCTTCGATTGCCCGCGACAGGGCGCGGGCCCCCATGTTCATGATATCCATGGGCGCAGAAAACGTCACCGCGCGGGGCGGCGCAAGCCCTGAGTTGACCTTTGGGAAACCTTGAAGCGGAGAGGCCCGCTCCGGGTCCGGCGATCAGCCTTCGCGCGCTTCCGCCCGGCTCTTGCCAGATACCGACAGCGCCAGCGTCGCGCCCATGAGCCCGTCCAGATCACCGTCCAGCACACCCTTGGTGTCGGAGGTCTCGAAGTTCGTCCGCAGGTCCTTCACCATCTGATAGGGCTGCAGCACGTAGGACCGGATCTGGTTGCCCCAGCCTGCGTCACCCGCACTTTCATGGGCTTCGTTCACAAGGGCGGACCGCTTGTCGAGTTCCATCTGGTAGAGCCGGCTTTTCAGCGCCTTCATAGCGATATCCCGGTTCTGGTGCTGCGACTTCTCGGAGGAAGTCACGACAATGCCCGTGGGATGGTGGGTGATCCGCACCGCGGAATCCGTGGTGTTCACATGCTGACCGCCCGCGCCCGACGACCGGTAGGTATCGATGCGGATATCCGACGGGTTCACTTCGATCTCGATGTTGTCGTCGACCACCGGATAGACCTTTACCGAGGTAAAGGAAGTATGCCGCTTGGCCGCCGAATCGAAGGGCGAGATGCGCACCAGACGGTGCACGCCGGATTCGGATTTGAGCCAGCCATAGGCGTTCTGACCGCTGATCTTGTAGGTTGCGGATTTGATGCCCGCCTCTTCGCCCACGCTTTCGGACTGCAGCTCGACCTTGTAGCCCTTTTTCTCGGCCCAGCGGACGTACATCCGCGCCAGCATCGCGGCCCAGTCGCAGCTTTCGGTGCCGCCCGCGCCCGCGTTGACTTCGAGAAAGGTGTCGTTGCCGTCCGCCTCCCCGTCTAGCAGCGCCTCAAGCTCTTTCTGCGCGGCCTTTTCCGCCAGCGCCTTCAGCGCCGCTTCGGCATCCGCCACGACTTCGGCGTCGTCTTCCATCTCGCCCAGTTCGATCAGTTCGATGTTGTCCGCCAATTCCTGCTTGATGCCTTCGTAGGTCGAAATGGCATCCACCAGCGCCTGCCGGTCGCGCATCAGCTTCTGCGCCGCCTCGGGGTCATTCCACAGGTTCGGGTCCTCGACCCGGGCGTTGAATTCCTCCAGCCGGTGGGGCGCGGTTTCCACGTCCAGCCGCTGGGCCAAAAGGTCCAGTGACTTGCTGATCTGATCCACCGTGTTCTGTGCTTCTGCGCGCATGAAGATGCCTTCGGGAAAGAGGAATGGAACCCGCCGGGCGGGCCGCCCGACTGATAGACCAGCGCCGCGCCCCCGGCAAGCAATGCGGGGGGCGCGCGCCGGAATGGATCAGTAGAGACCGCCGGAGCTGAGCGTGCCGAAGGTTGCCTTCGGCCCCACCGTAGCCTTGCGCCCGGTGGAGGTGGTGACCTGACGGGAAGAGGTGGCCCGTTCGTCCACCAACGGCAGGTCGGCCCCCATTGCAAAGCCGCCGTCGAAGGTGATGCCAAAGACCGGCTCCTCCCCCTGACGGAAACACTCGGCGACCACGTTGGGGCCGGAGGCATCATCGCTCAGCCGTGCGCCGGTGAACCGGTCGATGTTGATGAAGACGCATTGATCGGGCACCTTGAAGGCCCCGCCGCCGTATTTCTGGACCGCCTGGCTCATGAAGCGCTGAAAGACCGGGCCGCACATGCCGCCGCCCGACGCGCCACTGCCGAGCGAGCGCGGCTGGTCGTAGCCGATATAGCAGCCCGCCACGATGTTGTTGGTAAAGCCGACGAACCAGACATCCTTGGCATCATTGGTGGTGCCGGTCTTGCCCGCGGTGGGCACGCCCAGATCGACCGAACGGCGCGCGGTGCCCCGTTCCACCACGCCCTTCATCATCGAGGTGAGCTGATAGGCCGTCACCGGGTCCATCACCCGTTCGCGGTTGGAGATGACGCGCGGGGCCTGACCTTCTGGCAGATCGGTCAGGTTGCAATCGTTGCAGATGCGCTGATCGTGTCGGTAGACGGTACGGCCATAGCGGTCCTGCACCCGGTCGACGAGCGTCGGCTGCACCCGCTCGCCGCCGTTGGCGAACATCGCATAGGCCGATACCATCTGGTACAGCGTGGTTTCCTGGCTGCCCAGAGCGTTGGCGAGCACCGGTGCAAGGTCTTCGTAGACACCGAAGCGTTCGGCATAGCTGCCAACCGTGTCCATGCCCACTTCCTGCGCCAGACGCACCGTCATCAGGTTGCGCGACTGTTCGATGCCGGTCCGCAGCGGCGTCGGGCCGTAATATTTGTTGGAGGCGTTCTTGGGCCGCCAGACACCCTGCGGCGTGTTGATCTCGATCGGGGCGTCCACGACGATCGTCGCCGGGGTATAGCCCGAATCCAGGGCCGAGGCATAGACGAAGGGCTTGAAGCTCGAACCGGGCTGCCGCTTGGCCTGCGTGGCGCGGTTGAAGACCGAGGACTGGTAGGAAAAACCGCCCTGCATGGCGATCACCCGGCCGGTGTCCACGTCCATGGCGACGAAAGCCCCCTGCACTTCGGGCACCTGCCGCAGGGTCCAGCGGATGAATTCCCCGCTGTCGTCCGACGTCATGCGCCGCACCAGAACGACGTCGCCCACATCCACGAGGTCTCCGGCCACCTGCGCGCGCGGGCCGAGCGATGTGCCGCCGGTTTCCTCGTTCACCTTCAGCTTGCGGGCCCATGTCACATCCTCGGCGGGGATCCAGTGGCCGTCGGCGTCCTCTTCCACGCCTTCGATGCCGATGCGCGCATCGCTGGCCCCCACTTCGAGCACCACGGCGGGATACCACTGGTTTTCCAGATCGATGTCGCGGGGCACGCGCAGATCGGCGAGCGCGGCGCGCCAGTTTTCTTCCGATGTCAGCGCTTCGGGCGGCAATGTCTTGCGGGTGCCGCGCCAGACGCCGCGGCCCCGGTCATATTGCTCCAGCTCGCGGCGCAGCGCGTTGGCGGCGATGGGCTGCATTTCGTTGTCGATGGTCGCGCGTACGGTCAGACCGCCGGTGAAGAATTCACCCTCCCCGAAGTCGAGGCTGAGCTGGCGGCGGATTTCATCGGTGAAATAGTCTCGCGGCGGCAATTCTGCCTTGAAGCTTTCGAAATCGCCGTTCTGGACGGAACGCAGCGGCTCCGCCACCTCCTGCTCATAGGTCGCGGCGGTGATATAGCCGTTTTCCTTCATCTCGCGCAGCACGAAGTTGCGGCGGGCGAGCAGCCGGTCCTTGCGGCGCACCGGGTGATAATCGGACGGCGCCTTGGGCAGCGAGGCGAGGAAGGCGGCCTCATGCGGGGCCAGTTCATTCAATGTCTTGTTGAAATAGGTCTGGCTCGCCGCGGCCACGCCATAGGAGTTCTGGCCGAGGAAGATCTCGTTCATGTAGAGTTCGAGGATCTGTTCCTTGTCCAGCGTCTCTTCGAGCCGCGCGGCGAGGATCAGTTCCTTGATCTTGCGCTCTGCCCGGCGGTCGCCCGACAGCAGAAAGTTCTTCATCACCTGCTGCGTGATGGTGGAGGCCCCGCGCACGTCCTGCCCGCGCGACCGCACCGCATCGACCGCAGCCGCACCGATGCCCCGCAGATCATAGCCTTCGTGCTGATAAAAGTTCTTGTCCTCGGCAGAGATGAACGCCTGTTTCACCAGATCGGGAATGGTTTCCGCCGGGGCGAAAAGCCGCCGTTCCTTTGCGAATTCGTCGATCAGACGGCCCTGACCGGAATAGATCCGGCTGATGGTCGGCGGGGTGTATTGCGCCAGCGACTCGTGGCTGGGCAGATCGCGCCCGTACATCCAGAAGACGGCACCGATGGTCAGCGCGACCATGGCGATGCCCATGGTCACGGTGGTGAAGATACCGCCTAGAAAGGAAAGGATAAATCTGAGCAAGGAGAAAACCGCCGTGGATCGGTTGAACTGGCCCTGACCTATAGACCAGATCGGGGGGTCGCGTCAAAACACTTGGCGGTCAGCCGGGCGCGGATGCCCGCCTATGGGCAGCACTCACTGGCGCACCAGCGGCTTGCGCGCGGCGTCCTGATCGCGCCATGCCAGCAGCGCATCCGCGATGCCCGCAACCATGACCGCGCGCCAGATCGGATCGCGCAGGTTGGCGAGATCGCGCTTCGAGCTGAGAAAGCCGACCTCAACCAGGACCGAGGGGATATCGGCGGATTTGAGCACCGAAAACCCCGCCCGGCGCAGGGGGCGGCCGTTCATCGGTCCGCCGGCCTTTGCCATTCCTTCGACCAGAACCTCGGCCAATGCGACGGAACGCGGCTCGGTCTCCTGCCGCGCCAGATCGAGCAGGATACCTGCCACCTGATCGTCAGACCCGGTCAGATCCGCGCCCGCGATGATGTCGGACCGATTGTGCCGGGCGGCAAGATGCTCTGTCGCGGCATCGCTCGCCTCGTCCGACAGGGTATAGACCGTGGCCCCCTTGGCCCCGCCTTCGGTCAGCACATCGGCATGCAGCGACACGAAAAGATCCGCCTGCGCCTGATGGGCAAGCGCCACCCGGGTTTCCAGCGCGACGAAAACGTCTTCGTCCCGGGTGAGAACGACCTCCGCCCCCTCACGTACCAGTGCATCCCGCAAGGCGCGCGCAAAGCTCAGCATCAGGTCCTTCTCCGCCACGCCTTCGCGCTCTGCACCGGGATCGATCCCCCCGTGCCCGGGATCCAGCACCACGGTGAAACGCGCATCGTTCGGATCGGGCGCGCGGGGCGGTGCGGTCAGCGCCACCGTCCACGACGGATCGCGCGGCACCCCGGCCGCTTTGGCGAATTCGGATGCGCCCACCTCTTTCAGGTCAATCTCCAGCGTTGCGGTGCCGCTTGCCTCATCCACGGGCATGGCGATCTCTGTCGGGCGCATGGGCACCGCCAGATCGGCCACCAGCCGCGACCAGCCGGGCTGGAACGCGCCGAAGCGCACGGCCGTCACCCGCCCCGGTTCGGGGAGCAGATCGGCGTCGCTGATGCCGGTCCAGTCGGCTTCGCGGAAGTCCACCACCAGCCGGGGCGGATCGTTGAGCAGGAAGACGCGGAAGGGCACGCCCTGGCTCAGACCGATGGTCATGCGCGTGGCTCCGAACCAGCGGTCCTCGATCACGCTGCGTTCCGGCTCCACCCGGGCCAGCGCCGTCAGTTCCTGCTCCGCCCGAACGGGAGAGAGCGAGGCGACGAGCATCAGGCAGACCGCGAAGACCGTTCTTTTCATGGCGTAACCACCCTCACCCTGCCCCGTTTCCGGTCGTCGTTTCACCCACGATCCGGCCTGTCCTGCATAACACCGCTCACCCGGTCGGGCCAGCCTGCCCCCGCGCCTCCATGAAGGCCGAAAGGCGGCGCAGCCCCTCTTCGATATCGGCGGTGGCGCGCGCATAGGAAAAGCGCAGCGTGCCCGCGCCGCGCTCCGGGTCGAAGTCCAGCCCCGGCGTCACGGCCACGCCCGCCTCTTCGAGGATCTCCGCCGCCAGCGTGCGGCTGTCATCCGTCAGGTGGCTCACGTCGGCGTAGATATAGAACGCCCCGTCGGGGGGCGCGATCCTGTCGAAACCGGCCTTGGGCAGCCCTGCGAGCATCAGGTCCCGGTTGGCGCGGTAGACATCCATGTTCGCTTCGAGCTCATCGGTGCAATCCATCGCGGCGAGTGCCGCGATCTGGCTGGCATGGGGCGCGCAGATGAACATGTTCTGCGCGATGCGCTCCACCACCCGAACGTGATCGGGCGGCACCACCATCCAGCCCACGCGCCAACCGGTCATGGAGAAATACTTCGAGAAGGAGTTGATCACATAGCTGTTGTCCGTGACCTGCAGCGCCGTGACGGCCTTTTTGTCATATTCGATGCCATGGTAAATCTCGTCCGAGATGAAAGCCGCCTGCGCCTCTGTGCAGGCCTCGGCAAGGGCGGCCATGGCGCTGCGGTCCAGCATGGTTCCCGTGGGGTTCGCCGGAGAAGCGACGAGCAAACCCGCCAGATCATGGGCGCGCAGGTCATCCGCATGGGGCTGGAACCGGTTTTCGCGTGTTGTCGGCAGATCGACAGGCTGCAGCGCCAGCGCCTTGAGTATCTGGCGGTAGCTGGGATAGCCGGGCGCGCCGATACCCACCCGCGCGCCGGTGTCGAAAAGTGCCGTAAAGGCGAGCAGGAAACCGCCGGAGGATCCCGGAGTGATGACGACCCGCGCGGGGTCGAGATCCACGTCGTACCACTCACCGTACATCTGTGCGATGCGGGCGCGCAGTGCCGGAAGCCCCAGCGCCACGGTATAGCCCAGCGGGCCTTCCTCCATGGCGTGGGCCAGTGCTGCGACCGCGCCGCGGGGGGCGCCCGTACCGGGTTGGCCGACCTCCATATGCACGATGTGGCGCCCCGCTGCTTCGGCTGCGCTGGCGGCCTGCATGACATCCATCACGATGAAGGGATCGACAGCCGACCGGGTTGAATTATGCATCGCCTTGCTCCTTACTCTCAGACGTGGTTTCACCGCAGCATGCCCGCGGCGTCAAGCAGACCCGCAACCGACCGCCCTGTTTGTCACAAAGTCCGCCCGATAAAACTGAAAGTCCTGCCCATGATGCATCGCCTTATCGCCCCCCTCTTCGCAGCCGCCACCGCACTGGCCCTCACCCTGCCCGCGCAGGCGATGGATCTGACGGAACTCACGGATGCGGAGCGCGCCCAGTTCCGGGCCGAGGTCCGTTCCTACCTGCTGGACAACCCCGAAGTCATCATGGAGGCGGTCGAACTGCTGCAGAACCGCGAAGCGGAAGCGCAGGCGAATGCCGAACAGTCGCTCATCAGCGACAACGCCGATGCGATCTTCAACGACGGATACAGCTACGTCGGCGGCAATCCCGAGGGCGACATCACGCTGGTCGAATTCCTCGACTACAAATGCGGCTATTGCAAGCGCGCCCACCCGGAGGTGGAGAAGCTGCTGAAGACAGACGGAAACATCAAGCTGATCGTCAAGGAATTCCCCATTCTGGGTGCGGAATCCATGCTGGCGTCGCGCTATGTCGTGGCGGCAAAGCAGGTCGTTGGGGGGGACAGCTACAAGGCCCTGGGCGATGCGCTGATGGCCTATAACGGAGAGGTCACGCTGCCCGCCCTGCGCAGGCTCGCCACGACCTTCGGTCTCGATTCCGATGCAATCGAGGCGAAGATGGACAGTGACGAAGTCACCGCCGAAATTGCCAAGACCCGCGCACTGGCCGACAGGCTGCGCATCTCGGGCACGCCCACCTTCGTGCTGGAAGACGAAATGCTGCGCGGCTACCTGCCGTACGATCAGATGATGGCGCTGGTCGAAGAAAAGCGCGGCTGATCCCGCGCAGGCGCTCGTCGCGGGGGCCGGGGCGCGACCCCCGCATAATGGCTATTCCGCCGCGTCCTGCGCGGCGGCGGCTTCCAGTTCCTCGGCCTTCTTTTCCACCTGTTCGACGATATGGTCGATCATGCCCTCGTTGCCGAGCTTGTGGCTCTGCGCCCCTGCGAGATAGACCATCCCTGAGCCTGCGCCGCCGCCGGTAAAGCCCACGTCCGTCATCAGCGCCTCACCCGGGCCATTCACCACGCAGCCGATGATCGACAGGCTCATCGGTGTCTTGATGTGCTCCAGCCGTTTTTCCAAGGTTTCCACCGTCTTGATCACGTCGAACCCCTGCCGCGCGCAAGAGGGGCAGGAAATGATATTGACGCCCCGGTGCCGCAGGCCAAGCGATTTAAGGATCTCGTAGCCGACCTTCACCTCTTCCACCGGATCGGCGGAAAGGCTCACGCGGATCGTGTCGCCGATGCCCATCCACAGAAGGTTACCTAGGCCGATGGCGGATTTGATCGTGCCGGACATCAGGCCGCCCGCCTCGGTGATGCCAAGGTGAATGGGCGCATCCGTCGCCTCCGCCAGTTTCTGGTAGGCGGCGGCAGCCATAAAGACGTCGGAGGCCTTACAGCTGATCTTGAACTCGTGAAAATCGTTGTCCTGCAGGATCTTGATGTGATCCAGCCCGGATTCCACCATCGCGTCGGGACAGGGCTCCCCGTATTTTTCCAGGAGGTGCCGTTCCAGCGAGCCGGCATTCACGCCGATGCGGATGGAACATCCATGATCGCGCGCGGCCTTGATCACCTCGCGGACGCGCTTTTCGTCGCCGATGTTGCCGGGGTTGATCCGCAGACAGGCAGCACCCGCCTCTGCCGCCTCAATCCCGCGGCGGTAGTGGAAATGGATATCCGCTACGATGGGAACCGGGCTTTCCGCCACGATTTCCCGTAATGCCTTCGAAGAAGCCTCATCCGGGACGGAAACCCGCACGATATCGGCCCCCGCATCCGCCGCGGCCTGAACCTGCGCGATGGTGCCGCGCACATCCGTCGTCAGCGTGTTGGTCATCGTCTGAACGGTAATCGGCGCATCGCCCCCCACGGGGACATTGCCCACCATGATCCGGCGCGAGACGCGGCGTTCGATGTTACGCCACGGGCGAATGTGATTGAGGCTCATCAGAGGGTCCCCCGGGCTGATTGGCTTGGGTTTGCCCTTACCTAATCCCCGACCCGCGGGATCTCAATGCCCGGTCAGCGGCTTTGGCAAGGCAGCGCCGCAAGGGTGGCCGCATCGACCGAACCGCTCAGATCCGCAAACATGCGCGAGAGCGAGGTATCCGCATTGGGGTCCACTGCTTCATACGCCGCCGCCAATTGCGTGCTGTCCAGCACGAGGTTGGAGGTCACGCTGCCGCGTGCGCCGACCGGCCCATAGCAGCCGTCGGACATGGCGAAGAACAATGCCCCGGATTCACCGGTGCGCAGAGTGGGCGGTTCTTCGGTCAGGGGCACCTCATAGGTGTCGCCCTTGTTCATGATGCCTTCGTAGATGACAGTGCCATCCGCCGCGCGGACCCGAACCCACGAAGGATAGGCCGCGACCATGCGAAGACCGGGCGCAGGCGTTTCGACGACCTGCGGCACGTTCTCACCGGGGAGGGCGTTGTCACCGGGAATGGCGCTGCTTTCAGGCACGTCGCCCGCGGCCAGCGCCATGCGGATCGCTTCATCGGCGGAGGACGGCACATCCGTTGCAATCCCCTCACCCCCGCTCGAACCGCTGCTTGCGGGCGTGGCAAAGACACCGACGGCCCGGGGATCGAGGGTGGAAATCGGCGCGTCCCGCGCCACCAGAACCGGCACGTCCAGCGCCTGTGGGCGATAGAGCCGGTCCAGCGCCTCCATCCGGGGGGCCCGCATGCCGCGCCCGGGGGCTTCGACCTCTTCGCTCTCCTCGGGGGCACGGGCCAGCGCGCCTTCGACCGGGTCGAGGTCCGACAGGACGATAGGGGTCTGATCGACTGGCGCGACCTGAACACGCTGCACTTCCTTCAGCACCGTCCAGCCGCCGAAGCCGAGAGCCCCGATAAGGGCCACAAGAACGGCGACGGAGCCGATGGCGCTCGGCTCGATCCGGCTGAGGAAGGAATCACTCGTCGGGGTGAAAGGCAGACTGGGCTGAACGAAGATGTCGCCCGGATCCGAACGCTTCAACCGCTCTTCGCGCGTGGGCTTCTTGATGACAGAGGCTTCCGCTGACATGCCATGGGCCACGGAAAACCCGGATTCGGCACAGAAGCCCGCAAAGGCCCGGTCCGGATCCATGTCGAGATAGCGCGCATAGGAGCGGACGTAGCCCGCGATGAAACCGGGCGTGTCGAAAGCATCGGGATCGCAATTTTCGATGGCGGCAATGTAGGAGGCTTTGATCCGCAATTCGCGCTGAACATCCAGCAGCGATTTGCCCATGGTGGCGCGTTCGCCGCGCATGACATCCCCGAGCCGGAGTTCGAAATCGTCAAAACCCCGCGGTTCGCCCAAGTCCTGTTCTACATCCTTGGAGGACCACCGCCCGATCATACCATGCCCTACCTGTCTGCCTGCCTATGGCCTTGTCCCGATCGCCCCACGATTCGGATTTAGCCCCTTGTTTGGTTAAGACTACCATAAGGCAGATGGAATACGAATGGTTCCCTTTCTAGCCGACCGCTTCGGCACGATTCAGCGCACAATGTGACCATAGCATGTCCATTGCCCGAACCAGCGCATCCATTTCCTTGGGCCCGTGAACCGGCGAAGGCGTGAATCTCAGCCGTTCGGTGCCGCGCGGAACGGTCGGGTAATTGATGGGCTGGACGTAAATTCCGTGTTCTTCCAATAACATGTCGGACAGCATCTTGGTATGGACCGGATCGCCCACCATCACGGGCACGATGTGGCTGCCGTGATCGATGATCGGCAGGCCCAGCCCCTTCAGCCGCAATTTCAACGCTTTTGCCTGTTGCTGATGTGTCGCACGCAAGTCGGGCGCGCGCTTCAGAAACGCCACGGAAGCCGCCGCACCGGCCGCCACGGCAGGCGGCAGGGAGGTGGTAAAGATGAATCCCGGCGCATAGGACCGGATGGCGTCGCACATTCGCGCCGAGGCCGCGATATAGCCGCCCATGACACCATAGGCCTTGGCCAGCGTGCCGTTGATGATGTCGAGCCGGTGCATCAGCCGGTCGCGTTCCGCCACCCCGCCGCCCCGCGGGCCGTACATGCCCACGGCATGCACTTCGTCGATATAGGTGAGCGCGCCAAATTCATCCGCGAGATCGCAGATCGCCTCGATCGGGCCGAAGTCGCCATCCATGGAATAGATGGATTCGAAGGCAATGAGCTTCGGCGCCGCCGGGTCGTCCGCTTCGAGCAATTCTCGCAGATGCGCCACGTCGTTGTGGCGGAAAATCCGCTTCGCCCCGCCATTGCGCCGCACGCCTTCGATCATGGAGGCATGGTTCAGCGCGTCGGAATAGATGATCAGGCCCGGAAAGAGCTTCGGCAGCGTGCTGAGCGTCGCATCATTGGCGATATAGGCAGAGGTAAAGAGCAGCGCGGCTTCCTTGCCGTGCAGATCGGCCAGTTCGGCCTCCAGCCGCTTGTGATGGATCGTGGTGCCGGAAATGTTGCGCGTCCCGCCGGAGCCTGCGCCGGTGGCCTGCAACGCCTGGCTCATCGCATCCAGCACGACGGGGTTCTGCCCCATGCCGAGGTAGTCGTTGCCGCACCAGACGGTGATTTCCTGTTCGCTGCCGTCGGGCCGGGTACGGACCGCATGGGGGAAATGGCCGTTCCGCCGCTCGATGTCGATAAAGGTCCGGTAACGGCCTTCGTCGTGCAGGCGCGCGATCGCTTCGTCGAGCTTCGCGGAATAGTCCATATGCCTCTCCATCATACAGTATTCAGGCGACAAGGCGCTCGCCTATATTCAACATTTAGAATAACTACAGAATGAGACCTTGGTGCACAATGCTTTTCCCCCGCCACCGCGCGGGCGTCTTGTCGCAGACCGGAGCGGCCCTGTGCCGGTCCACCCCGCCCCCTCTGGACACCCAATTCGCGGCTGATAGGCTCCGCCCAGATCAATCCGGAGAACCCAATGTCCATCGACGCAATACTCGGGCGCATCGACAACGAACTGCCCGCCGCCACCGAGCGGCTGCTGGAACTTCTGCGCATCCCCTCCATCTCGACAGACCCAGCATACAAGGCGGATTGCGACCGGGCCGCGGACTGGCTCGTCGCCCAATTGCGCGAAATGGGCGTCGATGCGGAAAAGCGCCAGACGCCGGGTCATCCCATGGTTGTGGGCCACGCGGGGGCAGCCGATGCCAAGCCTCACCTGCTGTTTTACGGCCATTACGATGTGCAACCCGTGGACCCGCTTCACCTTTGGGATCGCGACCCTTTCGACCCGCAGATCGAGGATACAACTGACGGTAAAGTGATCCGCGCACGCGGCGCATCCGACGACAAGGGCCAGTTGATGACCTTCGTCGAAGCCCTGCGCGCATGGAAGGAAGAGACCGGCGAATGGCCCTGCCGGATCACCTTCTTCCTCGAAGGAGAGGAAGAATCGGGCTCCCCTTCCCTGGTGCCGTTCATGGAAAAGAACGCGGAGGAGCTGCGCAGCGATCTGGCGATGATCTGCGACACCGGCCTGTTCGAAAGCCGCACCCCCGCCATCGTGACCATGCTGCGCGGCCTGCTGGGCGAAGAACTGACCATCACCGCGCCCGACAAGGATCTGCATTCGGGCATGTACGGCGGCATCGCCATGAACCCGATCCGCGTCCTGTCCCGCATCCTGGCCTCGCTGCATGACGACACCGGGCGCATCACGATTCCTGGGTTCTATGACGGGGTGCCGGAGCTTTCGGACGAGTTGGAGGCCCAATGGCAGGGGCTGTCCTTCGATCATGACGCCTTTCTGAAGGACGTGGGCCTTTCCACCCCGGCGGGCGAAGAGGACCGCACTCCGCTGGAGATGATCTGGTCGCGGCCCACCTGTGATGTGAACGGCATCTGGGGCGGCTACACCGGTGACGGGTTCAAGACGGTCCTCCCGTCACAGGCCCATGCCAAGCTCAGCTTCCGCCTTGTCGGAACGCAGGACCCGCTGAAGATCCGCGAAAGCTTCCGCCAGATGGTGCAGGACGCCCTGCCCCCCGATTGCACCGTGGAGTTCACCGGCCACGGGGCCGGTCCCGCCTCCGGCGTCGATACCGAAGGGCAGATGTTCGAAGCCGCGCGCAACGCGTTGAGCGAGGAATGGAACATCCCGGCGGCCTATATCGGCTGCGGCGGGTCCATCCCCATCGCGGGCTATTTCCAGAGCATCCTCGGCACCCGCCCGATGTTGATCGGCTTCGGCAAGGACGATGACCAGATCCATTCCCCGAACGAAAAATACGACATGGAGAGCTTTCACAAAGGCATCCGCAGTTGGGCGCGCATCCTCGACGCGCTGAGCCGCTGAGGGCAACGGCATGAGTGATTTCTTCGAACTGCCCGTCGAACGCCTGCGCCCGGAGGGCCGGGCCGAGATCGCCTATCGCCGCATAGGGAACGGGCCGCCGCTGCTGCTATTGCACGGCTTTCCCCAGACCCACGCCATGTGGCACGCCACGGCCCCCCTGCTGGCGGAACGCTTTACCGTCATCACAGCGGACCTGCGCGGCTATGGCGACAGCGAAGCGCCCGAGGGCGCGGCGGAATACAGTTTTCGCGAGATGGCGGCGGATCAGGCGGCGCTCATGCGGACGCTCGGCTTTGATCGCTTTCATCTCGTGGGGCATGACCGGGGGGCCAGAACGGCGCACCGGCTAGCGCTGGACCATGCAGCAGCGGTAGAGACCCTGACCGTGATGGACATCGTTCCCACCCAGCATCTGCTGAGCGAACTTTCACATGAGGTTGCAAGAGATTATTATCACTGGTTTTTCCTCTCCCAACCCTCACCCAGACCGGAAAAGATGATCGCCGCCGACCCTGATTTCTTCTACGAATCCTGCCTGCTGGGCTGGGGCGGCGGCACGCTTGAGGATTTCGACAACCGGGCGCTGGCGGCCTATCGCGCGTCATGGCACCGGGCGCGCACGATCGAGGCGATGTGCAACGACTACCGCGCGGCCATCGACGTGGATCTCGACCTCGATACGCAGGATCTGGGGCGCAAGGTCGACTGCCCGGCGCTTGTCCTCTACGGCGGCGACGGGGTGATGGCGCAGGCCTATGACGTTGCCGCCACTTGGCGTGATCGTCTGGCCGACATGCGCTGTGAAAGCATTCCTGGCGGCCATTTCTTCATCGACAAATCGCCCGGGGAAACGGCACGACGGCTGCTCGCCTTCCTGCCGGGAGGCTGAGGGCCGCGCGTCAGACCAGCCCGGCAAACCTGTCGGGCAGCCGGTACTGGGTCTTGTAGCGCGGGTGATCGAATTCATAGAAGCCTGTATCCCCGCGCGGCTTGAACGACCGGCGCATCCTTCGGCGCAGCGGCGTCATGTCGAAGCCTTCCACCATTTCGAGGGTCGCGAAGGCTTCGAAAACCGCCCGGTCCTCGCCCCGGTTGGCGGCAAACCAATGCCCCCCGATGGAGGCGCCTTTCTGATCGCCCGGCACCTCTGCCGTCACGGCATTGCGCCGATCCATGGCGGCGGCGTAATTGTCGAAATCGCAGAACTTCAGATGCAGAAGGTAGAGCCTGTCGGGCGCGTGCAGCTTGTCGTATTGCGCGTAATGCCCGCCCCGCGACAGTTTCGCGGGCGCCGAGGTGATGCAGGGTTTCGAATACCACGGCGCGGGCCGCACATGCATCCGGGGGCCGAGGATGGGGCCGGTGACGGGGTCTGGTTCGATGTCGATGCGGTGGATCACCTCCAGCCCCAGCGGCGTGAGAATACGGCCCTTCGGCGCGTCCTTCAGGAAATCCAACAGGGTTCCGCCCGCCTCCGGGTCGCTGACCACCAGTTCGTCCACATCGCCCACGACCACATGGGTGAAATACTTGCGCAGACCGCCGACGAGGTTGTTTATCAACTGCCAGCGCTTCACGTCGAAATTCTTGTGCGGATCGCCCGGGATGCCGATGACGTTGCAGCCTTCGGCCAGTGCTGCGACCTCTGCGCCGCGCCCATGGTTGATGACATAGCAGTTTTCACGCCCAAAAAGCCCGCCGTAATGCGCGAGCCACGCCTTCAAAAAGAACGCGTCATCGCGCACCATCGTCACCGCGGCCGCCGTCTGCATCGTCACACCTGCCCGAAATTGCCCATGCCTGCCTCGCATCCTAGAGGAGCGGCTGGTACAAGAGAATCGCAAATTGCGGCCCGCGCCGCGCCGTTGCCGCTTTGCCATGAAAGGTGGGGCCGCCCGAACGAGTGACAGATGAACCCACTGATTCCGCAGGACTTCGCAGAGGCGGGCTTTGCCGCGAACCGGCGCGCACCGACCCCGCTGGCGCGCTATCAGGTGCTGGGCGAGCGGTCTTCGGGCACCAATTTCGTCTCCCGTCTGCTGGGGCGCAATTCATCCATGCGCCCGGCCACGGATCTGGGCTGGAAACACGGCTTCCCGCGCGAGGCGCCGGTTCCCGCGGACCTCGGCGTGATCTGCATGACAAGGCGCGCGGACGACTGGGCGCTTTCCATGCACCGCAAGCCCTGGCACGCGCCGCCAGAGCTGCAGGCACTCGAATTCGGCGATTTCATCCGCGCGCCCTGGGAAACGGTGGTAGACCGACCGCGCTACTTCACCGCCGCTATGCAGGCCGGCCCCCTGGGCGGGCCGCTGCTTCCGGACCGCGATCCCGAAACCGGGGCCGCCTTCGCGGATCTTTTTGCCCTGCGCACGGCCAAGATGCGGGCGATGCTGGGGTATATGTCGCGCGATTGCACCTGCCTCCTGCTGAGCGTGGAGACGGCGCAAGCCGAGCCGGAAGCGACGCTGGACGCCCTGCTCTACGTGATGGGCCATCCCCCGCGCAGCACGCCCTATCGCCGCGTGGTCAAACGCCTCGGCTCCCGCTTCAAGCCGGCCATACCGGAGCGGCCCAAGACACCTGCGCGCATGGGCAAGGCAGGCCGGCGGTTCATGCAAGCCCGGCTGGACGAGGAATTGGAGCGCCAGTTGGGCTATAGCTACGACAGCCCGGCGGACTGAGTGGCGATGAGGGGAAAGTGGCGCGGTTGACGGGGCTCGAACCCGCGACCCCCGGCGTGACAGGCCGGTACTCTAACCAACTGAGCTACAACCGCGCGATGCGGTCGGGATAGACCGAAGCCGCCCACCCGTCAAGCGGCACAATGCAGGCGGCCGGAACGAAAAAAGGGACCCCGGAGGATCCCTTTTTCAGGCAGCGGTGGCGCGGTTGACGGGGCTCGAACCCGCGACCCCCGGCGTGACAGGCCGGTACTCTAACCAACTGAGCTACAACCGCCCGCTGCGCATCCCGGGCTGGCCCGGAATGTCTG
>NZ_LWEX01000134.1 GCF_001634885.1 Sulfitobacter sp. HI0040 | reverse complement strand
GCGGGCGGGACGCTTCGTCTTCCGCCGCCGCGACCGCAAAGCCGGGGACGTCGAATCCGACGCCGCCGAACAGCGCAACCCTGCAGCCGAATAAGGAGACGGGACCATGGCAATCCTCGAAGTCAAGAATGTCGGCAAACGGTTCGGCGGCCTGCAGGCCCTGTCGAACGTGAACCTCAGCGTGGTGGAAAACTCCGTCCATGCGATCATCGGGCCGAACGGCGCGGGCAAGTCCACCCTGCTCAACTGCCTCGTGGGCAAGCTGATCCCCGATACCGGCAGCGTCATGTTCGACGGCCAGTCGGTGCTGGGGCGCAAACCCTACGAGATCAACCAGATGGGCATTTCCCGCGTCTTCCAGACACCGGAGATTTTCGGTGACCTGACGGTGATGGAAAACATGCTCATCCCCTGTTTCGCCAAGCGCGACGGCGCCTTCGAGATGAACGCCGTTTCCCGCGTGGTGGGCCAGCGCGACGTGATAGAGAAGGCGGAGGAGATGATGGAGGAGATGCGCATGAGCGACAAACGCCACATGCATGCCGCATCGCTTTCGCGGGGGGACAAACGGCGGCTCGAAATCGCCATGTGCCTTGCGCAGGATCCGCGTCTTCTGCTGCTCGACGAACCCACCGCCGGGATGGCGCGGGCCGATACCAACAACACGATCGACCTGCTCAAGCAGATCAAGGAAGAGCGCGATATCACCATCGCCATCATCGAACACGACATGCATGTGGTGTTCTCTCTGGCCGAACGGATCACCGTGCTGGCCCAGGGCACACCGCTGGTGGAAGATACCCCCGAACGCATCAAGGGCCATCCGAAGGTGCGCGAAGCCTATCTCGGCGAATCCCAGGACGCCGCCTGATCCCATTCCGCCGCGGCCATCCCGTGCCGCCCCCCGCGAGGAAACGACATGACCGATACCAATACCCTGCCCCGCTCCGACAGCGACGCCTCGACCGGCTCTGCCTATCTGTCCGTCCGGGACCTGCATGCCTACTACGGCGAAAGCTACATCGTGCAGGGCATCAGCTTTGACGTCCACGAAGGCGAGATCCTCGCGCTGCTGGGCCGTAACGGGGCGGGCAAGACCTCTACCCTGCGGGCCATCGCGCGTGTCGCCAGCCCCGAATTGCGCAGCGGCGAAGTCTGGCTGGACGGCAAGGCGCTGCACAAGATGGCCAGCTATCAGGCGGCCGTCGAAGGTCTGGTACTGGTGCCGGAGGATCGCCGGATCATCGCCGGCCTCACAGTGGAGGAGAACCTGAAGCTCGCGCAGATCGCCCCGCCTCTCGGCTGGTCGCTCGACCGTATCTACGAGCTTTTCCCGCGGCTGGGCGAGCGGAAGAATCAGGAAGGTGTGACCCTTTCGGGCGGCGAGCAGCAGATGCTCGCGATTGCCCGCGCGCTGGCGCGCGACATCAAGGTGCTGTTGCTCGATGAACCCTACGAAGGCCTCGCCCCCGTCATCGTGGATGAAATCGAACGAACGCTCGGGCTCATCAAGGATCAGGGCATTACCACTATCCTCGTGGAGCAGAACGCCGTCCGTGCGCTCAAGCTCGCGGACCGCGCCGTCATTCTTGATACCGGCGGTGTCGTTTACGACGGTACGGCAGAAGAGGTTCTGAACGACGCGCAGCTCCGGGCGGAATATCTCGCAATCTAGATCAGTTTTCCGTGAAAAGTCGGTGGCCAAGGGGTTCGTGCTGTGGTCAGAGTAGTGTCGCGTACGAATTTCCTGGGTAACACATCGAGTGTCTGACAATCAGCCGGATCTCCACAATCTGTTCATGTGTTTGCCTGCAGCCTGTCTGGTTCTGGACAGGAATCTGCATATCGCCTCGGCAAATGAAACCTATCTGCAAACGGTAGACCGCAAAGCCGAGGACATCTTCGGCATGTATGTCTTCGACGCCTTTCCCGAGGCACCCGAGCGGCAGGAGATGTTCAAGGAAGCCTTCCACGCTGTCCTCGCGGGGGAGGATAACGAACTGGTTGAGGTGCCCTTCGCGATCCCCGTATCCGAGGAAAAAGGCGGCGGTATGCGTGAGGCATACTGGACCTGCCTGCACCGTGGTGTGCGCAATTCGGATGGGGAAATCACCCATCTGGTACAACATGCACAGGATGTGACGGAACGGGTCATGGCGCAGCGGCTTCAGGGGGCCATCGCCCATGAGCTTCAGCACCGGGTCGGCAACCTGTTCAATCTGACCTCGATCATCGCCCGCCGTTCCGCCGAAGGCATCACTGATATATCCGAATTCCTGACCCGCTACGAAGCGCGCATCCAGTCGATGGCCAAAACCCATTCGCTGCTGACGGGCGGCAACTGGGACGGCATCACCATGCAAAAGCTGCTGGAACGCCAATTGTCGGGCCATCTGGGTGAGGATATGGAGCGGGTCACCTTCGACGGGGGCGAGATGCTTCTCGACCCGCGGGAGGCGCAGGCCGTTTCCATGGCGATCCATGAACTTGCGACCAATGCCTACAAGTACGGGGCGCTGTTCAGCGACAAGGGTACGATCGACATTCGCTGGAACTCGGATGACGCCGACGCGCGCACCTTCGAATGGATCGAGCGGAACGTGAACACGATCACCCCCAACGAAAGGGGCGGCTTCGGGTCAACCATGCTCACGCGGATCGTGCCCTCGCAGCTCAACGGTACCGCAACGCGCGAGCTTACCGAATCGGGCCTGCGCTATTCCGTGCAGCTTGGCGCGTCGCATTCCAACGGCAACGGCAACGGCGCCTAACCCGGCTTCAACCGCTCTCGCAATTCCGTCTTCAGCACCTTGCCGTAATTGTTCTTCGGCAGTTCCTCCATGCGCAGATAGACCTTGGGCCGCTTGAAGCGCGCCATATTCGCCAGACAGAGCGCATCAAGTTCGCTATCCGGGGCCTCGCCGACCACGAAGGCCACGATCTCCTCCCCCCATTCGTCATGGGGGCGCCCCACCACCGAAACTTCCTGCACGGCGTCATGTCGCAGCAAAACCTCCTCCACCTCGCGGGGATAGACGTTCGAGCCGCCGGTGATGATGACATCCTTGCTCCTGTCCTGCAGGGTGAGATAGCCCGCGTCATCCAGCGATCCGATATCGCCGGTGGCGAGCCAGCCGTTCTTCAACGCGCGCGCCGTGGCTTCGGGCGCATTCCAGTAGCCGGGCATCACCGTGCGCCCCCGCACCATGATCTCGCCATTGGTGCCGGCGGGCGCGGTCTGGCCATCCGCAGTCTCGATACGCAGTTCCACCGCCGCCTGCGCCCGCCCGACGGAGGCGAGGCGCTTTTCCCATGTCGCGCCCTTCCTGTCCGCCACGTCCGCCCGCGACAGGGCGGAGATCCCCATGGGGCATTCGCCCTGCCCGTAGATCTGCACGAAAACGGGGCCGAACCAATCCACCGCCGCGACGATATCGGCGTTGTACATCGGCCCACCCCCGTAAACGATAGTGCGCAGCNCCTCCCCGCGCCGCCCCGCCGCGCGGGCCCCGGCGAGCAGGCGGCGCACCATCGTGGGCGCCGCGAACATATGCGCCCGCCCGTGATGCGCCGCGAGGTCGAGCACCTCGTCCGCGTCGAAGCCACCGCTTTCGGGAAAGACATGCCGGGCCCCGGCACGCACATGCATCAGGTTGTAAAGCCCCGCCCCATGGCTGAGCGGCGCGGCATAGATCGCCGCATCCCCGTCAAAGACACGGTCGACATCCACTTCGTAGCAAAGCGCCATCGATAGCAGCATGTCATGGGTGATGATCACCCCCTTGGGCGTACCGGTCGTACCGGAGGTATAGAATAGCCACGCCATGTCCGACCCATCCCGCGGCGCAGGCTCGGGTAGCGGCGGATGGACCAGCAGATCGTCGTATCCAGGGCCATCGACGTCCACGCGCGGGACGGGATCGCCTTCGGCGTTCAATGCCGCCCCGTTGGACCCGACCACGAAGACCAGCTTCGCGCCCGCGTCCCTCAGGATAAACGCCGCCTCACGCCCGTGCAGCTTTGCATTGATCGGCACCGCCGCGGCACCGGCGTACCAGATCCCGTAAAGCGCGATCAGGTAATCCGGCCCGTTGGGCATGAAAAGCGCGACCCGGTCGCCCTCCGCCACTCCCTGCGCGCGCAGCCATCCCGCCACGGCCCGGGCGCGGGCATCAAAATGCGCATAATCGGCCATGGGGGTCACGCCCCTGAACAGGGCGGGATGCCGGGGGTATGCCGTGGCACTGCGGGCCAGCCAATGGGCAAGGTTCATGGATGTCATCCTTCTTCGCTGGCCGCAGACTGCCGCGCCATTGCCCCGACGGCAACAGTCGGCTTTCCATGCTATGGCGCATGGCCTATAAGCGGGCGAGCAAAGGGCGGCGACAGTCTGCCCACCTTGAGAAGGGTCGAGGAACCATGACGAAGAACACCCACGATGCAGACGTCGCGTTCATCCGCGCGCTGGCCGAGCTGCTGAACGAAAACGATCTCACCGAATTGCAGGTGAAGCGCGACTACGCCGAGGACGACAGCCTGAACGTCCGCGTCAGCCGCAAGCCGCCGCAGCAGGTGATGGCCCCGCAACAGCAGTATATGCCGC
>NZ_LWEX01000133.1 GCF_001634885.1 Sulfitobacter sp. HI0040 | reverse complement strand
CAGTTCGCGCCAGATCTTCCTGCGCAATCCCTATTATCACCGGGTGGACACGCGCGGCGCCATTCGCCCAGAGCAGGGTGCGGTAATTACCCCCTTCCAGCTCCCCTTTCTTGAGGATGCTCACATCCGAAAAGTCGAGCCCGCGCGCCTGCAGATCGACCTCTCCCGCGTTGGCCTTGGCTGCGATAAGGCCGCCGCCCACCACGGTCATCTCGACCACGTCGACATAGGGCAGTTGCACGCCGCGCGTGTCCACCCGGTGATAATAGGGATTGCGCAGGAAGATCTGGCGCGAACTGTCGTTGTCGCTGGTGTTCATCCACGGCTGCAGCGTGGGCAGATCGGGGTTGTCGAACTTGTACATGTCGTCGCGCTTGTTGTGCAGCGCGGCCCAGCTGTTCACCCGGGCCTCCGCGACCGCCCGTTCCAGTTCGACCGGGTCGGCGAAATCCGCATGGAACTGGCGCAGGTAGTGACCGGGCCGGTAGATGAACGGCGGGCTGGCCTGTGCGAGCAGCGGAAGGAAGTTCGGATTGGGTGTGGGCCATTCGAAGACGACCGTTTCCGGATCGGGAAAGCGGACGCTGCCAAGCACGCCCTCTACATACATGAAATCGGGCGGCCCGTTGGGCGTGATCTCTGCATTGTTGATGACATGCTGCCACCAATAGGCAAAATCCGCGGAGGTGAACGGCGCCCCGTCGGACCATTTGTGCCCCTTGCGCAAGCGAAGGGTAAACCGCCTGCCCTCGAATATTTCCACGCCGTGCAGAATGTCCGGGTAGAGCGAATAGTCGGGCGCGTATCCCACGAGCCGCGCGTAGCCGTAGACGACCATCTGGCGCACGTCCTTCGAACGCGAAATCAACATATGCATCGTCCCGCCGGGGGTGCCGAAGCTTCGCCCCTTCGCTTCGAGGTCGATCACGAGCGGGGCCTGCGGCAATCGTTCGGCGACAGGGGGCAGGCGCAGGCTTTCAACTTCGTGCCGCCAATAGGGTGTTTCCTGCATTGGCAGCGCGGTCGTCGTATCCGCGATTGTGGACCGGGCCGCCGCCGGGGGCGCGGCTTGGGCCAAGGCCTGTCCGGTCAGCCCGCAAGCGAGTATCAGCGCCAGCCATCTAGACATGGTAGCGCACCATATGACCGGGTTCGAGTTCGCGCAGGGCTGGGGCCGTTTCTGCATCGAAGCGGAAAATTTCAGGCCAAGAATGCGGTGCGCCGGCCCCCCTCGCGACGAGTTCAAGGTCTATCGGGCGGGATACATCCGGCTCCGGCTGGGCGGCGATCAGGGCCTTGGTGTAGGGGTGCTGCGGATTGTAGAACAACGTGTCGGGCGCGGCCTGCTCCACGATCACGCCCGCGCGCATCACGGCGACTTCATCGGCGATGCGCGCCACCACCGCCAGATCGTGGCTGATGAAAAGATAGCTCAGATGAGCGCGGTCGCGGATATCTTCCAGCAATGTCAGGATCTGGTCCTGAACAGACACATCGAGCGCCGAAGTCGGTTCATCGCAAATCAGCAGGACCGGGTCCAGCGTCAGGGCGCGCGCGATCGACAGGCGCTGGCGCTGGCCGCCGGAAAAAGCATGCGGATATCGCTTTGCCACCATGGGGTCGAGCCCGACGAGCCGCAGCATTTCCGCCGCCTTATCGCGCCGCTCGGCGGCGGTGCCGATCCGGTGGATTTCCATCGGTTCGGTCAATGCGTCCTGAACCCGCATCCGGGGCGACAGGGATGAATAGGGGTCCTGGAACACCATCTGCGCTTGACGCTGGAACAACCGGCGCTGGGCGGTGGAAAGATCGTGTACCGGCAGGGCGGGTGCCCCGGGCTCCGCGCTGAACAGCACCTCGCCGCCCGGATCGGGCCGTTCCGCCCCCAGTGCGATGCGCGCGCAGGTCGTCTTTCCCGAACCGGATTCACCCACGACCGCCAGCGTCTTGCCCCGCTGCAGCGCCAGCGTGACATCGCGGCAGGCCGTCACCTGTGCCGGTTTGCGCCACCCGCCGGCGCGCATGGTATAGGTCTTGGTCACGTCGCGGAGCGACAGGATTAGATCGTCATGCGCCGGGGCCCGTGCTGGCCGGGCCACTTCCGGGATCATCGGCGCGGCCGAGAAAAGCTTCGCGGTATACCCATGCGCGGGGCTTGCAAGCACCTCCGCCGCACTGCCGCGTTCCATGATGCGACCCCGGTTCATCACCACGATCTGTTCTGCCATATTCGCGACCACGCCAAGATCATGTGTGACGAGGATCACCGCCATGCCGGTCTGGCTCTGCAAGTTGCGCATCAGGCCGAGCACCTGCGCCTGCGTCGTTACATCGAGTGCCGTGGTCGGTTCATCCGCGATCAGCAGTTCGGGCCTGGCGACCATCGCCATGGCGATCATGGCGCGCTGACGCATGCCGCCCGACATCTCGAACGGGTAGCTGCGCCAGGCCCGCTCGGGATCGGCAAAGCCGACCTGATCGAACATTTCCAGCACCCGGCGCTTCGCTTCGCCATGGCTCATGTTGCGGTGGATGCGAAGTGCTTCCGCCACCTGCGCACCGAGCCGGTGCAGGGGTGAAAGCGAGCGCATGGGTTCCTGAAAGATCATCGCGATGCGGTCCCCCCGCACCTGTCGCATGCGCCGGTCAGACAGGGACAGCAGATCGACAGGCGCGGTGCCGTTCCCCGCGGCGAAGCGGATGGAACCGCTGTGGATCGTCGCCGTCTGGGGCAGCAGCCGCAACACGCTCCGGCAGGTCAGTGTCTTGCCCGATCCGCTTTCGCCCACCAGCGCCAGTGTTTCGCCCCGGCGCAGGGAGAAGCTGACATTCTCTACCACCGGCGGGGCGGAGCCGAACCCGATTGTCAGGTCATCTACGTCCAGCAATGAAGTCATTATGTTCCCTGACAGGGCCGCGCGTGGCATTGCCGGGAGTGAAGCCCATTTGCGGCGCAGCGTCCAGTGTCACGAAACCCGCCTGCATCTACACATTCCCGGTGCGATGGTGCAGAAGGGACGAACCCGCAGGAAGGATACCGCGATGAGCCGACTGGACCTTTTCATCGACCGCATGGTTTCGCAGCGCGCCTGTCTCGATGCCGCGGCGCGACTGATCGCGGATTCGCACGGCCCCGTGTTCGAGCTGGGCCTCGGGAACGGGCGGACCTATCATCACCTGCGGGAGATCTTGCCAAACCGGCAGATCCATGTGTTCGAACGTGCCGTCGCCTCGCATCCCGACAGTACACCGCCCGATGACATGCTGATCCTCGGCGATGTCAACCAGACCCTGCCTGACGCGCTGGCACGTTTCGGGGCCACGGCTGCATTGGTTCACGCCGACCTCGGCGGGCATGATCGGGCCAAGAACGATGCTTTCGCCCGTGTCGTATCCCCGCTGGTGGAGCCGCTGCTCGCACCCGGCGGCATCATGGTGGCCAGCGATCGGATGTATTTCACGTCCATGGAAGAGTTGCCTCTGCCGCAGGATGCGGTGCCGGAACGCTGCTTTATCTACCGCAAGTAAGCAAATTGCCTTTAGTTAACAGTTTCTTGGCGCCGACATTTCCAAGTGTTGACGGCGCGTAAAACTGTGCTTGCAAGGAATCACCTCAGGCCGTAGCGTGCGCCGAGATGAAATTGAAACAACATTTCACTATGCGAAACAAATCCCGAGGAGGGGGAGCTACATGACATTTCTCAAAAAGCTGACCATGGCCAGCGCTCTGGTTGCTGCGGGCACCGTCGCCACTGCGGAAACGACGCTGATCCACGGCGAAGCCGGGCCGAACCGTGGCGCCCGCGCCGACGCGCTGCAGTGGTTCGCTGACCAGTTGACCGAACGTTCCGACGGCGAGCTGAAGGTCGACATCCAGTGGGGCGGCGCACTCTTCAAGGCCAACGCGGCCGTGCAATCCATCGCCGATGGCGTCGCGGACATGGGATCGGTGATCGCTGTCTACTATCCGCAGGAAATGGCCGGATACGGCATCGCCGACCTGCCGCTGAACAACCCCGACGCATGGGTCGGGATGCGCGCCACCGACGAATTGATGCGCAACAGCCCCGAAATTCAGGCCGATCTGGCGGACAAGAACCTCGTCTACGTCGGCAGCTGGACCACCAGCCAGGTCAACATCGGCTGCAAGGGCGAGCCGATCCGCACCGTCGACGATATCTCCGGCAAGAAAGTGCGCGGCGTTGGCGCATACGGCAAGGTCTTTGGCGAGAACGGCGCCAATATGGTCAACATGTCCATCTATGACGCCTATCAGGGTCTGGATACGGGCCTGATCGACTGCTCGCAGGGCTACAGCTACGCGGTTGCAGCGCTGAAGCAGGCCGAGGTGATGGACAACTACACCATCCTAGACTGGGGTCAGGTCGGTGGTCTGGGTATCTTCATGAACAAGGACACCTACGACAGCCTGAGCGCCGAACAGCAGGAGCTGATCGGTCAGGTCGGTTCTGACATGGCGGACGAATTCGGCCGCATGATCAACGAAGCGAACGACAAGGCCATCGCGTCGATGAAGGAGCAGGGCGTCGAAGTGATCGAACTGCCCGCGGAAGAGCGCGCGAAGCTGGTTGAAGCAGGCAAGAAGTTCCTCGACGAATGGGTCGAGACGGCGAATGCCGCGGGCCTGCCCGGTGAGGAACTGCTGGCCGAGTACCAGTCGCTCATCACCAAGTACACCGAGGTGCGCGACGCCGAGGGCTATCCCTGGGAACAGCCGAGCAACTGATCGTAGTACAAAGAGGGGGCGGGCCGATGTTGGTGCCACTTGAGAAAATCCTGCTGGGACTGGGCGCGCTTGCGGTCATCCTGCTGGGTGTCCTGATCACCACCAACGTCGTGGCCCGCGCTGTCTTTGCGGGCCAGGTGCCCGACAGCGTCACGATGGTGCGCGAACTCATGGTCGCCGCCATCGTCCTGCCCCTTGCCGCCGCGACGGCCGCGCGCGCCCATGTGAGCGTGGCCTTCGTATCCGACCGCTTCGGCCCACGGTTCCGGTCATGGCTCATCGTGACCGGCTCCGTCATCGGGCTTATTGCGCTTGCGCCGCTGATTTACTCGGGGGGGCGCGAGCTGATCGGGGCTGTCGAAAAGGGCAGCTTTTTCTACGGTGACCTGAACCTGCCGAAATGGCCGGGCAGGCTGCTCTTCCTCGTTGGCATCATCGCCACATTCCTGCGGCTCGCAGAACTGGCGTGGCGCGATACCCGCACCATTCTGGCGGGCGGCGTCGTGTCGGACGAACAACAACATGCAGGTGACCTGCTGACCGAAGGGGAGAACGGTTGATGGATGCTTCGACCATCGGGCTGATCGCCTTTGGCGCGGTTCTCTTCATGCTGGCGATGCGGGTGCCGATCGCCTTTACGCTGGCTTCCGTCGCCACCGTCGCGACCTTTTTCATCTTTGCCTTCCGCACCGGCACGTTCATGCCGGAGCGCGCGATCAAGGCGACGACTTCGATGGTGTTTTCGAACTCCTTCGACCTCATCCATTCCTACGATCTGTCGATGATCCCGCTTTTCGTGGCGCTGGGTCACATCGCCTACAAGGCCGACATCACCACCAAGATCTATCACGCCGCCAAGGTCTGGCTGACGCGCCTGCCCGGCGGGGTCGCGATGGCCTCCGTCATGGGCTGCGGCGGCTTTTCGGCGATCACCGGATCGTCCATCGCCTGCGCGTCGACCATGGGCAAGATCTGCACACCCGAGATGCTGCGTATGGGTTACGATCCGCGCCTCGCGACGGCATCGGTCGCGGCGGGCGGCACGCTGGGCTCGCTCATCCCGCCTTCGGTCCTCTTCATCATCTACGGGATCTTCACCGAAACCTCCATCTCCTCTCTGTTCCTGGCGGGGGTTCTGCCGGGTCTGCTGACGCTGGCGGGGTTCATCTTCGTGATCGCGGTCTGGGTCTGGCGGACGCCGGAAATCGCGCCCTCGACGGATCAGCGCTATTCCAGCTCGGAACGCTTCCGCGCGGCATGGGAAAGCTGGCCCGCCGTGCTGCTTTTCATCCTGATCATCGGGGGCATCTACGGCGGTATCTTCACCGCAACAGAAGCTGCCGCCGTCTGCGTGGTGTCGGCGGCGATCATCGGCTTTGTGCAGCGCAAGCTGACCCTGGGCGGGTTGTGGGACGCGGTGAAGGAAACCTGCATCCAGACCTCGGCCATCTTCCTGATTGCCGCCGCGGCCAAGATCTTTGTGGCCTTCGTGGCGCTGACCGGCGTGGCCAATGTGATCGTGGGCTGGGTATCTGATGCGCAGCTTTCGCTGGTGGTGCTGATGCTTTGCATCGCGGTGATCTACCTGCTGCTCGGCATGTTCCTCGATCCCATCGGGATCATGGTGCTCACTCTGCCGCTGATGATCCCGCTGGTGGAAAGCTACGGGCTGAACCTCATCTGGTTCGGGGTCGTGGTCATCAAGCTGCTGGAAATCGGGCTGATCACGCCGCCCGTGGGGCTCAACGTCTTCGTCATCGCCAACGTGGTGGGCAAGGAAGCCCCGATCGACAAGATCTTTGCTGGCATCACGCGCTTCCTGAGCATCGATATCATCGTGCTCGTCCTGATCATGTCCTTCCCGGCGATATCGCTCCTGATACCGATGGCGGCCCGATGAACGATCAGGTTTCGGATCGCAAGTTCGCCAATACGCTGGCGCGGGGCTTGGGCATTTTGCGTGCCTTTCGGGCCAGCGACAATGGGCTGACCCACGCCGAGATCGCCGAACGCACGGGCCTGCCCAAACCCACGGTGTCGCGGCTGACCTATACGCTTTGCGAATTGGGCTACCTCAGCCACGGGACGCGCAATGACCGCTTCCGCCTCGGACCGTCAGCGGTGGCGCTGGGTTCGGTCGCGTCGCTGTCTATCGGGTTTGTCGATCTGGCATCGGAAGCGATGCAGAAGCTCGCCGATGCGACCGGAACGCTCGCGCTCATCGCCGTGCGGGATGGCGACCGCATGCTGCTTGCCAAGACTTGGCGGCCAGGGGGCGTCGCGACCATCTGGCTTGAACCGGGGCACCGCATTCCGATTTTCGGGTCGTCCTCGGGGCAGGCGGTTCTGGCGACCATGGGCGAAGAACGCTTTGCCGCACTCGATCCCGATTCGGAACTGACGCAATTCAGGCAGGACGGCTACGACCAGCTTATCGGGCAGGGCTTTACCATCGCACCGCCGCCCACCCGTTATGCACGCAGCGTCAATGCGGTAAGTGTGCCTTATTTCGCCAATGAATTCGGCGAGCCGGTTGCCTTTACCTGCGGCGCCTTGCCTACTGATCTGACTGACACCCGCGCCCGGGAAGAGGTCGGCCCCGCCCTGCGCGACACCGTTCGCGGATTGGAGCAGCGTACCGGACATCCAGCGGCGCTGACCCGCCGCGGCTGAGACAGAGGAGAATGAAATGAGCGACAAGGTTGCCTATACCCGACATGCCGATGTGGCCGTGCTGCGGATCCAGAACCCGCCCGTCAACGCGCTGAGCCAGGCCGTCCGGCAGGGCCTTCAGGACGGGATGGACCGCGCCGAATCCGAAGAGGGCGTGAAGGCGGTCGTGATCGTAGGCGACGGGCGCGCGTTTATCGCCGGGGCCGATATCACCGAATTCGGCAAACCGCCGAAAGAGCCGCATCTGCCCGATCTCTGCGCACGGATCGAAGCCTCCCCGCTGTTGGTGGTGGCATCGATGCACGGCGTTTCGCTGGGCGGCGGGCTGGAGGTCGCGCTGTCGACGCACTACCGCGTCGCGCAACCCTCGGCCCGGTTGGGTCTGCCCGAAGTGCACCTTGGTCTCATTCCCGGGGCGGGTGGCACTCAGCGTCTGCCACGTTTGACGGGCGCGGAAGCGGCGATCGAGGTCATCACCTCCGGCCGTCACGTGAAGGCGTCCGAGGCCCAGAGCCTTGGCATCATCGACAAGATCGCCGAAGGCGACCCTGAGGAAGTGGGCCTTTCCTATGCGCGCCACCTGCTGGAAGAAGGCGCGTTGCGCCGGCCTGTCAGCGCAATGCCGGCGGCGGAGCCCATCGACTGGGACGGCACCTACGATACGGTGCTGAAGAAGGGCCGGGGGCAGATCAGCCCGGCCAAGGCCGTCCGTGCCGTGCAGGCAAGCGTCGAACTGCCCTTCCAGGAAGGCATGAAAGCCGAGCGCGACATCTTCATGGAACTGATGCAGACCGACCAGCGTCAGGGCATGATCCATGCGTTCTTCTCAGAGCGCGCCGTGAGCAACCTGCCCGAGCTGAAGGGCGTGGAGCCGCGCGCACTGCAATCCATCGGCGTGATCGGCGGCGGGACCATGGGCGCGGGCATCGCGACGGCGGCCCTCTTGGCGGGCTTGAACGTGGTGCTGATCGAAATGTCGGATGAGGCCGCGAAGGCCGCCCGCGACCGGATCGCCGGCAACCTTCAGGGCGCCCTGAAGCGGGGCAAAATCACCGAAATGAAATTTCAGGCTCTCACGACCACCGCGCTCGAAGTTTCGGAGAACTACGACAGTCTCGCCTCGGTCGATCTCGTGGTCGAAGCGGTCTTCGAGGACATGGGCGTCAAGAAAGAGGTCTTTGGCAAGCTGGACGCGGTCTGCAAGAAGGGTGCCGTTCTGGCGAGCAACACATCCTATCTCGACATCAACGAAATCGCCGCCAGCACGTCGCGGCCCGAAGACGTGATCGGGCTGCATTTCTTCTCGCCCGCGCATGTGATGAAACTGCTGGAGGTCGTGGTCGCCGACAAGACCGCACCGGAGGTTGTCGCCACGGGCTTCGCGCTCGGCAAGATGCTGGGCAAGACCTCGGTCCGGGCCGGCGTCTGCGACGGCTTTATCGGCAACCGCATTCTCGCGGTCTACCGCACGGCGGCGGATCACATGGTGCTGGAAGGGGCCTCGCCCTATCAGATCGACAAGGCGCTGACGGATTTTGGCTTCGCCATGGGGCCCTTCGCGGTGGCCGACCTTGCCGGATTGGATATCGGCTGGGCGACCCGCAAGCGCAAGGCGCCGACCCGCCACCCCGAAGAACGGGTACCCACCTATATCGACAGGCTTTGCGAACAGGGACACTTCGGCCAGAAGACGGGGCAGGGTTATTACATCTATGAAAAGGGCCAGCGCGGCGGCACGCCGAACCCCGAGATTACCCGCCTGATCGAGGAAGAGCAGAAGGAACGCGGCATCACCCCGCGCGACTTCACCGACGCCGAGATCGTGCGCCGCTACATGTGCGCGATGGTGAATGAATCCGCCAAGGTGCTGGAAGAAGGCATCGCACGCCGCCCGCTCGACATCGATATGACGCTGCTTTTCGGTTACGGCTTCCCGCGCTACTGGGGCGGGCCGATGAAATGGGCCGACCTGCAGGGTCTGGACAACGTACTCGCCGATATCCGCGAATACGCGCAGGACGACGCGTGGTTCTGGAAACCCGCGCCTCTGCTCGAACGGCTCGTCGCCGAAGACCGCAATTTCGAAGACCTCAACAAGGCCGCCGCCGCATGAGCGCCCGGCCCACCCCCCAACACGAGGAAGGAAACGAAACATGGACCTGAGCTATTCCGATGAAGAACGCGCCTTCCGCGAGGAAGTCCGTGCCTTTCTGGACGAAAAACTCCCCAAGGAGTTGTCCGAAAAGATCCGTAAGGGCGAGGAACTGGGCAAGGAAGGTCAGGAACGCTGGCACGCGATCCTGAACGAAAAGGGCTGGCTGGCCCCTAACTGGCCGAAAGAATTCGGCGGCGCCGAGTGGAACGCCGTCCAGCGTCATATCTTCGAGGAAGAGGCCGCCGCCGCCCACGCGCCGCGCATCGTGCCCTTTGGTCTGTCGATGCTGGCGCCCGTGCTGCAGAAGTTCGGCTCCAAGGAACAGCAGGACTATTGGCTGCCGCGCATTCTGTCTGGTGAAGACTGGTGGTGTCAGGGCTATTCCGAACCGGGTGCCGGTTCGGACCTCGCCTCGCTCAAGACAACCGCGGTGCGCGATGGCGATCATTACATCGTCAACGGTCAGAAGACATGGACGACACTGGGCCAGCACGCCAACATGATCTTCTGCCTCGTCCGGACGGACAAGGACGTGAAGCAGCAGGAGGGCATCTCCTTCCTGCTGATCGACATGGACACCCCCGGGGTCGAGGTGCGGCCCATCGTCCTGCTCGACGGCGGGGCCGAGGTGAACGAAGTCTGGTTCACGGATGTGAAGGTCCCGGTCGAGAACCTCGTGGGGGAGGAGAACAAGGGCTGGACCTATGCCAAGTACCTGCTGACCCATGAACGCACGAACATCGCCGGTGTCGGGTTTTCGCAGGCGGGCCTGTCGGCGGTCAAACGGCTGGCAAAGTCCGAAATGGCGGGTGGCAAGCCGTTGATCGAGAACCCCCATTTCGCGGCCCGCGTGGCACGGGTGGAGATCGACCTGATGGCGATGAGCACGACCAACCTGCGCATCGTGTCCAAGGCCGCCGCCGGCACCGCACCGGGCGTGGAGAGTTCCATGCTGAAGGTCAAGGGCACGATCATCCGGCAGGAGATCAACGACCTCGCCCGGCGGGCTGCCGGTGTCTACGCGATGCCCTTCGCCTCCGAAGCGGTGGAAGGGTCCAACCTTGCACTGCCCGACCCGCTCAACGCGGGCCCGGTCGCGGCGCAATATTTCAACAACCGCAAGCTGTCGATCTTCGGCGGCTCCAACGAGATCCAGCGCGGGATCATCGCGAAAACCATGCTGGGAGGTGGCAAATGAACTTTGACCTGACAGAAGAGCGGCAAATGCTGCAGGACAGCCTTCGGCGGTTCCTGCGCGACAAGTATGACACGGCGACCCGCAACAAGATCCTCGAAAGCGACGCGGGCATGTCGACCGAAATCTGGACCGGCCTTGCCGAGCTGGGCGTCATCGGCGCACTCTTCACCGAAGAACAGGGCGGTTTTGGCGGCAAGGGCTTCGACATCGCAGTGGTGTTCGAAGAATTGGGCCGCGCAGGCGTGGTCGAACCCTTCATGGATACCGCGATCCTTGCCGGGGGTCTCATCGCGGATCTGGGTAACGAAGATCAGCAGGCTCATGTCGAGGAGATCATCGGCGGCGGGCTGCAACTGGCCTTCGCCCATGGCGAACCGGCCAGCCGCTATGACCTCAACCGGGTCGCCACTACGGCGAAGGCCGAAGGCGACGACATCGTGCTCAACGGGCGCAAGGCCGTGGTCATCAACGCAGAGGCGGCGGACATACTGGTCGTATCGGCGCGCGAAAGCGGCGAGCCGGGCGATGACGCGGGCATTTCGCTGTTCCTCGTTCCCGCGGATACCAAGGGCATTACCCTTCAGGGCTATGCCCTGCTCGCAGGTGGGCGCGCGGCGGAAGTAACGCTCGATGATGTGACGGTGCCCGCCTCCGCCCGCCTGGGGGAGGCCGGAAAGGCGCTGCCTGCCATCGAGGCGCGGATCGCCACGGCCAATGTGGCGCTTTGCGCCGAAACGCTGGGCGCGATGGAAACCGCCTGCGATCTGACCCGCGACTATCTTGGTACGCGCAAGCAGTTCGGGCGGCCCATCGGGACGTTCCAGGCGCTGGCGCATCGCATGGCCGATCTGTTGATCGAGATGGAGCAGGCGCGCTCTGCCGTGATCCTTGCAGCGGGTCATCTGGAAGATGATCGTGCCAGCCGCGAACGCCATGTCTCAGCCACGAAGAACCTGATGGGGCGCGCGGGCAGGCTGGTGGCCGAAGACAGCATCCAGATGCATGGCGGCATCGCCATGACGCAGGAATACGAGTTGGCGCATATCGCCAAGCGTATCGTCATGGCGGACCACCGCTTCGGCGATACGGACCATCATCTGGAGCGCTTCATTGACTTCGCCGCTGCCTGATGAACGCCACCTGATCCGGGACGAGACCGGCACGCAGACCCTGATCGGCTACGTGGTCGACGTGTCGGACCCGACCCACGGACGCTGCTGGCTGGACCTCGGCCCGCAGCATCTGAACCGGCATGACGTTCTGCACGGGGGTATCACGACGGCGCTGCTCGACAATGCGTCGGGCACGACAGGATCGCTGACGGTGGACAATAGCGGCACGGCGCCCTTCCTGACGATCTCCATGACGACGCAATTCCTTGCCCCGGGCTTGCCCGGCTGGGTCTGCGCCAAAGGCACGGTGACAGGGGGCGGGCGCAGCCTGCTCTATATCACCGCGGAGTTGCGGCACGAAACAGGCACCCTGATCGCCACGTCGACGGGCGTCTTCAAGCGGGTCCCGCAGGAGCGGTTGGCATCATGAGTGCGCGCATCGAGGACAAGGGCGACCGCGTCATCGTCTGGAATGGCAATACCGCCAAGCGCGGTGCCCTTTCACCGGAGTTATACGCGGCCATCCACGAAGCCGTGGCATTGGCGCAGGAGCCGCGTATCAGGGCCGCCATCCTGACCTCCGAAGGGGATTTTTTCTGCGCGGGCGGCAACCTCAACGTCCTGATCGAACGGCGCGCCATGTCCGAACCGGACCGGCGCGGCAAGGTGGACGAGCTGCACGATCTGGTGCGCGGCATCCGCAACTGCCCGGTGCCCGTCATCGCGGCGGTCGAAGGGGGTGCCGCGGGGGCGGGGCTTTCGCTGGCATTGGCCAGCGATTTCGTTGTGGCGGCGGAAAATGCGAAATTCACCGCAGCCTATGTCAAGGCCGGGCTGGTTCCGGACGGGGGGCTTACCTCTGCGATGGCGCGTATGCTGCCGCGGCCGTTCGCGATGGAGATGTGTCTGCTGGGCCGCGCCGTTCCGGCCACCCGGTTTGCCGAACTGGGGGCGGTCAACGTGATCTGCCCCGCAGGTCAGGCCATGGCGGAAGCGATGCTGCTGGCCGATGCGCTGGCGCAGGGCCCGCGTGAGGCGCAGGGGGTGATCCGGGGGCTGGTGGCGCTGGCCTATGAAACGACGGAGGCCCGTCAACTCGACGCCGAGCGCGACGCCATGGCGCGCGCTGCCGGGGGCGATGAGGCGGCGGAAGGCATTGCGGCCTTCCTCGAAAAAAGAAAACCGCGTTACGGCGACTGACGGCCCCGGAAGGGCGAGCGCCGAGAACGCATCAGGGAGGATCGCGCATGGCACGGGTAGAGGAATTTCTGGCAGGGCAGGTGGCCGAGCGGAGCAACGCGCCCGCGCTGAGCGACAGCACCGGCGTGGAATGGACCTACGGGGATCTGGACCGCGCCTCGGACGATCTGGCGCAGCGCCTGCGCGATGCGGGTGTCGCCGAAAACGATCGCGTCCTGATGCTTTCGGAGAACTGCGCGGCCGCGGTTGCCGCGCTCTTCGCGACATGGAAGGTCGGGGCGGCGATCATACCGGTCAACGCGCGCCAGACCGAAGCGGAAGTGCGCCGCATCCTCGATCACGCCACGCCTGCCGCTGTCCTGATGACCTGCCACGCCTCGCCCGATGCGACCGCCCATGCCGAAAGGCTGGGGGCGTCCGAAATCGAAGGTGCATTTGGCAAGTTGCATATTGTAAAGCCCGGCCCCAGCAATCCCGATCCGGATCTCTCCGACGTGGCGGTACTGCTCTATACCACCGGAACGACGGGCGATCCCAAGGGTGTGATGCTGACCCATGACAACGTCCGTTTCGGCGGCACGGCTTCGGCCAACCTGCGGGAAATGAGGCCCGATGATCTGATCTACGGTGTGCTGCCCATTACCCATGTGTTCGGTCTGGCCTCCGTGGTGACAGCCTCCTGCTATGCCGGGGCCGCCGTCCGGCTGGAAGCACGTTTTTCCGCAGCCAAGCTTTTTGCGGCGCTTCAAGACGGGGTGACGCTGCTGTCCGCCGTTCCGCAGATGCATGCCCTGCTGATGCAATACACCAAGGAGCAGGGTCTCACCTCGCTCGGCTCGGACCGGCTGCGCTATGTTTCCTCCGGGGCGGCGCCGCTCGATCCTGCGTGGAAACGCAAGGCGGAGGCGTTCTATGGCGTGGCCCTGCAGAACG
>NZ_LWEX01000132.1 GCF_001634885.1 Sulfitobacter sp. HI0040 | reverse complement strand
CGTTGCCGCTGGTTGTGCTGATTTCGGCGGCTACCGCGCTGGGTTATGCGCTCCTGCGGGGGCCTCCCTGGGACCGGGCCATGCCCTTCGGGCCCTTCTTGGCGATGTCTTTCTGGTTGCTCTGGCTGGTGCAGGGACCGATCTGCGCCTGAGGGCCCTTCCCTTTTGCCTAGATATATCCACTTTATGTCTGTACCTTTTGCATCAGATTGCGTGGCAGAGGCGAAGCATCGGAATGGCGATCGGGTACAAGGAGCTGAAGGCGGATATCCTGCAACGCATCGTGCAGGGGTATTGGCCGCCCGGTAGCCTTTTGCCCGGCGAAGTCGAACTCGCGGAACAGCATGGCTGTGCGCGCGCCACGGTGAACCGGGCGATGCGCGAACTGGCGGACGACGGGATCGTGGAGCGGCGGCGCAAGGCGGGAACGCGCGTGCGCATGGCCCCCATGCGGCAGGCCCGTTTCGATATCCCGATCATCCGCAAGGAAGTCGAAGCCATCGGGGCCACCTATCGCTATGCCCTTCTTTCGCGCGACGAGGTCAATGTACCGGATTGGCTCTGCGGTCGGCTCGGCGTCTCACGGGGGGAGAGTGTTTTGCACGTCGAGTGTATGCACTATGCCGACCACACGCCCTATCAGCACGAAGATCGCTGGATCGATATCTCCGTACTTCCGGCAGCCCGGACAGCCGACTTCAGTGCGGTAGGTCCGAACGAATGGCTTGTCGCTGCCGTTCCGTTCTCCACGGTGGAGATGAGCTTTCGCTCCACGGCGGCGGATAGAGTTCTGGCCGCCCACCTGGATTGCGCGGAAGGCGCCCCGCTCTTTCAGGCGGAACGCTCGACATGGTGGGAAGAGCAAGCCATCACCTTCGTCCGGCTGACCTACCGGGAAGGGTACCGGATGACGACGCGCTACTGATCGAACGTCAGCCCAGAATACCCGGCAGATCCAACCCATGCTCCCGCGCGCAGTCGAGCGCGTCTTCGTAGCCGGCATCGGCATGGCGCATCACCCCGGTGGCCGGGTCGTTCCAGAGCACATTGGCGATGCGGCGATCGGCGTCCTCTGTGCCGTCGCAGCAGATCACCATTCCGGAATGCTGCGAAAAGCCCATGCCCACGCCGCCGCCATGGTGCAGTGACACCCAGGTCGCGCCAGACGCCGTGTTGAGCAACGCGTTCAGCAGGGGCCAGTCTGAAACCGCGTCGCTGCCGTCCTTCATCGCTTCGGTTTCGCGGTTGGGCGACGCGACGGAACCTGAATCGAGGTGATCGCGACCGATCACCACGGGGGCCGAAAGCTCGCCCGTTCGCACCATTTCGTTGAAGGCGAGGCCAAGCTTGTGCCGCACGCCCAGCCCGACCCAGCAAATGCGCGCGGGTAGGCCCTGAAAGCTGATCCTGTCGCGCGCCATATCCAGCCAATTATGCAGGTGCGGATCGTCCACCAGTTCCTTCACCTTGGCGTCGGTCTTGTAGATATCCTCCGGGTCACCCGAAAGCGCGCACCAGCGGAAAGGGCCGATGCCCCGGCAGAACAGGGGCCGGATATAGGCGGGCACAAAGCCGGGGAAGGCGAAGGCATCTTCGAGGCCTTCGTCCTGCGCCACCTGCCGGATGTTGTTGCCATAGTCGAGGGTCGGAACCCCGGCGTTCCAGAAATCCACCATGGCTGCCACATGGGTTTTCATGCTGGCGCGGGCGGCCTTTTCCACCTTTGCCGGTTCAGCCTCTCGCGCGGCGCGCCATTCGGCCATGCTCCACCCTTGAGGAAGATAGCCGTTGATCGGGTCATGGGCGCTGGTCTGGTCGGTGACGATATCTGGCCGGGGGCCGCCGTTTTTCATCCGCTGGACGAGTTCGGGAAAGACATCGGCAGCATTGCCCAAGAGGCCCACGGATTTCGCTTCGCCCGCCTTTGTCCAGCGCTCGATCTTCTCCAAGGCTTCGTCCAGTGTTTCGGCCTTTTCGTCGAGGTATCGGGTCCGCAGGCGAAAATCGATGCTTTCGGCGTTGCATTCCACCGCGAGGCAACAGGCCCCGGCCATCACCGCGGCGAGCGGCTGCGCCCCGCCCATGCCGCCAAGCCCCCCGGTCAGGATCCATTTGCCGATGAGGTCACCGCCATAGTGCTGCCGCCCAGCTTCGACAAAGGTTTCGTAGGTTCCCTGAACAATGCCCTGACTGCCGATGTAGATCCACGATCCGGCAGTCATCTGGCCGTACATCGCCAACCCCTTGCGGTCGAGTTCGTTGAAGTGGCTCCAGTTCGCCCAATGGGGCACGAGGTTGGAATTCGCGATGAGCACGCGCGGCGCATCCTTGTGGGTGCGGAAGATCCCCACCGGTTTGCCTGATTGAACGAGCAGCGTCTGGTCCTCTTCCAGCGAATTCAGGCTTGCCACGATGGCGTCGAAATCCTTCCACGTCCGGGCGGCCCGCCCGATCCCGCCATAGACGACGAGTTCATGGGGGTTTTCGGCCACGTCCGGATGCAGGTTGTTCATCAGCATCCGCATGGGCGCTTCGGTCAGCCAGCTTTTGGCGGTGATCTCGGACCCGGTGGCGGGAAAGATATCTCGGGTGTTCTTGCGGGAATCGGTCATTTTAGGTCTCCGTCGAGGGCGATGTGGGCGAGTTTGCCGAGCAGGCGGGCGAGCGGGCGGCGCAGGCGCTGGGCCTTGGCAGGGTCGTATTCCCAGGGCGGCGCTTCGGCGTTCAGGTAGGCGGACTGCGCAAGCTCCATCTGTATGGCGTGGACCCCCTTGGCAGGTCGCCCATAGTGCCGCGTCGTCCAGCCCCCCTTGAAGCGCCCGTTGAGAACGGAGGTGTAGCCGTCCTCCGCGCGGCAAAGGCCATATGCTGCGGTTTCGAGCGCCCGCGCGCAGGTGCGGCCATCGTTCGTACCGATGTTGAAATCAGGCAGGGTGCCGTCGAAGAGAAACGGGATCTCGCTCCTGATCGAATGGCAATCATAGAGGATCGCAATGCCGTGCTTCTTGCGCACCCGGTCCAGTTCCTCCTCCAGCGCGGCGTGGTAGGGGGCGTGGAAGCTTTTGAGCCGTGTTTCGGTATCGGCGGGGGAGGGCGGGGTTTCCCAGATGGCGTTGTCATCGAAATCCGTCAGCGGGATCAACCC
>NZ_LWEX01000131.1 GCF_001634885.1 Sulfitobacter sp. HI0040 | reverse complement strand
AAGTTCAGTAACTTGTTAATAGACCACGTAAGCGCTCACGAGCATATTGACCTTCAAGAGGCGTTTCTATTGCGCCTGCGGAATGCTGAACGCTCCCTGCGTTGTGCATCTACATCCAATCATGAGAAGCTTTCTGCGATCAAAAGAGCTGAGTCCATGTTCCGGCTTCTGAAGGTTGAAAGACTTGAAGCGGAAATTTGGGCGCGTGACGCCGACTCTGATGAGCTTAAAATTGATCATTGGGGCGCGGAAAACATCCCAGAAGACGTTCAACTCATTTATGCATACCGTCGGTACCATATGAACAGAAAAGAGGCGTTTCCCCTTTTTAACTATTGGGGAGAACCGCTTGTCGGCGTTGATCAATGAGAATATGTGAAAAAAGATCAACTACCTATCTTTCTCTGCCTCTGGCGCGGCGGGCGAGCACGTTGTTTTGCCTTTTGGCTCATTGCAAACCTTGGTTGCTGTTTCGATTCTGGAGTAGCCGCCGTTTCGGTTTCAGGGTCAATTGTACGATCGCTTTTCGGGTCAATCTTCTTCTCCATCCTACCTTGCGCCCAAAGAATTGCGGCCCGGGTTGGGTCAAGCGTGTCGAGGTGAGGCGCATTTTCGATAGCTTTCGCGCGGGCGTCAGCAGTCCTGGCGGATTCGATATTCGTATTTGCCTCGTCCACTTTCGCCAGCCGCGCAGTCTCATTCTTTGCTGCAATCGATTCGGAATCTTTGAGTCGGGCCTTCTCGCGTTCAAGGTCACGTATTAGCAACCAGCTCTTCCAAAGCTCTTCATTCTTCGCTTGGATCTTTGCGCGCGTCTTGCCCAGATGCGTGTCATCTGATCCATTCTCCAAGATGCGGCGACGCTTGCGAGCGGTGTTCCGTGGGCCCATCTTCGGTTGCGGCGTGAGACCGCCGGGCGCGTCACCGTTGGCAGCAGCCTTCTCATAGCTCCTAAGGTCAACAAGCATTGGGACGTTTGCTTTCGTTAGTTCACGGTTAACCCGTTTCTGCCACTCGTCGCGCATCTCCTGAATAATCTGCGGACCTGAAACTATGCCATCCAAGTCACGTATCTTCTGGCCAAAAGACCCTGTCTCGTCATTCCAAACACGGGTTGGGCACAGTATATGAACGTGCTGATTTAGAGGGTTCCCACGCTCATCTTTCCGAAGCTTCGGCACCTCTTTTTGCCCCTCGGTCATTGGAATCATATCTCGTAAAATTTCTTGATCCAAACCATGGGCAAACGGATGATGAATTGCGGCCATGGAAGACATTCCATAACGATCATGCATCCAAAGACAGAACCCACGAACCAGTACACGTTGCCTCTTGAGCGGTAGCTCATGGGGCAATGACACCAGTATCTCTCGTGCAAGCCTGGCCCTTGGATGCTTTTCCTTTGAACAAGCGGCGTTGAACACTTTCTCGGGATCATTCGGAAGCTTGATCGACTCAACGGAAACCACATCACGCCGGCGGGAATAATTCTTCACTTTACCAGTGCGGTCGCAGCGATAGCGCCCGCCGGTGCAATAGGCCGCCGCTGCTACGATAGAGGCGGTGTTGCTGCGGTTGCGAACCTTAACTTCGAATCGTGATGCTTTGTGTCTCATCTATTTTAGATGGCGCCCAACTTCTGGATCCGCTCGAAAAAAGCCCGCGGCAGGCGCGCGGCAACTCCAACGGAGTTGCGTAACCGCGCCCTTCGCCTTTCCCAGGCTCGGTGGGGGCGCACGTCGGCGTCATCGATAGTTGCGCTTTATTTGGGAGCGCTTCGGCAGGTAAGGCCTCATATCCCATTCAACGCCTGAAAGCCAACTGGAGATACTGGATGCCCCCAATTGAAAAACAAATCGCTGCTCTCGAAGAAAAGATTGCGAAGGAGCGCGCAAAACTCGCCGACGCGAAGGCCAAGGCGGCCTTACAAAATCGAAAGCGCGATACACGTCGTAAAGTGCTATTTGGATACGCCTTCTTAGATTGGGCAAGCAGTCTGCCGCGGTCAGAGCGGAAGCGGATCGTCGGTTTAGTGCACGCGCGATTGGCAGAAAGAGAGCGCGAGGCATTTCCTCTGTCTGATGTGCTTTTGAGCATAGACGCTACAGCCAAAGAGAAAACGCCGTCGAAGCCGAAAACCGATCCTGAGATGGCGTTCCTACCCTTCCCAGCTTACAAGTCATAAATCATGTCCCCGTAAACAACATCACCGACACCGATCCGAATTTTTTCCCACCCTGGTTACGTTGACGCGTTTGTTACACTATTCCGCGGCCGATAGCCTGATAGACATGGTAATCCCCCCCGATGTTAAGGGGATGCGGAAGTAGAATTTTCTCGGCAGGATGAACGAGGAGATTCCGATGAAGAAGTCACGTTTTACCGAGGCCCAGATCATGGGCGTGCTGCGCCAGATGGAAGGCGGCGTTCCTGCTGCCGAGTTGTGCCGTGAACATGGCATGAGCAGTGCCACTCTTTACAAATGGCGGGCCAAATATGGCGGTATGGATGCGAGCCTGATCAGCGAGATGAAGGCGATGGCCAAGGAGAACCGCCGCCTGAAGCGTATGTTTGCTGATGTCAGCATGCAAAACGACCTGCTGAAGGAGGCGCTCGGAAAAAAATGAAGCGGCCAGCTCAACGCCGAGAGTTGGCCGTGAAAGCGGTGGCGATGAAGGGCGTCAGCATCGCGCTGGCGTGCCGGGCATTTGATGTCAGCGAAACCTGCTACCGATACAGCCCGAAGCTGGACGATGAGAACGAGCAGATCGCCGACCTGCTGCTTGGGCTGACGAAGGCGAAGAAGACTTGGGGCTTCGGCCTATGCTTTCTCTACCTGCGCAATATCCAGGGCCATGGTTGGAACCACAAGCGGGTCTACCGCGAGCTGGAGCTGAACCTCAGGATCAAGCCGCGCGAACGGCTGAAACGGGAGAAGCCCGACGAGTTGGTCGTGCCAGAACAGCCGAACGAAGTCTGGTCCATGGACTTCATGGCAGATCGCCTCGGGGACGGTCGCCAGTTCCGGCTGCTGAATGTCTTGGACGACTTCAACCGTGAAGGGCTGGGTATTGAGGTCGACTTCTCGCTACCCGCGGAACGCGTCATCAGGGCGCTGAACCAGATCATCGAATGGCGTGGTGCGCCTCGAACCATACGAGTCGACAACGGCCCGGAATACATCAGCGGCACCCTCATGGAATGGGCCGAAAACAAGGGCATCGCCTTGGCCCACATACAGCCGGGGAAACCGCAGCAGAACGCTTATGTCGAGCGCTACAACCGGACGGTCCGGCACGAATGGCAGGACCTCCACATCTTCGAAACCATCGACCAGGTGCAGCAGATTGCCACCGAGTGGCTCTGGTCTTATAACAATGAGCGCCCAAACATGGGCAACGGCGGAATGACCCCCGCCCAGAAACTGAGAATGGCCGCGTAAATTCTACGACCAAGTCCCCGCAAAAACGGGGGGATTACCACATCAGTCAACAATAGTCTGAAGCGGAAGTTCCAGTGAAGGCCCTTTCTTGATATTGATAACTTGCGAACTTCCGGCGCTTTTGAAGATAACCGTGCTGTTGAGATAATTCAGTTCGCAAAAGGTGTTAGAGATGCGGCGATCGTGGTATGATGCTAAGATTTGCTACGAAATGAGCGTCAATTGAACTGAGTTTGTGCTTAGCAATATTAAATTGCTAAGCCTCTCTTCAAAACGGTACAATCCTTGATTGCAATAAACTCTTGCAGTGATCAGTGATGATTCCGAGCTTTATCATCGGGAAGCTGCCGGGAGATTCTTCCGCAGGTTTGCTTCAACATCAGTAGGGTTTTCTCCATCAATAGCATACTCTCTAAAATCTCTCTTATCGATCTCGGCAACTTCGTAGTGGGACACTCTAAATACTCGCGAATTTAGTGACCAGCTTCTCAGTTTATCAGGAAACCAAGTAGTTCCTTCATGCCGCAACCGGATGAGAAGGCGCTGTTGACCATTCCCCCGTCGAACCCACTCGAGGCCAACGAACGCCGTTGTACCTGCCAGCTCCACGGCCTGCTGCAAGCTCTGGAAAAACTCTCGTCGGTAGTCACACCATCGTTTTGAAAGAGGAATTTCAAACTCTGGGATACGGTGGTTTCTGAGATTTCTTATTCTGCAGTATAAGTTGAGCGTCGTAGCAGAACGGCATGCAGCGGCGTGTCGAATATCAATGAGTGCGAAATCATCACTCCAACGTAGGGCCATAAGTTGATGAACCGCCGAGCTGAAACACCAGTGGATTCGGTGATTCCGGTTTGACATGTGTATCGCATCGAATAACCCAGAACCACTCACTTCGGCAATTAGGTTCAGCAAAGGGGCAGCCTTGTTAGCTTTCGATGGCCCTACTAAATGACGGAGTTCGGCGCCGAAGCACCACATACTGGCACGGGTTGTATCTTGCATATATAGATCATCTGTGCGCCAAAGCTCGTGTCTATCTTGAAGGAAGATCATACCGATCAAAAGCCGTGTCGTAGTGATTGAGAACTCGGCTTCAAGTATGCTATTGAGCAGATCAAAGGTTATACTTACGTTTTTGTTTTCGGTGTCCATAGTTGCCTCATTTTTCCTATGAACAGGAAATGGGGCGCTTTTCGAAGATAGAAAAATATCAACCAGCAATTTTTCTTACCGCAACAAATCTGCATGCGCATCAACCAGCATTTTCTCTTGGCTAACCCGCCATTTTGCAGGTTTCTCCTACTTTAGGACCCACCGACGCAGCATAGAAATTTACAATCTCCGTTAAGCGCTTGCTATACAACAACATTCTGAAGCCAAGCAATTAAGCACATAGGCATCTATGCATTACACCCATTAGAACCATGAAATTTACCGAACCGATCCCATCGAACCGCACCCAAAGAGCTACGTGGTGATTGTCCTTGCGAAGGGGCCGGTGGGGGTGCGGACGAAAGGTTGGACTATCTTAGGGA
>NZ_LWEX01000130.1 GCF_001634885.1 Sulfitobacter sp. HI0040 | reverse complement strand
CGGGGCATGACCGCCGGGGTTTCACCTCAGGTCATGTGGCGTGCCCGGGCACCTCTTTCGATGGCCGCGGCATGCAGGCGATCGAGGTTCAGCTCGTAGCGGATTTCCTCCAGCAGGCGCAATTCGGCTTCACGTATGCGGCCATCTGCGGCTGCCACGTCGCAGGCGAGGGCGTAGGCGGTTTCGAACAGGCGTTCCGGTAAATATTCGCGGATCAGGCCGAACAGCGCGTCCAACCCGTCTTCCTGCTCGAAGAGATCGAAGACCGTCTTGCCCATGGTGGTCAGCCGGTCGCTGTCGTAGCCCGAAAAAATCGGCAAGGTGTTCACCGCGGATTCGATCTTGACCAGTTCGGCGGTGCGAATGTCTTCATCCGACGCGGAAATGGCGATCATCAACGCGACAAGGCAATCCTGCGCGCTGAGGGAATGTGGGTCTTCGCTGGGCATCGGCTGTCCTTCGGATTTCACGTTGCAGCGCAGAATATTGACGGCTCAGGGGTGACGCAATAGGAACGGGCGACGCCGGCGCCCCCGCGCCGGGCAACTCAATTGGAAAGCATAGACAATGTCCGAACTGCGCGAAGCGGCAATGACCAGCAAAGCATGGCCTTTCGAAGAAGCGCGCCGGGTATTGAAACGCTATGAAAAAGCGCCGCCGGAAAAGGGATACGTCCTGTTCGAGACGGGCTATGGCCCGTCGGGCCTGCCGCATATCGGTACCTTCGGGGAGGTCGCGCGCACCACGATGATCCGCCGCGCCTTCGAGGCGATCAGCGATATTCCCACGCGGTTGATCTGCTTTTCCGACGATCTCGACGGTATGCGCAAGGTGCCGGGCAATGTACCCAACCCGGAGGCGCTGGCCGAGCATCTGCAGCGACCGTTGACTTCTGTCCCGGACCCGTTCGGAAAGTTCGACAGTTTCGGCGACCACAACAACGCGATGTTGCGACGGTTTCTCGATACCTTCGGGTTCGAGTACGAGTTCTATTCGGCGACGGAGTTCTACCGTTCCGGCCAGTTCGATGAAATCTTGCTGCGCGCCTGCGAAAAGTACGATGAAATCATGTCGGTAATGCTCAAATCGCTGCGCGAAGAGCGCCGGCAGACCTATTCGATCTTCCTGCCCATCCATCCCGAAACGGGTCGTGTCATGTATGTCCCGATGAAAGAGGTAAACGCCAAGGACGGCACGATTACTTTTGACGACGAGGACGGTACCGAAATGACGCTGCCCGTCACGGGCGGCAATGTGAAGCTGCAGTGGAAGCCCGATTTCGGGGCGCGCTGGGCGGCTTTGGGTGTCGATTTCGAGATGTACGGGAAGGACCATTCCACCAACACCCCGATCTACGACAGCATCTGCCGCATCCTGGGGGAAAAGGCGCCCGAGCATTTCACCTACGAGTTGTTCCTCGACGAAAACGGGCAGAAGATATCCAAATCATCCGGCAACGGTCTTACCATCGACGAATGGCTGACCTATGCGAGCACGGAAAGCCTGTCCTACTTCATGTATCAGAAGCCGAAGACGGCGAAGCGCATGTATTTCGACGTTATTCCGAAGGCTGTCGATGAATACCATCAACAGCTTCGGGCCTATGAAACGCAGGATACCAAGGCGCGGCTCAACAATCCGGTATGGCACATCCATGGCGGCGAAGTCCCGGCATCGGACATGGTGGTGCCCTATTCCATGCTGCTCAATCTGGCTTCCGTTTCCTCGGCCGAGGACAAGTCGCAGCTTTGGGGATTCATCCAGAGGTATGCGCCCGAGGCTTCGCCGGAAAGCCATCCGGGGATGGACGCGGCGGCCGGTCACGCGGTGCGCTATTATAACGATTTTGTAAAGCCGAACAAAGTCTTCCGGGAGCCCAGCGAATCGGAGCGCGAGGCGCTCGAAGATCTTCGCGACCGCCTGAAAAACTGGGATGGCGGGGCCGATGCCGAAGCCCTGCAAAGCATGGTTTTCGCGGTGGGCAAGCCCCGGTTCGATCCGCTGCGCGACTGGTTCACGGCGCTCTACGAAGTGCTGCTGGGGGCGAGCCAGGGCCCCCGGTTCGGTGGTTTCATCGCGCTCTACGGCATCGACGAGACGACCGCGCTTATCGATGCGGCGCTGGCGGGGCGACTCGTCGCAGGGTGAAACTCTTGCCTGCTGACCCGCGTGACTTAACATAAGTCAGGCGGTTAGGGAGGATACCGACATGCGGCAAGGATGGATCGCACTTATTCTGGGAACATTGATGGCTCTTTCGAGCGGCATCGCGGCTCTGGCGCAGGATGCCGAGATCAAGGAGACCATCGATAGCCAGTTCGAAGCCTTCAAGGCGGACGATTTCGACACCGCCTTTGGCTATGCCACACCGCAACTCAGGTTTCTTTTCCAGAGCCCGCAGAATTTCGAGCGCATGGTCACCCAGGGGTATCCCATGGTCCATCGCCCGGCAGAGGTGCGGTATCTTGAACTGCGCGAAGTGGCCGGGAACCTCTGGCAGAAGGTTCAGATAACCGATGCGAAGGGTTTCATGCATCTGCTCGACTACAAGATGGAAGAAACCGAAGAAGGCTGGCGCATCGGTGCCGTTCAGATCCTCGGTAATCCGGGCGTTACGGCCTGACCCAAGCGTTGCGCGGTCTTTGCTTGCTGCGCGCCCCCGGCGCGCCCTTCGTTAATACCTGAAGAATACTTCCCCGTTCCTGCGTTGCCCGGCAACGCGCCGCTGGAACACGTGCCGGTCCCGATGCTTCGGGATGCCGCAGAAAGGGAAGATTCAATGAACAAGGCGATTACCGACGGACTGCTGCTGATGCCGAGCCCCTTCGCGGATGGGCTGCAGCCCTATTCCAGCGCCGATGGAACGCCCGGTTCGGACAGTTACGAAGGTTCGGCGGATGCGGCATTCATTGCGGCGGATCAGGATTTCGGCGGAGCGCTCGAACTCTTGAAGACGCAGACGATACAGCGGTTGCGCTACAAGGGGGAAACGCCGATTTTGCCGGGCTGCTACCTGCGGATAACGGCGCGGGTCAAGGCGGTCAGCGGCAATCTTCCTGCGGTGCGCATTGCGGGCTATCCAGCGCTGTCCAACGGATCGCGGGCAAGCGGACTGTTAGAGTTCGGGCCTGCAACGCAGCTGACGACCTATGGCAAGGTAGAGGAGATCACCGCCATCGTAGGCACCGGGAACCGGGCCGGGGTGGACATGGTCTGGGGCATGGAGCCGCAATACGGGCATTTCGGGATCGATCTGACCGGGCAGACCGGGGGCGTCGTCAGGATCGACGATCTGGTGATCGAAGATGTCACATCCATCTTTCTGCGCGACATGCTCGCACAGGTCGACGTGCGGGATTATGGCGCTGTAGGCGATGGCGTGACCGACGATACCGCGGCGTTTGAAGCCGCCAATGCCGTCGCGGCGGGGCGCTGCGTGCTGGTGCCGGAGGGGACCTTTCGCCTTGAAACCAGTGTGACTTTCGACGCGCCGACCCGGTTCGAAGGCAAGGTGAGCATGCCTGCTGAGGCGGTGTTGCTGCTGCGCCGGGATTTCAACCTGCCCCAGTACATCGAAGCCTTCGGCGGTGAGGAAACGGCGTTCCTGAAAGCGTTTCAGGCGTTGCTCAGCAATTCCGACCACGAATCGCTCGACATGGGCGGGCGCAAGATAACGGTGAGCGCCCCGCTCGACATGCAGTCCGCCGTTCCGGACAAGTCGAGCTATGCGACCCGGCGTGTCATCCGCAACGGTCAGCTCGAAGCGGCGGCGAGCAGCGCGTGGGACACGACGACCGTCACCTCGCGGGCGACCTATTCGCCGTCGGACCCCCGCAAGCTGACAGGCGTGGTCAACGTGGCCTCGGTTCCCGTGGGTGCACATGTATCCGGGGTGGGCGTCGGGCGTGAGATTTATGTGCGATCGAAAAATGTGGCGCAGCAGGAAATTACGCTGAACGCGCCGCTTTATGACGCGGCGGGCACGCAGAATTTCACATTCTCGCGTTTCAAGTACCTGATGGATTTCAGCGGTTTTGCCAGCCTCAGCAAATTCGTGCTCGACGATGTAGAGTTTCAGTGCAACGACCGGTGCAGCGGGATCAACCTCGCACCTTCCGGTATCACCTTTCACCTGCGCGACTGTTTCGTGAGCAGGCCCATGGATCGCGGTGTGACCTCCACCGGCGGGGGATGTCAGGGCATGTTGATCGACCGGTGCCAGTTCCTGTCCTCGGAAGATGCGCTGACGGTGCCGGAACGCCGTACCATCGCGCTCAACACCAACGCCAATGACGTGAAGCTGCGCGACAACAGGGCCACGAAATTCCGGCATTTCGCTCTGTTGGCCGGGGGCAACAGCATCGTTACCGGCAACCATTTCTTTCAGGGGGATGCCATCGACAACGGGGTGCGGTCTGCCGGTCTGATCCTTGCGTCGTCCTATACCTCGGCGGTTGTCACGGGCAATTATGTCGATAACTGTTTCATTGAATGGACGAATGAACAGGACCCGACGCCGGGCTTCACCTCCGGTTTTTCGTTCAGCGCGCTGAGCGTGACGGACAACATCTTCCTGTCCGGCGAAGTTGCACCGTGGTTCAGCTATCTCGTGGTCAAGCCGCATGGGGCGGGGCATTTCCTGAATGGTGTGACGATCACCGGCAACAAGTTCCGCAGCATCAACGGCGCAATCGAACGGGTTGAGCGCGTGGATACGACCTTTGCCGATCTGGACCTTTCCCGGTGCAAGAACGTGGTGATGAAAGGCAATTCCTTTCATCTCGTCGACCGACAGGTTTCCAACGCGGTGGAGATCGAATTTACCCAGACCACGCCCGCCGATACCTGGATCATCGGAACGGATGGCAAGCTGCCCTTCGAGGGACAGGCGCTGAACGCCGATGCGGTGGTGGCGCATGGCGCAATTCGTAATGCAGCGAATGTGGCGCAGTACCAGATGCCCTATTGCCGGCTCTCGGAAGGGACGGATGGCAAACGCCTGCACCTCGTTTGGGGCACCCCGGTGAAGGGCAAGGTTTCCGTGCTGGTGCGGATGGACAACCGCTGAGGGACCGTGATCAGAACCGTTGCCAAAGCCCGATCTTGGCGGCGGTTCGTTCAGGCCGGTCCAAAGGGGTTTCAAAACCGATCTGGATCCGGCTGTCCCGCGTTTCGAGGTAACGCCAGACAAAGGAAGGCGCCAAGGTAGCCCCGTTCCCGGTTTCACTTTGATAGAGGTATATCTGACCCATTGCCGCGAGATCCGAGGTGAGGTTGAGCCCGATTGTACCATCTACCTTGAAGAGATAGCCGCTGTCCTTCAGCCCCTTACGCAGGGCGCTATCGACCGTGGCCCAACCCGATGTTCCCCGCCATTCGAAACCCCGCCCCCATGACAGCCCCGCTTGGGCGTGGGGGTGGGTCACCTCATTTGCCCACCGCGCGCCCAGACCCAGTTCATAGGCGAAAAGATGGGGAGCCGCCCCCATGTCGAGCGGTCGTCGCAGGAACAGCGTGGCACCGCCTTTCCGACTGCCGAACCGATCGTTTTCAAGGATCAGCTCTGCGCCGAGGGTCAGGTGGGGATGCAGCCCGTGTTCAAGGTAGGTGTTGCGGGTTACATCCAGCTGATAATTGAGCGTCGTTGAAACCGAAGTGAAGGTGCTCCCGCTCTCTGCCAGCCATGGACCGGCGGCGCCGGGAGCGGGTGTTTGGACCAGTAGGGTGAAGGCAAAGGCGAGAGGTTTCATGACGGCGCTCCTGCCCGCCATCTTGGTTAATCCGGCACTAAGAAAAGGTTACCGCGACCGCCAAATGAAAATGGCCCCTCGAAAGGGGCCATTTGTCACATAACTTTATCGATCAGGTGCGGACTTTGTTGCCGCGCGGCCCTGCGATGAGCCAAGCAATGAAGCCAAGCACGGGCAGTATCAGGATCACGAGGGTCCAGATCACCTTTGCCGCCGTGGAGCTTGCCGAGGTAAGTACCTGATAGATCGCGTAGATGTCGGCGATCAGCACGATTAGGCCGAAAATTCCGAATTCCATATTTGCCTCCGATAACGAAATGACGTGTCTGGAGGCTCAACGCGGAAATGTGACCGGCGTTCCACACTTTCGTTCGGAACCTTTCCCTGGCCGGAACCCTTTTGTCTTTCGATGGTTTCTGCACCGACAGCGCCCAATCAGGCGTTGAAAGGAAAGAAGGAATACACAATGAAAACGAGTGTTGCCGTGGTCGGGGGGCTGGTTGCCGCCGTCGTCATCGCCGGTGCAGTCTACCTCATCGACATTGATCAAACGCAAGAGGGCAGCCTGCCCGATGTGGATGTTTCGGTTGAGGGGGGCGAATTGCCGAAGTTCGACGCGGAAGTAGGCTCCATCGAAATGACCGAGGAAGAGGTCACTGTGGAAGTGCCCAAAGTCGAGGTGACATCGGAAGAAGAGACCGTCACCGTTCCGGGCATCAGCGTCACGCCGCCTGACGAAGAGCCGGCGCAGACAGAGTAATTCTCACCAAAGGAATTTTAACCAGTATCGGGGTGCCCTTTAATCAGGGCACCCTTTTTTGGTCCTTACTGGCGTTCGAGCTTTTTGACGGGCAGGGAGCCGTTGTCACCGTCGGATACGAAATCGATGGTGATCTTATCCCCGGCTTTCAGGTCGGCAGGGACGAGAGCATCGGCATGAAGGGTCCAATGCGTCTTGTCGGTAAGCACGATGACGTTGGCGAGACGGTCGTAGGCTAGGATCGTGCCGCTGGTCATGTCCGCGAAGGCGGGCGTGGCAAGGGCGCCGAGTGTCAGCAGGGCAGGCAGGGTAATGCGCATTCTATGTCCTCCGGGGATACGCTGGAGGGTAAATCGTGCGCGCCCAGACCACTTTCAATAGCGCCACGAAAATAATTCTTCGGCCTCACGGACAAGGGCGCGGGGGCGGTTTCGGCCCTCTTGCCCTAGGCTGGATGCCGCCCACCCCATGGCCTTGGCAGGAACCTGAAATGAAACCGTGCGTTTTGTTTCTATCAATTCAGACAAGAAAGGAACGCGCAATGAACACGAAGTCTCATACCGCCTCGCTGGTTTCCTCCTCTGACGTGAATGGAACCAATGTTTACGGTGCAGACGGGTCCGAAGTGGGCCATATCGACCATCTGATGATCGACAAGGAGTCCGGTAAGGTCGCCTATGCCGTCATGGGGTTCGGCGGCTTTCTGGGTATGGGGGAAGATCACCACCCTGTCCCATGGGATGCGCTCCGCTACGATACTTCGCGGCACGGGTTCGTCACGGACATCACGCCCGAACAGCTCAAGGGCGCGCCTGAACGCCGGGACGACTGGCATCAGGACCGTGCATGGGAACAGCGGACCTTTGACCACTACGGCATTCCCTACTACTGGATCTGACCTTGATGAAACGAGGAAGGAAGGGCGGCTAATGGCCGCCCTTTTTGCAGGTCTCGGTGACCGCAATCCGCGCCTTCACGCGGAACGCTCCGTCTTCCAGTTCGACCAATCGCCAGGATTTCGCGGGGATATCTGACCCGGCAAAAGTGGTATAGGCAGCGACAGCAAGTTCCGGCCATGCAAGGTGCGCGGAGGCCGAAGCGCCATCCGCAAACCGGATGAGCGCGGCGCCATCCTTTCCTGACAGGATGCGCCCGGTCGCGCCGGGGTAGAGGTGGGAATGGTGCGCTTCGATTTCGGTCATACCCAGAGTCGCGAAGGTTGCGGGAACGAAGTCAGGCTGACAGGGTTGTCAGGTAGATCAAGACGGAAAGGGTCGCTCAGATGGAAGAACTGTTGCAGGGCTTCGGCATTTTCATATTCGTGGTGCTGGCCATCATCGGTCTGGTGGCGGGCTGGCTGGCCGGGCTCGTCGCCGGAAAACACAAGGGCAAGTTTGCCTTGCTGGGACTCGTCGGGGCCGTGCTTGCGCCTTTCGTTCTGGCCCTGCTCGGTCTGGGCGCGCTTGCCGCCGGGGGGCTGGTTGCGATCATCGTGGTGGGCCTGATCGGCGCGGCGCTGCTGCTGATGATCGGCAAGATGATCTTTGACTAGGACGCGCGCGGCGCAAGGCTAGCGCTTGCGCCGTTTGACGTTACCCCCGCGCATACCGCCGCGGCCCGCGGTTGAGCGGCCCGCTGCCTTTTGCGCATCGTCCACCGCTTTTTCCACCGCATACTGCCGCGCCATCGGGTCGTCGGCGATTGCCAGATCCACGGCTTCCAGACGCTTGACCTCGTCCCGCAGCCGGGCGGCTTCCTCGAACTCGAGGTTTTCGGCGGCCTTGCGCATGTCGGTGCGCAGCCCGTCCAGTACCGCCTGCAGGTTTCCGCCCGCCAGGGGGTTGTCCACCTTGGCGGTGACGCGGTTCATGTCCACATCGCCCTTGTAGAGCCCGGCGAGGATATCCTCGACGTTCTTCTTCACCGTCTGCGGGGTGATCCCATGTGCCTCGTTGTAGGCAATCTGCTTGGCCCGGCGGCGATCGGTTTCGCCGATGGCCCGTTCCATGGATCCGGTAATGCGGTCCGCGTACATGATCACACGGCCCTCGGCGTTTCGGGCGGCCCGGCCGATCGTCTGGATCAGCGAGGTTTCTGAACGCAGGAACCCTTCCTTGTCCGCGTCGAGAATGGCCACCAGCCCGCATTCGGGAATATCCAGACCTTCGCGCAGCAGGTTGATCCCGATCAGCACGTCGAAGGCCCCCAACCGAAGGTCGCGCAGGATCTCGATGCGCTCGATCGTGTCGATGTCCGAATGCATGTAGCGCACGCGGATGCCCTGTTCGTGCATGTATTCGGTCAGGTCTTCGGCCATCCGCTTGGTCAGGGTCGTGACCAGCGTGCGGTAGCCGTCGGCGGCAACCTTGCGCACCTCGTCCAGCAGGTCATCCACCTGCATCTCGACGGGCCGGATTTCGATCTTGGGATCCAGCAGGCCGGTCGGGCGGATGATCTGTTCGGTGAAAACGCCGCCCGCCTGTTCGATTTCCCATGCGGCGGGGGTGGCGGAAACAAAGACCGATTGCGGCCGCATGGCATCCCATTCCTCGAATTTGAGCGGGCGGTTGTCCATGCAGGACGGCAGGCGGAACCCGTGTTCGGCCAGCGTGAACTTGCGGCGGTAGTCGCCTTTGTACATTCCGCCGATCTGCGGCACCGACACGTGGCTTTCATCGGCGAAGACGATGGCGTTGTCGGGGATGAATTCAAAAAGGGTGGGGGGCGGCTCGCCGGGGGCGCGGCCCGTCAGGTAGCGTGAATAGTTTTCGATGCCGTTGCAGACGCCGGTCGCCTCCAACATCTCCAGATCGAAGTTGGTGCGCTGTTCGAGCCGCTGTGCTTCCAGCAGTTTGCCTTCACCGACAAGCTGATCGAGCCGGCTGCGCAGCTCTTTCTTGATGCCGATGATGGCCTGCTGCATCGTAGGCTTCGGCGTCACGTAGTGGCTGTTGGCATAGACACGGATCTGATCGAAGGCACCTGTCTTTTCGCCGGTGAGCGGATCGAATTCGGTGATGCTTTCCAGCTCCTCCCCGAAGAAGGAAAGCCGCCATGCCCGGTCTTCGAGGTGGGCGGGAAAAATCTCCAGACTGTCGCCGCGCACCCGGAAGCTGCCGCGCTGGAACGCCGCATCGTTCCGCTTGTATTGCTGGGCCACGAGATCCGCGATGACCCGCCGTTGATCGTAGGAGCCGCCGACTTTCAGGTCCTGTGTCATGGCACCATAGGTCTCCACCGAACCGATGCCGTAGATGCAGGAAACCGAGGCCACGATGATCACGTCGTCCCGCTCCAGAAGCGCCCGGGTGGCGGAGTGGCGCATCCGGTCGATCTGTTCGTTGATCTGGCTTTCCTTTTCGATATAGGTGTCTGACCGCGCGACATAGGCTTCGGGCTGATAATAGTCGTAGTAGCTGACGAAATATTCGACGGCGTTGTCGGGGAAGAAGCCCTTGAACTCGCCATAAAGCTGGGCGGCCAGCGTCTTGTTGGGCGCAAGGATGATGGCCGGGCGCTGGGTCTTTTCGATGATCTTCGCCATGGTAAAGGTCTTGCCCGTGCCGGTGGCCCCCAGCAGTACCTGATCCCGTTCGCCGGAAACGACCCCTTCGGACAATTCCTCGATCGCGGTGGGCTGATCGCCCGCCGCCTCGAACTCCGTCACGAGGTTGAACTTCTTCCCGCCCTCCAGCTTGGGCCGGTTGCGCACATCGGGCGCGGGGTTCGCAAGCACGGGCATGGTTTCCGACCGGTCGGAATGGGCGTAGGGCATGGATGAAGGCTCCTTCGGGCGACCCCCTATAGGTGCCATCTGCGGCCCGTTGTTCAAGGGGGCGTGGGCGAAAGGAGAACGCCGATCCCCGAATTCAGCGCAGCAGCCGCTTCCGGTTGTACCTTACCTTGCGGCTCAACGGGGCGAGAGCGGCGTCCACCACCTGATCGGGGCGCTTGCCGGCCATCAGCGCAGCGGACCCGGCGGAGAACGCCTTGAGCATCGCGGGGCCCTTTTCCTGCACCATCCGCAGATTTTCACCGGGCCGCTGAGGCAGAGCGCCGGACATGCCCCAGATGCGCAGGGCCATCACCGTCTGCGTATCCACGATGAGCGCGGTGAGACGCAGGTTGAAATTGAGCAGGTCAAAAGGAGACATGGGGGGCATGGGAGACTCATGAGCTAGCAAATTTGCAGATTAGCGCTGCAGCGCGGCATTGCCAGAGCTTACCTTATAAATGCGCCCGGTCCCGCTTGCCCCCGCAGCGCAAATCGCGGATAAATGCCGCGCAATCGACGGAGTCCGACAATGCGCGCACGTATCTATCAGCCTGCCAAGACGGCAATGTCCTCCGGCACCGCGAAAACGCGTGTCTGGCTGCTGGAATTCCTGCCCCAGTCACCGCGGGACGTGGACCCGCTGATGGGGTGGACCTCCTCCGACGATACACAGAGCCAGGTTCGCTTGCAGTTCGATACCCGCGAAGAAGCGGAAGAATACGCGCGCGAAAATGGCATCGATGCGCAGGTGCGTCTGCCCAACCGGCGCAAGGCGAACATCCGCGCGGGCGGCTACGGCGAGAATTTCGCGACCGGTCGCCGTGGGGCGTGGACCCACTGAGCGGCAGGAGTGGCAGACTGATGCCCGCCTCCTCTTCGAAGCGCATTCCCATCCCTTGAACCTGCGATTCTCCGCCGATCGGGCCTTTCGGTTGGCCCGCGTGTTGACAAGCCCCCCTTAGCTGCAATGAAAAAGCACCTTTGTGATGGCAACTTCCGGCAGGCAGTGGCTAAGGTTGGCAGGTTTGTGTTGTTATCGAATTCAACGAAGGTATTGAGAATGAGTGATGCGGATCAGCAGGGCGGTACACTGCAGGATCATGCGGCGTTTCTGGCCAAGTCACATGACTTCCAGAACGACATTGAAATCCTGACTGGCAGTGAACTGGTGGGGACGATCCTCGAAACGGTGATGCTCGCCACCGACATGCGTTTTGCGGCTGTCGCACGTGTGACGGCGGATCGCTGGGTCGCCTGCCGGACCGTGGATGAGGTCAACTTTGGCCTGCGCGCGGGGGACGAGCTTTCGATTCAGTCCACCTTTTGCCAGTCCGTGCGCGAAACCTCGGAAATGATCATGTTCGATGATGTGGCCACTGACGAGGTCTACAAGGATCACCCCATCGCCCTGAAGTTCGGCATTTCGAGCTACGCCTCCGTCCCGATCCGCCGCAGCGACGGCAGTTTCTTCGGTACGCTCTGCACGCTCGATACCGATCCGCGCAATGTCAGGAACCCGCGGGCCGTGGCGATGCTGGAGATGTTTGCCGACATTATCGGGCGCAGCCTCGAAACAGAGGAGCAGTTGGAAGCCCGGGACCGCGAGGTGGAGAAGGAACGCGAACTCGCCCGGATTCAGGAAGAATTCGTGGCGGTGCTGGGCCATGATTTGCGAAATCCCGTCGCGGCGCTGAACGCCGGGCTGCGCCAGTTGCAGCAGGAAACGGTTTCGGAGCGCGGAGCCAAGGTATTGCCGCTGATGCGGGCCGCGCTTCACCGGATGAGCGATCTGATCGACAATATCATGCTCCACGCCAAGGCGCGGCTGGGGGGTGGCATTCAGGTCACTCCGACCGAGGACGCACCGCTCGCCGAGGCAATCACCAACGTGGTGGAAGAAACCCGCGCGGCGACACCCGAATGCGAGATCACGATGCAGATGGATCTGGACGAGCCGGTGAAATGCGATGCGCCCCGTATCGCGCAGGCCGTTTCCAACCTGCTGTCGAACGCGGTACGCCATGCCGATCCGGGCACTGCCGTCGATGTGAACTGCGAATTGCGGGATTGCGAAGTGATCATTGCCATATCGAACCACGGCACGCCGATCCCGGAAGAAATGCGCGAGACCTTGTTCGATCCGTTCGAGCGGGGAGTGGGGGTTTCGGACGAGGGGCTGGGCCTTGGGTTGCATATCGCATCGGCCATTACCATCGCCCATGACGGGGATATCGGGCTCACCTGTGAAGGAGGCATCACCACCTTCACGCTCCGGTTACCGACTGTACCGAACCAGGGCTAGCCGCAAAAAAGGCAGACCCCCCGGGGGCCTGCCTTCTCAAACTTGGTCTACGGGGCGGTGTCAGCCTTCCTTCTGGAAAACACCGCATGCGATCCGCGCACCCGCGTCACCCGCGGGCTGGGATGTATAGTCATCCGCGCCTTCGTGGATAATGAACGCCGCGCTATCGTCATCCATGATTATCGTATCGACTTCGAGCGCGCTCAGGAATACTTCGCCTTTGAGCACACCGTCATCCCCGACGGTCATGTTCGGCATGTCGCCGGGGTGCGGGCCGTTGGCCGAAAGCACGCCATGTTCACTGTCACCCGCGATGTGGCCGCCGGCGGATTTGTAATCAGCCGCGGAACAATCGCCTGTTTCATGCAGATGGACGGCGTGCTCCCCTGCGGGCACGCCATTGATGTTCAGCGTGACAAGCATGCTGCCGGAGGCGGTGTCGTTCAGTGTCACGCTGCCGGCAATGGCGCCGTCCTGTCCATCCACCAATGCGGAGGCGACAGGCTGCATGTGTTGTTCGGCCATCACGGGCAATGCGAAGGCTATGGGGGCGAGGGCGGTCAGGAAGTGGGTCTTTAAAGACATCTTAACTCTCCTTTGTTGGGTCAAAGGGGAAACCGCTCCGCCGGGGGCTTTGTTCCCCCGGGCGGTTCCATTCCGACGGCCTGAACAGAGAAACCCCGGCGCATTACCCGGGTGCTTCGCGCCCCTTGATTCAAGATTTGTCCGCGCCCTTGGCGATTGATCAAACTGCCTTTAAACCAGTTGAAGAACGGGCCCATCACAAGGGGTTCGAGACCGAGCAGACGGAAAAAGACATTGGCAGATGATTCGTTTCTACCTATAGGTGGTAGTCGTGGGCGAAATACAAGCTCGTTCAGCTATGCTGACAAGAGAAGCCCGCAGGATCGCAACGCGGTCACCGCAATGTCCTTGTGAGCGGGGTAGGGTAGTTTGTTCCGACGGTTGGAAATCTTTCTGATAATTCTCTGTCTGTCGCTGAGTATCGCGCTCTTTTCCTATGCCCGCTCGGCTGCGCGACTGTCGGCCGATACCGAATTTTCAGAACTGGTCGAGGATGGCGTTTCGATCCTCGAAAACCGGCTCTCCACCTATCTGCAAAGCCTGAACGGCGCGGCTGCCTTCCTGCTTGCCTCCGAAAAGGTCGACACCCGGGAATTCGCGGCCTACGTCGAGACGCTGAATATCAGGAAATTCCTGCCCGGGATCAACGGGATCGGCCTGATCGTGCCCGTGATGGAAGAGGACATTCCCGCCTTTCTCGAAAAGGTGGCGGACGAAGTGGACCCCCGCTACCAGATCCACCCGATTACCGACCGGGAAGAGAAACTCCTGATCAAATTTGTCTCCCCTCTCGATCTCAATCGGCAGGCGCTCGGTCTGGACATCGGGTTCGAGGAAGGACGCCGCAGGGCCGCCGAGGAAGCGCGCGCCACGGGCGAGCCGCGCCTCACCCCGCGTATCCTGCTGGTGCAGGACAGCACCCGGCAACCCGGCTTTCTGCTGCTGCGGCCCGTTTACCAGAACGAGATAAACGGCGTGGTGCCCGAAGACAGGGGTGAATTCCGGGGCTGGGTCTATGCGCCCTTCATCGGCACCAATCTTCTGTCAGGGCTCACCCCGAACCAGGGACGGAACTACGATCTTTCCGTTTATGACGGCCCCATGCCGGCCTCGGAGGCGCTGATTTTCGACAGCGCGATGCCAGAGGCGGAGCAAGGGCGTTTCGCGGCGGCCCATAACCTCGATCTCTATGGCCGCACCTGGCATGTGGCCTTCAACAGTACCCCGGGCTTTGATCAGGCCTATAGCACGGTCCTGCCGCTGCTCATCCTTTTTGCGGGGATCGCGCTGACGGTGCTTCTGGCGGTGTCCCTGCGGACATTGCGCCTGCGCAACCACGCCATTTCCGAAGTGGCCGATCTACGGTCCCGCCAGCTGGGCGCGCGGGAGGCCGAGAACCGTTCGATCATCGAGAACGCGGTCGCCGCCGTTTTCCTGCTGGATCAGCGCGGCGTCGTTCTATTCACCAATCAGGCGGCGCAGGACGTTTTCGGCTATTCAGATGCCGAGATGAAAGGCCGTTCCTTCGACGATTTCCTTGAAATGCTGTCCAGAAAGCCGACGCACCACGGGTTCAACGCGCGGGGCACGGCGCGGGACGGAACGCGGCTGATGCTGGACGTTCAGACGAACCCGTGGACAACCGCCGACAACGAGCCGCGTACGACAGCCATCGTGCGGGACGTCACCACCGAGATCAACGCCCGGCTCGAGGTCGAAGAGACCAAGCGGCGCTATGACCTTGCCATTTCCGGGGCGGAAATCGGCGTCTTCGACGTCGATCTCGTGACCGGGGAATCCGTGGTGTCAAAGACTTGGCATCAGATCATGGGCACCACCGTGCATAGCCATAATTTTGACACACAGGCGCATTTCATTTCCCGGATCCATCCCGAAGATCTGCCCAAGCTGACGCAGGCGGACCGGGATTGCATCGAAGGGCTCACCGAGCGGTCAACCGTCGAATACCGCGTACGCTTCGGTGACGGCTCCTGGCGCTGGATGCGGTCCGATGCCGTTGTGGTCAAACGCTCCCGCGAGGGTACGGCCCTGCGGCTGGTCGGCACCCAGACCGACGTGACCGATCTGCACCATTCCCGCAACGCGCTGGAAGCGAGCGAGGAGCGCTTCCGCCTCGTGATCGAGGAAGCGCCCGTGGGCATGGCGCTGATGGACGAAAGGGGGCGGTTCATCGGCGTCAACGACGCGCTCTGCAAGCTCTGCGGCTACGACCGCTCCGAGCTGATGGGGCGCATGCGGCTGGCCGACCTGCTTGAACGCGAAGACATCAAGGTGATGTACGAACAGGTTTCCCGCCTGACGGCGGAGGGGAAATCAAAGACCTACCAGATCGACCGCCAGATCATTTCAAAGGACGGGTCGCGCCGCTGGGGCCTGTTCAACGTCTCATGGACCTTTGACAAGAACGCGCAGACGAATGTCTATATCGCGCAGATCGTCGACATTACCGACCAGAAGAAACTCGACCAGATCAAGAGCGAATTCGTCGCGACCGTAAGCCACGAGTTGCGCACGCCGCTCACTTCCATCAAGGGCGCGCTGGGCCTTTTCGAAGCGAATTCCGCCGACAAGATGACCCCGGCCTCCGCCCGGCTTATCGAGATCGCGAAGACCAACGCGGATCGCCTGACTGCTATCGTCAACGACATCTTGGATCTGGAGAAAATCTCTTCGGGGGAGATCGTCTTCAACTACGACAACGTGGATGTCGCAGAGATCGCGAAGGCGTCGGTGGATGAGATGATGCCTTTTGCCGTCGGCCACCGGAATACCCTTTCCCTGCAGCTGCCCGATGACAACATCACCGTCTTTGCGGATGTCGGTCGCACCAAGCAGGTATTGGCGAACCTCATTTCCAACGCCTGCAAATATTCGGATCCCGATACCGAGGTTACGATCCGGATCGAGCGCATCAAGGAAGAGGCGATCATCTTCGTCCAGAACACCGGCCCGGGCGTGCCTGAAAGTTTCCGGCAA
>NZ_LWEX01000129.1 GCF_001634885.1 Sulfitobacter sp. HI0040 | reverse complement strand
GACGGTAACGGCCACCGCCGGGCCCAGCAGAATGTAGACCGGGGCTGACACGGCGGCGAACAATGCCGCCCCTGCCGCCGCGACCACGAGGGTCAGCAGCGTATCACCGATGGGGTGCGCGGGGTTTGGCCATCTCATGCCTCTGGCTACCACCGGGCGCAGGGCGCCGCCACCACCCCTTGCCCCTGCCGTGCAAAAGGTTCATGGCCCGGAGCAGACGGACAGCCTGCGGCGAAGGAGCGAACCCATGGACAATCTGCGCGGCGCCCTGCTGATGGTCGCGGCCATGGCCGGTTTCGCCATCGAGGACATGTTCATCAAGCTGACCGCCGACGCCCTGCCGGTGGGGCAGATCATTGCCATGCTGGGCCTCGGCGGGGGGATCATCTTTGCCGTGGTCCTGCGGGCGCAGGGCAAGGCGCTGTGGTCGCCCGACATGGCCAACCTGCCGATCCTTCTGCGGGGCATAGGCGAGATCACCGGCACGCTCGGCTTCGTGACGGCCATCGCGCTCACCCCGATCTCCTCCGCCTCGGCCATCCTGCAGGCCACCCCGCTGGCGGTGACGCTGGGGGCGGCGCTGTTTCTGCGCGAACCCGTGGGCTGGCGCCGTTGGAGCGCTATCGCCGTCGGCTTCGCGGGGGTCCTGCTCATCATCCGCCCGGGGCTCGAAGGGTTCGATGCACGGTCGCTCTTTGCGGTACTGGGGGTCGTGGGCCTCGCCCTGCGGGATCTGGCGACGCGGCGCGTGCTGCCGGGCACATCGTCCATGCAACTGAGCTTTCTGGCCTTCGTGGTTCTGGTACCCGCCGGTATCCTGCTGATGATCTTCGCCGCCACACCCGCGGTGCTGCCGGACGGTCTGCAGGCGATATATCTTGCGGGCGCGGTGACCATCGGGGTCTTCGCCTACTACGGCATCGTGGCGGCCATGCGGGTGGGCGAAGTTTCCTTCGTCACGCCCTTCCGCTATTCGCGGATGCTCTTCGCGCTGATCGTGGGCATCGTCGTCTTCGCGGAAAGCCCCGACAGGCTCACCCTGCTGGGGGCTGCGATCATCGTGGCCTCGGGCATCTACACCGTCTGGCGTGAGCGCAAACATGGCCGCCGCACCGCCGCCAGCCTTTCCAAGCCCGCACCCGCGGGCTAAAAGCCGCCAAACCCCCCGCCAAAGGACCCAACATGAGCACCATCGTCGACATCCACGCCCGCGAAATCCTCGACAGCCGCGGCAACCCCACCGTCGAAGTCGACGTGACACTGGAAGACGGCACCATGGGCCGGGCGGCAGTGCCCTCCGGCGCCTCGACGGGCGCCTACGAGGCGGTGGAACGCCGCGACGGGGACAAGGCGCGTTATTTCGGCAAGGGCGTGCTGGAGGCCTGTGCCAGCGTGAACGGCGAGATCGCCGAGGCGCTGGCGGGGATCGACGCGACAGAACAGGTCGAGATCGACGGCATCATGATCGAGCTGGACGGCACCGACAACAAATCCCGCCTCGGGGCGAATGCGATCCTCGGCGTGTCGCTGGCTGCCGCCAAGGCCGCTGCCGATTACTGCACCCAGCCGCTTTACCGCTACGTGGGGGGAACCTCTGCCCGGGTCCTGCCGGTGCCGATGATGAACATCATCAACGGCGGCGAACATGCCGACAACCCGATCGACATTCAGGAATTCATGATCATGCCCGTCGCCGCGGAAAACATCCGCGATGCGGTGCGCATGGGGGCGGAGGTTTTTCACACGTTGAAAAAAGAGCTTTCCGCCGCCGGGCTGGCGACCGGGGTCGGGGATGAGGGCGGCTTTGCCCCCAACATCAGCTCCACCCGTGATGCGCTTGATTTCATTTTGAAATCCATCGAGAAAGCAGGCTACAAACCGGGAGAGGATATTCACCTCGCCCTCGATTGCGCCGCCACCGAATACTTCAAGAACGGCTCCTATGTCCTCTCAGGGGAGGGCAAAACCCTCTCCAGTGAGGAGAATGTGGATTACCTTGCCGCGCTGGTGAAGGACTATCCGATCATTTCCATCGAGGACGGCATGTCCGAAGACGATTGGGACGGTTGGAAAGCCCTGACCGCCGCCATCGGGGACAAGGTCCAGCTGGTGGGTGACGACCTTTTCGTGACGAACCCCGAAAGGCTCGCGCAGGGGATCGAGCGGCGCTCGGCCAATGCCATGCTGGTCAAGGTCAACCAGATCGGCAGCCTGACCGAAACGCTGAAGGCCGTGGAAATGGCCCATCGCGCCGGGTTCACCAACGTCATGTCCCACCGCTCCGGCGAGACGGAGGATGCCACCATCGCCGATCTGGCCGTGGCCACCAACTGCGGGCAGATCAAGACCGGCAGCCTCGCGCGGTCGGACCGGCTGGCCAAGTACAATCAACTGATCCGGATCGAGGAAATGCTCGGCGAAACCGCGGAATACGCCGGTCGGTCGATCCTGCGCGGCTGATCGTGAAGGCGGCTGGGGTCAGCATCACACCGGCCACCACGGCGGCGGAGCTTGCCGCCGTGCAGACGCTGTGCTGGTCCTACCGCGCCTATCTCGAAAACTTCGCCCCGGTGGAACGCCGCCTCACCGAAGTTTTCTATCCGCCCGCGAAATACGAAGCGCTGATGGGGGAGCTTGCGCATATCCATGCCCGCCCGCGGGGGATCATCCTGCTCGCACGGCAAGGCGATACCCCGGTGGGCTGCGGCATGACCCAACCGCTCGATGACGCGACAGCTGAGATCAAACGCGTTTATGTCAGCGATGCGGCCCGGGGTCTGGGCATCGCGCGGCAGATTTGCGCGCAACTCGTCGTACAGGCCCGGCGGGACGGCTTTGACCGGGTTGTGCTGGACACTTCGCGCGCCTTCGATGCGGCCCGCCGCCTTTACGCCGGGCTGGGGTTTGTCGAAACCGGTCCCTACCAACCGATTCCCGAAGAAATGCTGCCGCATCTGTGCTTCTTCCAGAAGCGGCTCTGACGCATCCCGCCCTTGCGCAAGGCCAATCTCAGGCGCACCTTGGCCATATGGATCACCGCGCGTTCATCGCCACACTGCCGCCCCAGCAAAAGGCAGCACTTCACCGCCGGTCGGATGCCGCCGGGCTGAAGCATCTGGCGGGGCATCTGGGCCTTCTGCTGGCAATGGGTGCCTATATCGGCTTCGGTGGCCCCTTCTGGCCCGTGCTGCTGCTGCCCTATGGCATCGTGCTGATGTTCCTCTTTACGCTCAGCCATGAATGTACCCATGCCACGCCCTTCGCCCGGCCCTGGATCAGCGACGTAGTGGGCCACGCGCTGTCGCTTCCCCTGCTTCTGCCCTTCACCTGGTTCCGGTATTTCCACCTCGCGCATCACAAATACACCAACGACCCGGAGCGCGATCCCGAGATTGCAGGCCATCCCCGGCCCACGACCTGGCGCGACTATCTGATCTACTTGTCCGGCTGGGGCTACTGGACCGGCAACCTGAAAACACTGTTCCGCAATGCCGCAGGCCGGATCGACGCGCCCTACCTGCCGGAACGCCGCCATGCCCGGATGCGGCAAGAGGCGCGTATCCTGCTTGCGCTCTACGCCGGATTGCTGCTCTCGCTACTGTTCAGCCCCGCGGTGTTCTGGCTGTGGATCCTGCCCGCGTTGCTGGGCCAACCCATTTTGCGGCTCTACCTGCTGGCAGAGCATGGTCATTGCCCGCCGGTCGCGAACATGCTGGAAAACACGCGGACGACGCTCACGAACCGGGCGGTGCGGTTTCTCGCGTGGAACATGCCCTTTCACGCCGAACATCACGCCATGCCCGCCGTACCGTTCCACGCCCTCCCGGCCCTGCATCAGGACATTCGCGCGCATCTGGCTTCCCTCTCGCCGAGCTATCGCAGCTTCACCGCCGAATACTTACGCAAACTCTGACGCGCCCTCCGTATTTCCAAATGGCCGAAAATCCCGGGGGTCCGGGGGCAGCGCCCCCGCTACGCCTCGATCAACCCCTGCGACGGGAGGCTCACCCGGCCCCCGCCCACAGCCGCCCGCACGCCGGTCGTTCCG
>NZ_LWEX01000128.1 GCF_001634885.1 Sulfitobacter sp. HI0040 | reverse complement strand
TAGCCCCCGCCCCCTGAGCGCCCCATACAGCGCCGTTTCGGGCATCAGCCTATCGGCCACCCATCAGCGCCTATGGTGGGTCTGTAGCCTGCGTCTGCGCGGGTCTTAGCCTTATGGCAGTCCGTGCATATCGCTTGGAGGTTTTCTTCTTCGTCGTCGCCGTCCTTGTGGCGAGGGATGATGTGATCTACCTCCGTCGCCTCTGTCGGTCGGCCTGCCTTCCAGCATGGCTGGCATAGGTAATCATCACGGCGGAGAATCCGAAGGCGTAGCTTCTGCCACTCCCAGCCTAGGCCACGCTGCGTTGTGGTTAGTGAGTGCGACCCCATAGCGCCTCATGTCGTTGATGCAGGGCGGGCAGCCCCCCGGCCCATGATTGCGTTTCCGCCCGAGGCCTGTAGGCCACTCTGGGGTGTTCCGGCGCGCTTGGCTGCCCGTGAGTTGAGCGCGGCGGATGGGTTATCCTGCGATAGGCCCCTCGTTACCGTGTGAAGCCCCACCGCCCTCATGTGAGTGCAGTAGACGCGGCCATCTCGTCTAGCCCCAAGAGCCTCCCGGGTCTTGTCGTGGGCGGCTGGTCTGCACTCGCATCAATGCGGTGAAAATGCGCTGCAAGCGCCCTATCCTCGGTTCCGTTTCCGGGGGCGCTTGGAGTTTGGCACAACCGGAGATATCCAAGGTAGGCCTGCTTCACCCCAGACATACACGATCTAAGAACGCTTGACAACATCTAGTGGGTCAATGCGAACGGGCGACTGCCGACCGAACAAAGTCATCTCGCCTTCAATCATCGGGTGCATGTCATGGGCGGTTTTCACCATGCGCTGGAACCTGACCAGCAAGTCCTTGAACGGGCCGCTGATGATTTCAAGCGGGTCGCCGGGATCGAAGCCCGCCACCAGATCAGCACGGCGCTTGATGCGCTCAGCTTCCTCTCTCTTTTCCGCCAGCACGGCGAAGAACTCCATGGCGGCTTCGTATGGTGTCGTTTCTAGCTTGTTGCGGTTCTCTACCTGATAGATAGGCAGGGCGCTTCCCCACGCCCCTTGTACGTGGACGGCACGACCGAAAGCCTCGTCAGGGATTTCTGCAAACACGTAGCCGGGAAGGGATGGCCTGTACTCGGGGCGCGCATACCTGTCTTTACCCTTGCGGATAAACGCCACGGTGCGGCTGTCGTGTACTGTGCAGCCCATGGCCTTTATCTGCTGCTCTACAGCCCACTCGCCCTTCATCCTGTCGCCCCCGGGCGGGCGGATCATCGCGGTTGTTGTAGGCACCGCATAAAGCCGCGCTTGTACCTTGCCATGTGATGTTGTCATTCTGCCTGCCCTTCGTTCTGCCTCAATGGTCGCTCATTTCTCAGCGTTGATCGCCGCGTTGATAGCGGCCTGAGCGTACCCCAAATCCCTCATGTCCTGTGGGTTGGCTCCTTCGGCCAGCATCCTGCGGCACTGGTCTATCTGCGCCTGCATGGCGGGGGTGAGTAGCTGTCTCATCATCTTCCCTTCCATCCTTCCGTTGCTGTGAGCCGGGGTCATGCCGCGGACTCCATGCGGCGGCCCTTCAGAGTGAGCCGCTCCGGGGTGATCCTGCCAGAAGCCCAGCCGTCCCGGATGAAGTCGGGGTCGAAGCCAGCCAGTGCGCAGACAATACGGAAGTCCTCGGTTCGGCCCTCCAGCCATATGCGCGCGCGCCTGCGGGCGTGTCGCTCTTCGCGCTGCTCGCTGGTGCTGTGCGCGTCCAGTACGGCCCGGAGGATGACGCTGGCCCAGAGGTCGGTGAGCGGGTCGACGTTTTCGGGGCGGAGAATGGCTGCGTTTATCATTGCACGACCTCTTTTTCTAAGACAGCCATGGCCAGCTTGCGAATGCGGCTGTCATCCATCTGTTTAGCACCGAAACCCAGCATCGGGTCGGTGATGCCCCGGCTTTGGTCGGCCTTGACTCCTAGCATATCCATGATGACAGGATCGCTGCCGCCAGCGGTGTGCAGGTAGTGTGCGGTGACTTGTCTGGTCTGACCGGGGCGGCGCAATCTGCCGATGACCTGTTTGTGCACCTGCGGTGACCAATCCAGTTCGCCAAACACCACGTCGCTGCAGTATTCCTGCAGGCCGTCAAGGCCAGCGCCAGACCGCAGGGAAATCATCATCACGCGGGCATCGCCCTTGGTGAAGCGTTCGACGTTTCGGCGCTTGCCTGCGGGGCTTTCTGTCCCGGTGTACATGACCGGGTTGTGGTGCTGCAGTGCGCGGTTCCAGATGTCATAGACATCGCGGTGCCAGCCTGCCAGCAGCACGCGGGGGCTGTCGCGCAACAGCAGGTCCACATAGGCCGCAACGGAGTCGGCCTTAGCCACGCCTGTTAGCAGGCGCATCTTCATGTCCAGTTCCCGCGCGGCCTGTCCGGCCTTCACAAATGACCCTTCCAAAACGGTCATCGCCAGCATCTTGAACAGGTCTTCGGCGTCCTGTGCTGCCCCCTCGTTCCAGCCCACTTCCCAATCGACCGTGTTCAAGGGTGGCATCTGTGCCGACACCGTTTCATCGAATTCGGTGCGGCGCAGGAAATACCCCTTGTCGCGCAGGTAGGTGCCAAGGGCGTCCGGGTTTTTGACCGTCTTCCCCCAATCGCACCATTCGCGCATGAATTCATCGCGGTCACCCAAAAGGCCCGGTTCGATGAACTGCATCACGTTGAAAATTTCATCGCCGTAGTTGTAGATCGGTGTGGCGGTCAGGCCCATCGACACATCGGCGGTTGAAGACAGCAGGTCTGCAGCGACACCCTTGGCAGTGCCCCTGCCGGTGCGGAGTTCCTGCACTTCATCGTAAATGACCGTGCGGAACAGGCCCGTGTTGATGACATCGGTCCATCCAGCGATGTTCGAATACTTGAAAACATAGGCATCGGCCATCGGCAGGTCGTATGGTTTGGTACCCTTGATGATGTGCGTGCGAAGGTTCGTGAACTCCTCCGCGCGGTCGGCCCATTGCCCGGCAAGGTGAGGCTGCACCACGATGGCGGCTGGCAGTGGTGCGCCGCTGGTCAGTGTGCACAAGGCGGAAATCGTCTTACCAAGGCCAAGGTCATCGCCTAGCAGCAGGTTCGGGTTCTGAATTGTCAGCGCTGCTGCTTGCTGCTGATAGCCATAGGGCTGTCGGCCTTCCATAAATCCCGATACTGTCGCGGGCTTCCAGTCTGGCATCAGGATGCGTTCGCGTTCGGCGGCTTTCGTCGTGATGCGTTCGACACCGGCAGTCAGGTCGGCTTCATGGGTGTGCTTCAGGGGGTAGCGCTGCATGAACCAGTGTAGGTCCGCGCGGTTTTCGTCGGTGTCGGTCAGAACTATTTCCTGCGCGGTCTTCGGCACCTTTGTGAACAGGCGCTTGAAGGCGATTGAGACGTGCGGCTGAAGGTCGGTGATACGCCAGTGCGGCGGGTTTTCCCCAAGGTTCAGGGTTCCATAGGTGATGGTCACAATGCGCTCCTCCCCAATGAGACGAGGAACAGCGGCACCCCGTGAATCTGATCGGGCAGGCCAAGGTATGTGCCAGTGACCAGTATCAATCCGGTCAGCCGGTCGCCTTCGCAGTAGCGTTCCAGCTGGCGATAGATTTGGCGGCGCGGGTATCTAGTTTTCACCTCGATGCCGATGGTGTCGGCCACCATGAAGTCGATGCGGTCTTTCGGCCCCATGCGCACTTCGCGTTCGAAGGCCGTGCCTGTGCTGTTTAGCCATTCTTCCAGCGCGTCCTGCAGCGCCAGTTCGGTTGTCACGGGCATACGCAGTCCGCGCATCTGGTGGGTCAGGGATTGTGGGGTGATGCCGATCATTGCGCGGCCTCCCGCTTGGCCTTGGCCCGCTCGATCCCGTTCATGATCGTGGTGTGGTCCCGGCCACCGAGCAGCCGCCCGATAGCGGGCAACGAAAGGTCGGTCTCCTCCTTCAGTCTCAGCATCACCTCATGGCGATGCCTGCAGGCCCGCTTGGTCCGGTCGCCGCCTCTGAGCATATCCACGGACACACCGGCCTCTCTGGCGTAGCTGTAGATGATCTGCATGGGGCGGTCCGCCCGGCTTGGCGCGGCACCGGCCTGCCCCCGGCAGTAAGCGTCGGTGGCGATCTGGTCCAGTTTTGCCAGTTCCTCCCGGGCGTGGCGTACCTTCATCTGCTCCCATGTTTCGGAGGGGGTCATGCTGCTATTCCTCTCTCTTTCAGTTTTTCGGGGGTGACGAGGCCGCGTTCCACAAGAGCGCGGGCGGTGGTGGCCTTGATTGAACCTTCGGCCATGAAGGCATTGCTGTTAATCCGGTCTGCCCAGTATTTCAGGGTGTCGCCTTCGGATACGTGGGACTTCGCCGAGAACCCCTCGTCAGTCCATCGGCGCTCAATCAGGAAAGTTGCTGGGGAAATATTGGCGGAACTTGGGTGGCTGGCCTTCCACGCCTTGTGCCACGCGGCGCAAGTACTGGCCGCAAGCGCCCGCTCATCATGGGGAACTTGTACCCACGCCTCTTGCGCTTTTTGCTTAGAAACCTTGTCAGGCCATGCTTTCCAAAAATCAGCAAAATCGACTTGTTTCTCGTTAGAGAAACTTCCCCTCCATCCTCCATCCTCCATCTGAATTGTGTTTTCTCCCTTTTGGGGAAATTGCCCTTCATCATCTTCGCCGATTGGGGGAGTGGGATCAGTTGGCGTATCGCCGTTGCCGGAACCAGACGCCTCTAGCCCTACATATTTCAGGATTTCATGCGGGCATGGGTGCAAGTCATTCGGAGATTTGGGGCGCTGGTGCTTACGAAAATTCCGAATAGCACCGTAATGCTTGCCATCAAATTCGTAACGCTTGATAAGCCCCTCGGCCTCCAGTTCGGAAAGCAGGGCGTTCATATCCACGTTGTCTGCGGGGTAGATGCGCATCTTAAGCGTCTTGGCCTTCCATGGGAAAAGGCCCTTGTCGTCAGCCTCAACGCCAAGCCCGATTAATAAGAGACGCGCCAAGGCCGAAACCTCTACGATATTCTCGTCAGTGAAGAAGCCGGGATGCACGGACCTAATGCGGGCCATTAGTGTGACCTCCTGTTTCTGGGGCGTCTTTTAATAGGGGGCGGGGGAAAACCATTTTTTCTTCGCCAGCCAAGTCTTTCGCCATGCGTTCTACTGCTGGAGACATGTCTTCTGGTGTCAGATACTGGTAAGCATCCACCATCTGAAATGTGTGCATATTGAAGTGCGTGGCGAGAATTGACGGGAAAGAGCCGTCCAATATCATTTCATCCTCAACCACAGAATGCCCGGGTATGTACTCTTCCACAATGCTCTCAACTTGAAAGTACAAGTCGTTCTGCAATTGGAGAAAAGCAACGCCGGGGCTAACTCTAAAAAATTCGCGTGACCCGTCGACGCGGGATTCGTGAAAGAACTCATGAGCACGCAACTCCATGCCTTCGCAGTCTGGGCTTAGGATGCTGAACTCCACCACAAACGGCGTAGGAACGCCTGTCTGCCAGAGTTCGTTTGCGCGCTGCTCTACACTGCGCGTTGTCCGGCCAATCTTGACCAGCCCCGGCATTGACGGATTGCTCATGATGTAAACGTAGCCTCTCACGACACCACCCCCCTGACCGGCACGTCTACGAGGATCGGACGCAGGGTGATCTGCACCCGGCCATGTGGCGGCTCTGCGCTGGAAATGATGGGTATGGCCTGCCGGAATATGCGGTCATCCACGCCGATGACGCTGGCGATGGTGTCGCGCCCGTACTTCATGCGGGCAATCAGGTTGTCGTCGTCATAGGCGTAGTTTGCGGGCGGATAGAACGTCATTTCTATGGTGATGCTGGCGTCCTCCATGCGGCGCACCTTCTGCTCCTTCATGACTGCCCAGACGGCGCGCTGATACGCTTTCTTCGCCTTGTTGATCGCACCCCAATGGGCGCGGCTGTTCGGGGACAGAAGCGCGGGCGGGAATGGCACAGAGAATGATTGCAGCTTGCCTTTGAGGGGGGCCATTTATCACCCCGACCACTTATAGGTTTGCGGCTCAGAGTCGGGCAAAAGGCCAGCGTCCATCGGGGCTAAGAACGGCTTGATCTTCGTGAATTGTGACCGCGATACAGCGGTCCCATCAGAAAGGCTGTAAGTCTTATCGTGGCCATCCCGGCAGGGTAGCGTTACGAGTACAGTTGATCCTGCTTTGACTCTTTGAAGTACCGATAATACATTCATTTCCGCCTCCTTTTTTGTGGGGTGAGTTCGGCACGCTTTTCGTGGAGGGCGCGCATTTCCTCCGGCAAAAGGCCGCGCTTCTTGGCTTGGGCCTCGTACCCATCCAGTTCGGCAATCGAGGTGATGCGCTTGATGTTCTTGACGCGGGTGTCCATCACGCCTCCATCCGGTACTGGGCAACGCGCTTGCCGGTGGGGGGGTCTCCACCATGTCGCGGGTAATGGTGTGGCCCTCTTGGCGAAGGTCGTAGATCCTGCCGCTGAGGCGAAAGCAGCCGTATTCGTCCAACGCCTCAATGGGCGTGATCGGCCTGCCTGCCTTGAGGTGGGCTAAGATTTGCTGGGTCTGTGAGTTCATGTCATTTCCCCGCTTCGAGGCGCGCCAGTGCCTTGTCGATCCGGGTACGCAGTTCGGTGGTTGCGTTTGATTTCGTCGCTTTGCAGGGGCACGGGGCGAACACCACGCGGTAGGTGTGGAGGTCACTGATGGGGAAGCGTATGACCGCCTCGTCGCCCTCTCTGCGGACTGAGCCGGGCATCATAATGGCAGATCATCGTCATCGAGGTCACGGCCCCCGCCGCTATCCTGCGACTGGCCATAGCCGCCCTGCCCGCTGTCCTGAGACTGTGAGCCGCCGCCGTCGCTACGCCCGTCCAGCATGGTCAGCGTGCCGCCGAAACCCTGAGCACGACTTCGGTGCTGTAGCGGTCCTGACCGGATTGGTCCTGCCAACGACGCGTCTGCAACTGGCCCTCGATATAGACCTTGCTGCCCTTCTTGAGGTACTGCTCCGCCACGCGGACAAGGCCCTCGGTGAAAATGGCGACCGAATGCCACTCAGTGCGCTCTTTGCGCTCGCCTGTGGATTTGTCCTTCCAGGTTTCGGACGTGGCGATGCGTAGGTTGGCAACTTTGCCGCCATTGCCGAATGTCCTGATTTCAGGATCGGCCCCCAGATTCCCCAGCAGGACAACACGATTAACGGAACCGGCCATCAGAATGTGCCTCCATGATTGTCGTGGAAATCCATGTCTGTTTTCCTCGCGGCTAAAAGGGATTGTAGGGTTCTACATCCAGACCAAATTTGCGCACATCGTCCTTGACGAACCCGCAGACTGTTTCCAGCACGTAGAATTTCCGACCGGGGTTCTGCCGGGCCAGCCGCTCTGCCTCGCGCTCGGCCTGCTCTCTTGTGTCGTGTTGAAAAGTGGCCGGGCCGTTGCCCTTCACCATCCAAAATGCATCGCTCATATCGTCTCCATGTGGTTGGTCCGCTGAAAAGCCCCCGGCACCGAAGCGCCGGGGAAGTTGACAGGGAGGGTATGGGGGCTTCTCAGCCAGCGGCTGCCCCCTTTCGCCGCGAGTAGGGCGCATGCGGTGCCCTCTGGCTGAGAATGAGTTGCGGTCCTGCGGAACCGCCCGGGGCATCCCGGCATTCCGCACTGGTCGTCTAAGGTGTAGGGGCAGTTGGGCTGGGGACAGGTGGTCAAGACAGCCCCCATGCGATCATGGTCAACGCCGCGACAGATGTTGCGCAGGCGATAACAGCCATCCGGCGCTTCGCCTGATTGATTGCCCTCTCCACGCAGGCATGGAGTTCTTTAGCCCGGGCCAGCGCCTCTTCGGCCTGCTCAATCTCCGTCGCAATGTGATAGAGCGTCTGGTTGTCGAAATGCGCTCCACCACCGCTTGCGGCGTAGACCCGGATGCGCTCTGCGGCTGTCAGTTCGGGCGTGGTCATTTCCACCACCTCCGGCCCATGGCCCCGTCTTGGTTCTCTGGCTTGGTACATGCGCAGGAAACCTCTGCTTTCAGGACGCGGCTGACGGCATTCAGAACGGCGGACTTTGACACCCCGAACCGCTCGCCAACCTCTTTCGCGGTCAGCCCTTCCGCTTCCCGCAGGTCGAGCATCATCAGGAGCCGCTCGTCGCTTGATCTGGGGATGTCAGGTGCGCTCATGCTACCCGCCTCGGGCCAACCGACTTCTTGATTTGCTCAAGTGTGCCTCTGGCTTCATCCGCTTCTTTCTTGAGGTCTTCCGCCTTCGCCGCTGCCTCCATGCAGTCGTTAATCGCGTCGGTCAGTTGTGCGGTAATCCGGGCGATAGCGCTGGCGACACGTTCCATTTCAGTGTTCACGCCAGACGGACCAAAGTTTTCCGCCCTGATATCCTCCACCCACTTACGCGGGACGCCCAGTTTGACGGCGATGGTGTTATCCGTCGCCTTGTCCACGTAACGGCTGTTGGCCTCGTCGTAATTTTCGTCAATCTCCCGGAAAATCTTCCGGCGTTCCGGGATTGTCATTTCACGGGGGGCTTCATCGGGCACCTTGTGAACCTCCTGACAGTTGGGGCAGGAGTGCCTGCCGTTTTTCTTGGGAAGCCAGCCTATTTGCCGGGCTTTCTTGAAAATGAATTCTTCGGGAAAGGCGGACCCTTGGTGGCTGGGGCCAAACTTCGCCACCTCTTCGCAGGTGTGGCACTCCATCAACTGGATCAGGACGTGGCACCCGTCCCTTATCTCGCGATCAATCCGAACGCCTTTAATGCTGGATACCAGCTTCATGCCGCGTCCTCGGGCTTCACTGCCGGCCCTAGGTCCTGCTCAGGCTGAATCCACCTGCCATCCCGCTGGATCAGGTTCCGCATACCGCAGGGGCAGCGCGGGTATCCCGGTTGCGGCCCGATGCAGTTGCAGGAAAATGATCCGCCAAGGTCGGTTGCGCTGAAATTGTGGAACTTCGACTTCATGCCGCGCCCCTCTTGATGGGCTGGACGTGGGCGGTCAGGCTGTCGCGCAGGTCACTGAGGGCTTGCATGCCTTCCTCGGCCTCGCGGATCGCCCCTGCGGTATGTCCGGCATCGGCAGACTGTGCGGCGCGGAGGGCGGCTGAGACGGCTTCCCCGGCCTCCTTGGAGGCAGCGCCAGACGCCTCGTAGATGCAGGCAGCGGCGCGCTCCTTGTCCGTCAGGCGGTTTGCCATGCGGCGGGTCACAGGGTAGCGCCCTGCCCCATCCTCCAGCGCAATCACGTCCTCCACAGGCCAGCCGAAGTCGCCATTGAGGCGACGCGACATGGTGCCCTTGCAGACGGTGGAGCCGTTGCGGGCGTTGATCTGTTCGCAGGCCGCGTCGAGGCTGTGATAGAAGCCGTCGATAAGCGCCTGCATGTGGCTGTTGATGATGGCTCGATGGTTCATGGCAACCCTGTTTTCTTTGTGTCTGGGTCGCTGCGGCGCACATTTGAAGCATGGCAGCGGTTATGGTCATCTTCTGTAATGGAAAGCGCCGAGTGTACGGAGGCGCTTCCCCTGTTCAGGCTGCGTCGTCGGACGCGGCCACATCAAACGGCAGGAAGTGCGCCGGAGCGAGAGTCACGCCTTGCTCCCGCGCCTTCTCCCAGATCAGAGTTTTCTGTGCGTCTGGGATACTGCCGCGCACCTTCCACGATTGGACGGTGGACGGCTCTTTCCCGATAGCTGCCGCCATGGGTCGGACCCCTCCGAACGCTTCGATGATGTGGTTTACATAGGTCATGTCCGCATCATGCGCACAAAGCGGACAAAATGCAAGCGCATATTGCGGACATACTTCCGCGCGGTTTTGTGCGCAATCTGAGCGCATGGAAAACGCTGATGCATTGAGGAACGCGGTAAAGAGTATCCGCGAAAGAGCTGGGCTGTCAGTAAGGGCAATGGCGGCCCATCTTGGCATGAGTCCGTCCGGTTACAGCCATTATGAGCAGCGGATAAAGGATAAGTCCCTACCTCCGAAGATTGCAGCCTCCATCGCAAATGTGGTGGAGCCTCTAGGGGTGCCGCGCGAAGAGGTCTATGATCTGACGTTGGGCGAAATAAGAGACCACTCAACCTTCAACAGCGTTCTGCCCACTAGGATCGAAGCGGATGCCCCTGCAGAAAACGGGCAGTCACTGGTTCCTGTTTACGATGTTTCCGCGAGTGCGGGGTTTGGGGCGCTTGTGGACTACGAAGAACAGACGCACAGCCTCGCCTTCCCGCCTGACTACTTGAAGCGCCTGACCAGCAGCCCCCCGCAAAACCTCGCCATCATCAGCGTCAAAGGCGAAAGCATGGAGCCGACGCTTGTGGATGACGACATTGTGCTGGTCGATATGTCCAAGACGCACATGGGCTTCGAGGGTCTATTCGTGCTGCGCCACAACGACACGCTACTGGTCAAGCGGGCCGGGATGGCGGCGAAGAGCGGGCACGTCATGCTCATCTCCGACAACAAGGCCTATCCGCCCGTGGAAGCCGCCTTGGCCGATCTGAACGTCATCGGGAAGGTGCTTTGGTACGGGCGGAAGGTGTGAATGTGGCGTGGAGGTGAACTCGAACCAACGATAAGGGAAAATGAGAAATGATGGTTTTGTATGATGCGCCCACGATCAGGTTAAGCCGTAGGCGCGACGAAGATGGCGCTAATGAGTGCATGGTGATCCGCGCCACGATCCCGACCCTGCCCGAAACCGAGATGGACATCTTCGGTACCGTAGACTGGGCGGTTATTGCGCAAATGCCTTTTGTGCCCGATACTTCTTTTGAACAGATTGAAGAGCAAGCGCGACAGTCTCTTGTTGAAAATCTACGCGCCGTCGCAGATGCCATAGAAGCAAGGCGATATTCCCGGCAAGGATCGCCAGATTCAGCAGGGTGATCAAAGCAAGCACAACCATCGGAAATTCCTCATGATACGAAACAGCCCGCCCCGTGCGGGCTTTTCTATGCGAATCGTATAGCACGCCTGCTCCGGTGTGAACGCTAAATAAGTACAACGTGCGCATTTTGCGCTTGACCTATCGTTCGCATCATGCGTACACTCTCCCCATACCGCTCATCAGCGAATGGGAGAGACACATGACTGACGCATTTCGGATCAAGCTAGCAGAGAAGGCCGTTGAGCGCGTTTATCGAGGCCCTCACGGCCCGGCCCGTGAAATGTGCAAGGTCCTTTGCCGCGAATGTCCCTTCAAGAGATCTTCGGCCCCCGGCTATCTCGGAATCTGTTCGGGCGACCCTTGGGAGTTCCTGACCTCGGCAGGACATGGAGAGATTCCCCTACCCTGTCACATGCGGGTCAACTGGTCCAGTGCGCGGGCGCAGGAACAGGCGCAGACAGCGCACGTCTGTCGCGGCTACCTGACCATGCTCCGTAACGAGTGCAAGCGTCCCCGCAATCCTGAGTTGGCGGTGTTGGTGGAGCAGGTTGTACCGGATCGGGACGCGGTATTCGCGAACCGTAACGAGTTCATGCTGCATCACAACGACCCCGAGCTTGCAACGAGTTTTCGCAACGCCTTTGCGGAACGAATGTAATGGGAGAAGAGAACCGGAAGACATGGACCCCGTGCCTTGACCTGCGCTTGGACCTATCAGGACATGAACGTTCTGCCAGTCCACGTCGCCGCCCGGCTGCGCACGATCTATCGCCGCATTATTCGTCACACAAACATGGGGGCCGTGTAATGAAACTGCCCGAGTTCACCTACATCGTTTTCGTCCAGTGGCCTGACCGCACCGAAGCGCTCACCATGGAACACGGCCCTGACCGCTCCGACGCCTTCGATGCGGCCGCCGAAGCCTTCGAAAAGTACGGTTGCGAGGTCCGCGTTGAGTGCATCGAACGCAACGACCGGGGCGCGGCTATCGGTGTCTCCGATGCCACCGCCGTTTTCTTCGCAGAGCGCAACATCGACCCCAACCGCTGGGCCAAGTGTGAAACCTGCGGCCATGAGGATTGCGATTGCGATGCAGCCTACGACGCACGTCAGGCTGAATGGGGGGATGCGGCATGAGCCTGATCGACAAGATCAAGCAAGATCGCGAGGCAGGCACGCCGGGGTATTGGCAGTGGAATGACCCAAAGTATTTCGCAGTTGGTCACGGCACTTTTTCAGAAATTGCGGTCTACGCTCCCGGAAATGCCCATCCATGGAGAATGGCAGAGGTAGTCGGTCCTGATGATGAAACTGCTATTGCCAACGCCCGCCGCATAGCCCGCGTCCCTGAGATGGAGACCGCGCTGTTGGCCGCTGATGAACTCGCTGCCGAGATGGACCGACTGATGCCGGTTATCGCGCAGACCATCGAATTCCACGGCTTGGGTACCCCTTATGGGATTGCCACCGCGAACAAGGCGCGCGCCACCCTCTCTGCCTACCGTAAAGCAATGGGGGATGCGGCA
>NZ_LWEX01000127.1 GCF_001634885.1 Sulfitobacter sp. HI0040 | reverse complement strand
AGAATGTCGATCCGGCCCGCTTTTTCCCCATAGCCGTAGCGGGTGACGACCACGCCCGAAAGCGCGCCCTGCCACTTTTCGTCTAGCGTGCGGGCCAGTTGTGCTGCCCCCTTTCCGGCCCCGATCACCACGGTTCGTCCCTTGGGCGGGGGCGGAAGATGCCGTGACAGAGCCGTTTCGGGCAGGGCCGCGGTGACCGCTGCGTCAAAAAGTTCCTGCAGCAGCTGTCTGTCAGCGTCGGTGTCGTTTTGCATCCGCGATCCCCGTCATGGTCTTGCGCGGGTAGTCTAGTAGCGGGTGCAGGGCACTACCAGCGGGAAGGCGATTCCACGCCCGCCCGTTGCGCGCCAGGGGTGAGCGGCGCACGGCGGGTTAAGGCGATGCTGACGGTCGCTCAGGTTACTGACGGCCCCGCAAATCTTTCGGAGCACGCCCGATGTCTGAAAACTCGCCGCTTCTCGACCTTCCGTATCTGCAGCCCGCGCAGGCTCAGAAACATGTGACCCATAACGAGGCTTTGCGGATGCTCGACGCATCCGTTCAGCTTTCCGTTCCGGGGCCGGGCGAAAGCGCGCCGCCCGCCGATCCGCAGGAGGGTCAGCGCCTGCTGGTTGCTAGCGGGGCGACCGGCGATTGGCAAGGGCAGGACAATGCCGTGGCGGTCTTTGTCGACGGGGCGTGGCAGTTTTTCGTCCCCGCAGTCGGCTGGACGGCATGGCTGCGGGAGGCTGGGACGTGGGCGGCCTTCGACGGCAGTGATTGGCGAGAGATGGCGCCGGGGCGGTGGGGCGTGAACGCCACCGCCGACGCGCAGACCCGCCTAGCCGTTGCCGCCGAAGGTACGCTCTTGACCCATGACGGTGCCGATCACCGGTTGCGGATCAACAAGGCCACGCCGGGCGACACCGCGTCGCTGCTGTTCCAGACCGGCTATTCGGGCCGGGCGGAGATGGGGCTGGCCGGGGATGATGGCTTTGCCGTCAAGTTGAGCGCCGATGGCGCCGCCTGGCGTACCGCGCTGGCCTTCGACCCGGCCACGGGCGGGGTGACGGGCGATGCCGTGCAGCAAGATGCGGCGGATGCCACGCCCGGGCGGCTGATGCTGGCCGAACACGGGCTGCTGCGCGGCGATGTGGTGGGTACGGTTTCCCAGACCGGCGGCACTGCGACCGGCGCGGTCATCGAATCCGTCGACGGGGCCGGGGGTCGCGTGGTGAAATGGGCGGACGGGACCATGATGATGACCCGCCGGGTCACATTCGACATGAACGAGAGCGCGGCCCAGAGCTTTGCCTATCCGCAATTGCCCGCCTCGGTACTGGCCGGAGCGGTGGCCGGGGCCGATGCCGCCGAAGCGGGCGACGCCACCAAGCGTCAGGTGCTGGCGGACCTTGCGCTCTGGACGGATGCGGGCGCGTGGGTTTTGCACCTGCCGCAGCCTGCGGGGCCGGGGACAGTGACGTTGAACCTGAGTGTCACAGGTCAGTGGTATTGAGCGTTCGCCAGATGGACTTGGTACCGGGAAGTTGCTAGCGGTTGCACCGACCGATAGTGATGGAGCCAGTAATGAAGATCGAAGAGACGGCCCTGCCGGGGGTCATAATCCTGACACCGGCGCGTTTCACCGATCAGCGCGGTTTTTTCAGCGAAAGCTGGAACCGCGCGCGGCTGGCCGAACACGGTATCCACGCCGATTTCGTGCAGGACAATCACAGCATGTCGCATCAGGCGGGTACGGTGCGGGGGCTGCATTACCAGACACCGCCCCATGCGCAGGGCAAGCTCGTCCGCTGCGGGCGCGGGGCGCTTTGGGACGTGGCGGTGGATTTCCGGCAGGGCAGCCCGACCTTCGCGCAATGGGTCGGTGTCGAGCTCAGCTTCGAGAACGGGCGCCAGCTCTGGATTCCGGCGGGCTTTCTGCATGGGTTCGTGACGCGCGAGGCCGATACGGAGATCATCTACAAATGCACCGATGCCTATGCGCCCGAATGTGACGCGGCGGTCCGGTTCGACGATCCGGACATCGGTATCGACTGGGGGATAGACCCTGACGCGGCGCTTCTGAGCGAAAAGGACAGCAAGGCACCCTACATTGGCGAGGTTACATCGCCCTTCCGCTGGGAAGATGCGGCATGAAGATACTGGTCACGGGGGGCGCGGGGTTCATCGGGTCGGCGGTGGTGCGTCAGGCCATCGCGCGGGGGCATGAGGTTATAAACCTCGATGCGCTGACCTATGCGTCCTGTCCCGCAAACCTCACCCCTGTGCAGGACGACCCGGCCTATCGGTTCGAGAAAGCGGATATTCGGGACCGGGCAACGCTGGACAGGATCCTTGTGGACCACCAGCCCGACGCGGTGATGCATCTGGCGGCGGAGTCCCATGTGGACCGGTCCATCGACGGGCCGGGCGACTTTATCGAGACGAATATCACAGGCACCTACAACCTGCTGGAAGCGGCCCGCGCCTATTGGATGGCCCGGGGCAGACCGGAGGGTTTCCGCTTTCACCACGTCTCTACCGATGAGGTTTTCGGCTCTCTCGGGGCGGAGGGATTTTTTACCGAAACGTCCCCATATGCGCCCAACAGCCCCTATTCAGCGTCGAAAGCAGCGAGCGATCACCTCGTCCGGGCCTGGCATGAGACCTACGGATTGCCGGTGGTGCTGAGCAATTGCTCCAACAACTATGGCCCTTACCAGTTTCCCGAAAAGCTGATCCCGGTAGTGATCCTGCGGGCGCTCGCGCGGGAGCCCATTCCCGTCTACGGGGATGGGGCGAATGTGCGCGATTGGCTCTATGTGGAGGACCACGCCGACGCCTTGCTGGCGGTGCTCGCCCGGGGCGAGAACGGGCGGTCCTACAACATCGGGGGCGAGAACGAAGCGCGCAACATCGACCTTGTGCGGAGCATTTGTGGCATCGTCGATGCGCGGTTGGGAGAGGATCGGAGTTCTGCCGATCTGATCACCTTCGTCAGCGACAGGCCGGGGCATGACCGGCGCTATGCGATCGATCCGACCCGCGTCCGCGAGGAACTTGGCTGGCGGCCTTCGGTCGCGCTCGAAGAGGGTCTGCGCAGCACGGTAGACTGGTATCTGGACAACCGCGGCTGGTGGGAAACGCTGCTGGCGCGGGATGGCGTCGGGCAGAGACTGGGGCAGGGCGGGTGAGGGCGCTGGTCTTTGGAACGACCGGGCAGGTGGCGCGGGAACTGGCCCGGCATCTGCCGGATGGCGTGCAGCTCACCGCACTGGCACGGGCAGACGCGGATTTGAGTGACCCGGCTGCCTGCGCCGAAGCTGTCACGGGTGCACAGGCCGATGTCGTGATCAACGCCGCGGCCTATACTGCCGTGGACCGGGCAGAGGATGAAGAGACGCTCGCGACCGTGATCAACGGTGCCGCCCCCGGGGCCATGGCGCGCGCCGCAGCGGCCCGGGGCCTGCCCTTCGTGCATCTTTCGACCGACTACGTTTTCGACGGCTCCGGCAACGCACCCTTCACCCCGGAGGACGAGACCGGCCCGCTCAACGCCTATGGCCGCAGCAAACTGGCCGGGGAGCGAGAGATCGCGGAGGCCGGGGGGCGCCATGTGATCCTGCGCACGTCATGGGTGTTTTCCGCGCATGGGGCGAATTTCGTGAAAACCATGCTGCGGCTCGCCGAGGGTCGCGACAGGCTCGATATCGTGTCTGACCAGCGGGGCGGTCCCACCCCGGCGGGGGAGATCGCGAAAGCAGTCTGGCGGATCGCCGGTCAGCTGCATTCGGGCGGGGGTGCTTCGGGCATCCACCATTTCAGCGGCTGGCCCGATACCGGATGGGACGGCTTCGCGCGGGAGATCTTTGCGACGGCGGGCAAGAACGTGACGGTCCACGGCATCCCCACGGCGGAGTATCCTACGCCAGCGCAGCGGCCGCTCAACTCGCGGCTGGATTGCAGCACCACCGAAGCGGCCTTTGGGATCGAACGACCTGATTGGCGCCGTGCGCTCACCGATATTCTGCAGCACCTCCGAAAGGACGACATATGACGCAACGCAAGGGCATCATCCTCGCCGGGGGGTCGGGCACGCGGCTTTATCCGATCACCATGGCGCTGTCGAAACAGTTGCTGCCGGTCTACGACAAACCGATGATCTATTATCCGCTGTCGGTGCTGATGCTGGCCGATATCCGCGAGATCGCGATCATCACCACACCGCAGGACGCCGACCAGTTCCGCCGCCTCTTGGGGGACGGGGCGCAATGGGGCCTCTCCTTTACATACATCGAACAGCCCGAACCCGAAGGGCTGGCGCAGGCCTATCTGCTGGCGGAAGATTTTCTGGATGGCGCGCCTTCGGCCATGATCCTCGGCGATAATATCTTCTTTGGTCACGGTTTGCCGGAACGGCTGGCCGCTGCGGATGCGCGGGGCACGGGCGGCACGGTCTTCGGCTATCAGGTCTCCGACCCGCAACGCTACGGCGTCGTTGATTTCGACGCGGAGGGGCGGGCGATTTCCATCGTTGAAAAGCCTGCTGACCCGCCGTCGAGTTTCGCGGTGACGGGGCTCTATTTCCTCGATGGGCAGGCGTCGCGACGGGCGCGGGATGTGCGCCCCTCTGCCCGGGGGGAGTTGGAGATCACCTCGCTGCTGGAGATGTATCTGCACCGGGGGGAACTGACCGTGGAGCAGATGGGCCGCGGCTTTGCCTGGCTGGATACCGGCACCCATGGCAGCATGCTGGATGCGAGCAATTTTGTCCGTACGCTGGAACAGCGGCAGGGGCTGCAAACCGGCTGCCCCGAAGAGATCGCCTATCACCGGGGCTGGATTTCGGCGGAGGACCTGCGGGCATTGGCGGCGCCCTATTCGAAGAACGATTACGGGCGGTACCTTGAACGGTTGCTGAAGTAGCGCCCTCAGGGCTTACAGCCGGTTGAGCGCGGCCAGCAGCCAGAGCGCCAGCTGGCCCGCGCGGGACTGCCGGTAGACGCCGGAGGCGCGCAGCCCGCGGAGCCTTCGGGTCAGCCCGGGGGCGCGGCGCGTGGCGGTGAAACTGTCGAAAGCGACGCGGTTTTCCGGGGTGAGTGCGCCGCGCAGGCTGGAAAGCGCGGCGAGGTTGGCATCGTTCCAGCGCCGCGACCGGCCGGAGAAG
>NZ_LWEX01000126.1 GCF_001634885.1 Sulfitobacter sp. HI0040 | reverse complement strand
GGGAGGGCTGGAAGGTGGAGGCGAGTACCGGAATCGAACCGGTGTACACGGATTTGCAATCCGCTGCGTAACCACTCCGCCAACTCGCCTTATCAGTAACTTAGGTGGCCCGTCGGGTGGTCTGCCACACAGTCTGCCACACATTCATGATCTGTTTTCGTTCTGTCCGCAAGCACAATTCCGCGAACTCTCGTTCGCTTCGCGTAACGTACCGTTGCCCACGTGCCAGACCTGACGCGCTCTGGGCCATCGGGCGCGGCAACGATGTATTCAGACTCGGCAACGATATTCCGGTTGCGGTCGAGGTAGGGGAGTGGCGACCGAATCTCATCGGCGTCCTTGAATGCCCGCATGCGAGGATCTTGGGGCGGGTGGGCGACCGTCCGAATCCCCATTGATGCAGCCAAGTCGTGCGCCTGAGCGTCGAACCCCAAGCAGTCGCCATGATGTAATTCCGTCGCGCCCTTCTCGATGAGAATCCTTCGGAGGCTGTCCAGAATTTGATTAGGCCGGGGGTATCGAGAACCGGTCACTCCAATCCGCATCATCTTCTCCTTTTCTGCGCTTCCGTCGCCCGAACCCGCTGCCGAACGTGCCGAGTGTAATGCTCCACCATGCGCTGGCTTTGCCCGGTGACTGCTGCGATCAGTTCGTCGCTGCATCCGGCACGGCAGAGTTCTACGGCTGCGGTGTAGCGCAGGGCATGGGTGTCGTACTCTTCCGCCTCGATAGCCTTGCGCGCTGCGCGCATCGCCTCAGCCGCCATACGGTAGGACAGGCGACCGGGGCCGTTGATCTTGGTCAGGAAGGCCACGTCAGAGCGAGGCAGCGCGTCCAGTGCCTTCGCAAGGTGTGGTGTCAGCGGCACCCAGAGCAGCTTTCCCGTCTTTCCCTGCCGCACGTTTATTCCCCCGGCCTCGATATTCGGCCATCCCATGCGAAGCACGTCACCGATCCGCTGCCCGGTCCCGAGGCAGAGTTCAAAGATAGTGCGTTCACGCGTGCCGTAGTCAAAGGCGGTTCGGAACGCAGCGACCTTGGTGTCCGGCCAAGGCTGTCGGTCTCGCTTTTCGTAGCGGACCTCGGACACTCCCTTCGCGGGGTTTGCACCTGCCGCCAGAAGCCCCATGTCGATGGCGTGTTCCAACAGCAAGCGAAGAACGCGCAGACGATAGTTCGCCTCATGCGGGCCGGATTTCTCGGCCCATGCGTCCCGCCATGATATGACATGCCTGCGCTCGATGTGACGCGGGTGCAGACCGCCCATCTTATCGGCGATGTACTCTGTCCGCTTGTCGTAGTCCGTGCGCGTTCTGGGGGCGAGGTCTCGATATTTTCGGTGAGCGTGGTAGTGGCGCAGAACCGCGCTGACTGTTTGCCCGGGGGCCACGGGCGCGGGGGCGTTCAATAACCGCTCACGCTCTTGATGTAGGGCGAACGGGATTGGCGCGCCTTTCGGGAATTGTGTCTCCAACCGGATTTCGACAATACGGCCAGCGACCCGCTTTCTGAACAGCAGCACGCCGTCCCGCTTGCGTCGGTGGATATAGGAAGGCAGGCCGCCGGTCTTCATGGATCAACCAAGTCCGCTGGATTGACCGGCTCAGCGTGCGCCGAATTTGCCTTTGCGGCAATGACCCGAATGGACCCTTCGCGGTCGATGACAGCCGCCTCAATCTCCATGCCCGCGTCCTTGCAAGCCCGGACGGCCCGGGCCAATTCAGACTGTGTGAAGCGCTGCTTACCCACGGCTCACTCCTTCACCTCTGCAACGCGGGCCGGGGTGGGGCTGTCGATGCCGAACGCTGCCATGATCTGAGCGACGTGGTGGGCTTGGGCGGCGGCTTTGGCGGCAGAATTCGAGCCGCACAAATGGCCGTCACTCTCTGCTGCGTACCAAAATACGCCCTCTTGAATCTGGTAGGTGAACGTTGTGTCAACATAGTCCGCGTCGTGCGTGAAACGATCATCGCCTGCCTTGACCCACTCCAACGGCTGCACCATCCCCGGCAGGGCGACAATGATGGCGTCTGCTGTTCGTCGCGCCTCATTTTCACCGAAACTGTTTCCGCCAACCCACTTTGGTGCAGTCCCATCTGGCCTAGGACCAGCCAATGAAGCCCATGACATCGCGTCGAACACCTTCTCAGCGATTTGTTCCCGTGCGCTGCTCATGTCTGGTCCTCCCCTGCGATGGCGCGGAGCCATGTCTCGGTTATGACGCTGCTATCCCCCGTCATACTGAGCGCATCGTCTGCTGCTGCATCCGCTGTGTCTTCGAACTCCCCCGTCAGCCAGCGGTCCAACAGCAGCTTGGCCGCTTCCTGCGGTGTGCTGGGTCGGGCATCGCGCTTGGCATCATGCGCTCCAGCGAGGTATGCGATGGTCAACATATCGCCGTCGTCGTCGGGCCGCAGGGCTTCGATGGCGGTACGGGCAAACTTGTGCCATTTTGCGCGGATTTGCTCCGATTGGTCCGCGAAGGCTTCTGGCGTCCGACCGGCAGAAAGGTTTTCGGATGCACCGCTATCCACGGCCTCGGATTTCCAAATGGCCGCTGCCACGAGCTCTATCTCGTCAGTCATGGCTGTTCTCCTTCGATAAGGGCGGCTCGCTTTGCTTCACTTGCCTTCCAGCGTTCGGAGCCGATGGGCATGTCTGTCTCATGAACAGGTGTGTCGGTCGCGTAGTCCCATACCCATGTGATGCTACCGACCTTCATGCGACCGTACATTTTACAGATGCGTGCAAGTCCAGCCATTTCAGCATTCCTCCATGAAACAGGGCGTCCGCGCCTCCCACGGGGGCAGGGCGAGGGCTGCGGACAGGACAAGGGCCGTGAACAGGCCAGCGAACCAGATCGGGCGGGCGTAGGAGCGGCGGGGCTTCCGGGGCGCATGTGCCCAGCTATACGGGGGGAGGGTCATCCGCATTGCTCCTCATATTCGGCGCGCAGGCTGCTGCCTCGGCAAGTTGGTGGGCGTGGTGGCGCATCCAGTGGGTAAGGGTGGCGTCGGTCATGCTGGGGCCTCCGGGAGGTGGGTGGGTGCGGCTTCTGCCGCCTTCCGCGCGTGATTCTTGATGATGTCGCCGAGGTCTTCGGCTTGCTCTACGCCGAGTTTCCACCAACGGAATGTTTCGCCGTTCGCAGAGAGCCATGAAAGGAGGACCATGCCATCCTCTGTAGTTTCAACTTCGACGAGCCCGCCGCCTTCTGCTGTATCCGTGTTGATCTTCATGGGTGCCTCCGTTGTTATCTGTGACCCCGCCGGACTCATGGGACGTGGGGTTGTTCCGGCGGGGGTGCCTGCGGGATGCAGGCGGGGGGTTAGTAAGGTTTTTCGACCTTGCCTTGGTCTTGGAGGCTTTTTACGCGGAACAAATCTTTCAACATTTTGTCCATTTGCTCAGCCATTTGGTTGCGCAATCCGTCTTTCAGAGCGCCGGTGATATTTGTCGCAGCCGTTTTCATCGTTTCGCTGAAGTCTTCTGCGCATATTTTTGTCATGAGGTATTCAGCACGACTTATGCTTGAATAAGTACTTTCAGTGGGCTTCCCGGATCTATCCACCCTTTCAGACCAATATGATGAGACAAGCCGTTCGAGTTCTTTAGAAATCGAAGTCTTTTGGCCCTTCAGGTTTCCCCATTGATCAACCTTCGAATACTCGCGCTCGAAGCCTTCGGTGATTGCTTTATCGAGCGCGTCCTCAATCATGGCGGTGGCGCGCTCGGCAAAAATGCGGTCGATCCGGCTTTCAACACTAATTCTAATATCGTCTTGAATCCTGTCAAAGCGCTCACCCCCATTTTCGTCGGGCTGTGAAAGAAGTTGGTCGGCAGCCTCTTTGACAACCAGTTTCTCAAGTTTCTTTGGATCAATATCAAACATCTGTATTCTCCTATGTGGGGGTTATGCTGCGGTATCATCGAGGCGCTTGGCCTCTGTGGCGTCGATCCGGTCGAGCAACTCGAACAGGGTTGTGGCTATGAGAATGCGGTCCTCGCACTTGCCATGCCAAAACCCGCCCTCGTAGACCTCCCACTCACGGTCGCCGCGATAGAACAGAAATCCGTCGCGCTGGATCACCTCAGAGGCCCGCTCGAAGGTTCTCGCCAGTTCCTTCGCTACGTGGGGCGGCATGTGCATTTCGACCTCCTGCCCGCTGTCGTCCTCGAAATACACGGTTCCGCATTTCTTGCCGTTTAAGGTGTACCCAGTAGCGGTCGCTCCGGTGATGTTGTGCAGTCCTACGCTCAGACTCATGCCTCACCTGCAGATTTGTGATCAGCGGATATGAGCGCGGCGGAGTTTCCCGCCTCAATCGCGGTAACAGCCGCAACGAATTCGCTCACATTGCGTTGCGCGTTGGCGGCTATTTCTTCGGCGCATAAGTCCAGCATCCGGCGCATCGTTTCATCGGATAGAACGCACTCAACGGTAGATTCTTCGCTGGACAGCTTAACAACTGCTTTCAGCGGGTTATCAGGGCCAAGAGCGAGATAGGAACGGGCGGGGCGGATGGTCAGTTCAGTGAGTTTCATTGCGATATCTCCTCAGTTCAGTTCGCCTGCCAGCATGTCGGCAACGACGGGCAGGAATTGATAGTCAGGGCCGTTCCGGTCGCGCCATGCTTGCTTGGCGGTGTGGATGGCGTTGGGGTGCGGGTGGCGATGACACTCAACGCAGAGAGGCAGAACGGCGAAGTCGCTGCGCTTGTCGGTGCCGTAGCGATCGTGGATACAGTGGTGCGCATCGCTAGGGCCGGGCTTGCCGCAGATCACGCAGGGCAGGGCCTTCACGCGCTTCATGTGGAGCATACCGGCGCGGCCCTCGGCGCTCTGACGCTTGGCGGCGCGCTTCTTGGATACGGGCCGGATGCGGGTCTTGGCCTTGAGCGGGGTGCGGCGGAGAAGGCTCATGCTGACCTCCGAAGGTGTTCTGGCTGCTCACCTTTGCCAACTCGCCCATCCGCCCAGTCCGATAGCGACGTTGCGAAGAAACAGGGTGTTCCAGAGCGGTAGACCTCCACCCTTGCAGAGGGGGCATAACCGGCAGCGATCATGTCTTTGCACAGAAGGCTGATAATATTGCCGTCTCCTGTACGCTCTATTCCCTCGCATCTCGCTCGGTTTATTGGTCGCCACTCCTTCGCGTTGCGCTGCTTTCGTATTGTGTCAAGTTCGATCCGGAGGCTCATGCTGCGTTCTCCCGTGGGTCTGTCCACTGGACGCCATGACGGTCGCCGTATTCCTGAATGACCGTGATCAGGTCTGCCATCTGGCGCTTCGTCAGGCGCGATGAGCGAAAGCCTACCGGGAACGGGCCTGAGCCATCCAAGCCTTCCGCAAACTGGACCTGATGGCCTAGGCTATGAAGAAACGCGGCCTTCCATGTGTCTGTGGTCCAGTTGCGCCCCTCGGGTTTTGTGCGGGCAATGTCGGACAGCATGGCCCACATTCTGGCGTTCTGGTCGAGATTGCGGGTTGCCTCGCGGATGTTCACTACCGCATCAGCCGGGGCGCGATTGATCAGGTCATGCGCATACCGGCGCTGCTTGTCACCGCAGAGGATTATGGTCTGACCGGCCATCACGCGGCGTCCTTCTGCGAGAGTTTGGTTTTTGCCGCCGCGAAAGATGCCTTCACGGCAACGAAATCGGCGTCGGTCAGAAGGGCGAGAGTTTCCTTTTCAGCGTTCCAAAGATCGGACAGATCGTCAGCGGAAGTGCGGTTTGCGATGGCCTTCTCTAGCCGCCCTTTCGCGCCTGCGCTGTTGAATAGTGGATCATCACGCCCAACATTCGCGCGGCTCTTGTCGTAGAGCGCCAACCCGAAAGGATTGCCGAAGGTCCGAAGGGCGCGCTTCAAGGCATCGGTGACAGCCTCCTTTGTGGCTCCCTCTATGGCATCCCCGATTTGCTTGGCAAAGCCGCTCCCGAAGCCAACGTCTTCGCGCACCACGTCGCCAACATTCAGGGTGACAATGCAGGTATAGGCCGCTTGCCATTGATCTTCGCCCTTGCCATTTTTCGCTTTCTCCACGCTGTCCTTGGCCAAGGACTTGATCGTGTAGGACCATTCCCCATAGCCGAAGATGCGGTTGGCCTCTGCAATGGCGTGCCAGCCCTCGATGTAATCACCCTTGGGCCCAAACTTGGAGGGGGGCTTGACGTGGGTCGGGTCCAGCTTCTTTTCGAGTTCCGGTGTGACTTCGCTCCAGTCCATCACTTCATCCTCACGGTCAGGCCGGGATCGCCAGTGACCAATTCGGCCCCCGGCACGTCCTCCCCGGCGTCCAGTTGCTTTTTGATCGCGGACATGTCGGGCTTGATGGTGGTGACGCAAAGCTGAGACGGGATGCAGGTCTCATCGAACACCTTCGCCGTCACGCGAGGCTTGGTGCGCGATACCGTCGCCAGCGGGTGAGCCACCTTCTGTTGCCCGGTCGCATCGAGGATCAGGCCGAGCGCCTTGGTGATGCCAGCAGCGCGCGCGTCCAGCACTTTCTTGCGCTCGGAATAGCGATCAGCCATGGCCTTGTTCGCGAGGGCGAACTCTTGCGCTTCCACGCGGCGCTGGATCAAGGCCCCGATGATATCCATTGCGTCGGTTTCTCCATCAAGACTGTCCCAGAAGGTATCGGGGTCGAAGTCGTCGCCCAGCATCTCGGTCAGTTCCTCGGATACGCGGGTGATCAGGGGGATATCGGCACGAAGGTTCATCGCTGGTTCCCTTTCATTGCACATGCTTCGGAAATGGTCTCGCGCATCAGCGTGAGTGCGCGCGTGGGGATGAATGGCTCATCTCCCCCGATGGGATGGGCGCGAAAGTCCTCGGCAAACTTGCGTTCGATCTGTTCGCGTATCTCGCGCGGGGTGGGGTGCCTGCTGACTGCTGTATCGCTCATGCCGCATCCCCCATTGCTTTACGGTAGGCAGAGAGGGTGGCGCGCGCCTTGTTCGCGGTGGCAATCCCATAAGGGGTACCCAAGCCGTGGAATTCGATGGTCTGCGCGATAACCGGCATCAGTCGGTCCATCTCGGCAGCGAGTTCATCAGCGGCCAACAGCGCGGTCTCCATCTCAGGGACGCGGGCTATGCGGCGGGCGTTGGCAATAGCAGTTTCATCA
>NZ_LWEX01000125.1 GCF_001634885.1 Sulfitobacter sp. HI0040 | reverse complement strand
GCGCGGCGACGCGACCATCGCCGCGACGCAGATGGAGTTCTTCGCGGGCCTCGTGACCGAGATGAAGGGCGACACCATCCCGATGGGCCCCAACCGGGTGAACTTGACCCTGCGCGAGCCGATGGGCGTCGTCGCCCGCATCCTCGCCTTCAACCACCCGTTCATGTTCTGTGGCGGCAAGATGGCTGCGCCGCTGGCCGCGGGCAACGCGGTCATCATCAAGCCGCCGGTACAGGCGCCGCTCTCGGCGCTGCGGCTCGCGGAACTTGTGGACGGTCTGCTGCCCGCCGGTGTCTTCAGCGTGCTGCCCGGCGGGACCGAGGCGGGCGCCGCACTGGCCAGCCACAAGGACGTGGCCAAGGTCACGCTGATCGGGTCCGTGGGCGCGGGGCAGGCGGTGATGCGCAGCGCCAGCGCCACCGTGAAACCCGTGCTTCTGGAGTTGGGTGGCAAAAACGCCCTTATCGCCTATCCCGACAGCGACCCCGCAAAGGTGGCCGATGCCATCGTGGCGGGCATGAATTTCGGTTGGTGCGGTCAATCCTGCGGCTCAACCAGCCGGGCATTCCTGCACGACGACCTGCACGACGCGGTGGTGGAGCGGTTGGCGGATGCCGTGGAGCGCTATCGCCCCGGCCTGCCCACGGACCCCGAAACGACAATGGGCGCGCTGGTGTCGAGGGGCCATTTCGACCGGGTGATGTCCTATGTCGACAGCGGCAAGGCCGAAGGCGCGCGCGTGGTCGCGGGCGGGCACGCGGTCATCGACGGCGATCTGGCCAAGGGCAATTTCATCGCGCCGACGATATTCGCCGACGTAACGCCCGACATGCGCATCGCCCGAGAGGAAATCTTCGGCCCCGTGCTGGCCGTGCGCCGCTGGTCGGACGAGAAGGACATGCTGGCCGAGGTCAACGGGCTGGACGTGGGCCTGACCTGCGCGATCTGGACCCGCGACCTTGCCACCGCCCACCGCGCCGCGGGCCGGGTCGAGGCCGGGTTCGTCTGGATCAACGAGGTCGGACGCCATTTCCTGGGCGCGCCCTTCGGCGGGGTCAAGCAGTCTGGCATCGGCCGCGAGGAGGGCATCGGCGAATTGCTGTCCTTCACCCATGAAAAGAACGTCCACATCAACCTGTCCGGCCAATGAGCCGGGCGACAGGAAAGGCGACGAGAATGCGCGACGACCTGGACCGGCCTGTGACCTGTAACGTCACCAAGCTCTATGGTAGCGACGCCATCGGCCGAATGCTGCGGCACCTGGAAGTGCCGTTTGTCGCGCTGAATCCGGGGTCGAGCTTTCGCGGGCTGCATGACAGCCTGGTGAACGACTTGGGCAACCGAGACCCGCAGATGTTGTTGTGCCTGCACGAGGAACACGCGGTCGCTATCGCGCATGGCTGGGCCAAGGTGACGGGCACGCCGCTGGCAGTGATCCTGCACGCAAACGTGGGTCTGATGCACGCGGCGATGGCGCTCTACAATGCGTGGTGCGACCGGGTGCCGATGCTGGTCTATGGCGCGACGGGGCCGGTCGATGCCGACAAGCGGCGACCCTGGATAGACTGGCTGCACACCTCGCGCGACCAGGCGGCCATCGTGCGACCTTACGTGAAATGGGACGATCAGCCCGCATCGCTGACCGCATCTCTGACGTCGATGCAGCGCGCCGCCACGATCACGCAAACCGCGCCCAAGGCGCCCACCTATGTCTGTTTCGACGTGACCGTGCAGGAGCAGGAGATCGACGCGCTCCCCGCCTTGCCGGATGCCGCGAAGCACCCGGTGCCGCAGCTGCCGCAGGTGGCCGCGGCAGACGCCGATCGCATCTTGGGGATGCTGCGCGACGCGGAACGGCCCGTCTTCCTCATGGGTCGGGTGTCGCGCGGTGGCGCTGACTGGGACCGTCGTGTCGCGCTGGCCGAGGCTTTCGGGGCCCGTGTCGTGACCGACATCAAGACCGCCGCCGCCTTCCCGACGAAACACCCATTGCACGCGGGCGCGCCCAGCTACTTCCTGTCGTCCGACGCGTCAAAAGTCATCGCCGGGGCGGATTTGCTGGTCTCGTTCGATTGGGTAGATCCGGCGGGAACCATGCGGCAGGCGGGAGTACATACCGCCGCCACGAAGATCGTGAACGTGACACTGGAGCCCCTATTGCAGAACGGTTGGTCACTGGACCACCAGGCGCAACCGCAAAGTGACATGTCGCTGCTGGCCGATCCCGACGCGGTGATCGCGGCGCTGTGCAAGGCCGCCGGCATAGCGGGGCAGGGGGAAACCGTGCTGCCCGCCCCGGTGGCGGCGTTCGATGCGGCGGCGCATACCGGGCCCGTCACCATCGACACGCTGGCCGATCACCTGGGCGCGCGGCTGGCGGGGCTCGACGCCACGCTGATGCGCCTGACGCTCAGCTGGAATGGCGACAAGTGCGATTTCCGCGGCCCGCTGGATTATCTGGGCTATGATGGGGGCGCGGGCATCGGCTCGGGGCCCGGCATGGCGGTGGGATCGGCGCTGGCGCTGCAGGGAGCGGACCGGCTGCCAGTAGCAGTGCTGGGCGATGGCGATTTCTTGATGGGGGCGACGGCAATCTGGACGGCGGCGCACCATTCGGTGCCGATGCTGATCGTGGTGGCCAACAACCGGTCCTATTTCAACGACGAGGTGCACCAGGAGCGGGTGGCGCGGATGCGCGATCGGCCCGTTGAGAACAAGCATGTGGGCCAGGCGATCACCGGGCCCGACATTGACATCGCGGCCATGGCCCGCGCGCAGGGCGCTACGGCATTCGGCCCGGTCGAGGGGCACAAAGCGCTGGACGACCTGCTATCGCAGGCGCTTGATCGGGTGGCAGTTGGCGACACGGTGGTGGTCGACGTTCGCATCGCCCAAGGTTATAGTGCAGCGATGACAGAGGGCATGACGCAGGAGTGATGCCCGCCCAATTCAGGGCACGCGTCCGTCAACCGGACTCTGTCTTGTTATAGGTCAAGGCGCCCGGCCACGCGACGTGGTGGCGTCTGGATGGAACATCGACTGGGCCGGGGACGGATATTTGGACGGACAAGAAAATCGCGACGGACTGCAACCCGGCAACGAGGTCTATCAGGATGAACGCCTGGCGCGTCTAATCAGGCTTGCCGCGCGGTCCTTCAACCGGTCTTTGCAGTTGCGGCTAACGACTGAGGGAGTGACTTTCGGCCAGTGGATTTTCCTGAGAATTCTGTGGACCCATGACGGGCTTTCGCAGCGAGAGCTGAGCGAAAAGGCCCACCTGACCGAGCCCACGGCCCACACCGCCTTGATCCGCATGGAAGAGCTGGGATTCATCGAACGCCGCCGCGTGGGCCCCAACAAGCGTCGTCAGCACGCCTTCCTGACCGAAAAGGGCCGCGACCTGCGCGACCGGCTGGAGCCCCTTGCGATCGAGACCAACGACATTGCGGTGGACGGTCTGACCGAAGACGAGGTCGCATTGCTGCGCCGGGCGCTGAGCACAGTGATCCGCAACCTCGAAAGCGACGAGGAACGCGCGGCCGCTGCGGGCCACCGCGTTCCAGCCACCCGCTCGCACGGCTGAGGCGGAGACGTCGGGGCGACGTCTCCGTGATTCCCGCGAGTCCCGCAGGTCCTGATACTTCCCGAATTGCCGAAAAATTGCGGGGATTGGTGCCGTGCGTCCCTATCCGGCCAAACCATAAACTAAGATATCTAATTTATTGACTACAGCGATGCATTTCTCTACCAAGATAGAAGTCTAAGTTTTT
>NZ_LWEX01000124.1 GCF_001634885.1 Sulfitobacter sp. HI0040 | reverse complement strand
GGATCCGGGGCAGAAACCAGTAGATCAGCGCGAAATAGAGACACAGCCAGAATGTGAAACCGATCGCCACCCGCCAGTCTATGGCGACCAGCAGCGCGACGGACCCGGCCAGTGACGCCAGCGCAAAAGCGACCACGTTGATCACCTCGGAGGTGACATCGGTGACCGCGCGCGCCGCCTGCATCTGCTTCTGGGCAATCCGCCCGGCGAAGTCATCGTCAAAGAAGGTGACGTTCTGGCCCAGCGTCCAGCGGTGCAGCCGCGACAGGACCAGCGGATTGACGTTCGGCTGCACCAGTATCGCGTTGGAGGCGGCGGACATCGCAAACAGCAGCGGCCGCGCCAGCAGGAAGAACGCCACCGCCCCGATGATCAGCGCAAGGTTGCTCCCGTCAAAGAACTGTTCCGGTCCCGCGGACACCGTGGCGTCGATCACCGCACCCAGTATCCATGCGGTTCCCGCCTCCATCGCTCCCGCCGCGGCGGAAAGGAATGCCGCCAGCCACAGCACCGGCCAGGCCCCCGCCAGACACCAGCGCATGAACGCGCCAAGCGTCTGGGGCGGCGGCCCGTCCGAAGTCTGAAACGGGTCTATCCAGTCATCCAAGCTCACGTATCGCCTTCCGGTTTCAGGAAACCGCCGGATTGGCGGTTCCAGAACTCTGCATATAGCCCGCGATTTTCCAAAAGCGCTTCATGGGTGCCGTCTTCGACGATCCGGCCCTCGTCCAGCACGACGATCCGGTCCATGTGGGCGATGGTCGACAGCCGGTGTGCAATAGCGATGACGGTCTTGCCTTCCATCATGCCATAGAGCGTTTCCTGAATTGCCGCCTCGACCTCACTGTCGAGCGCGCTCGTCGCCTCGTCCAACAAAAGAATCGGCGCGTCCTTCAGGATGACACGCGCCAGCGTGATCCGCTGCCGCTGCCCCCCGGACAGCTTCACCCCCCGCTCGCCCACATGGGCGTCATAGCCGCGACGCCCCTCGGGATCGACCAGATCGTGGATGAAGGCATCGGCATGGGCCTGCCGTGCCGCATCGCGCATTTCCGCCTCGGTCGCATCGGGGCGTCCATAAAGGATATTGTCACGCACCGACCGATGCAGGAGCGAACTGTCCTGCTGGACCATCCCGATGTTGCGCCTCAGGCTGTCCTGTGTGACCCGCGCGATGTTCTGCCCATCGATCCTGATCTCTCCCGATTCCGCATCGTAGAACCGCAACAGCAGCTTCAGCAGTGTCGATTTCCCCGCGCCGGACCGCCCGACCAGACCGATCTTTTCCCCCGGTCGCACCACCAGGTCGACCGACTGCAGCCCCCCGGAGGGGCGACCGTAATGATGGGTCAGGCGCTTCAGTTCGATTCTGCCTTCCGTCAGCTTCAGATCGGGGGCAGAGGCGGCGTCCGTCAGCCGGATGGGCTGGGCGATGGTCTCCATCCCTTCGGCAACGACACCCAACTGCCGAAAGAAGGAGGACAGCGCCCACATGATCCACGCGGTCATGGAATTGAGCCTCAGTGTCAGCGCCGTTGCGGCGGCCACGACGCCCACGCTGGCCTGCCCGTTCATCCAAAGCGCCAGCGCCCAGCCGACGACCCCGACGATGAGCAGCCCGTTCAACGTGACGAGCGTGATGTCCATGGCGGTGAAAATGCGCATTTCGACCTGAAAGGTACGCCGTGCCCGCTCGATGGCCTCACGCGCGAATTCCGTTTCCAGATCGTGATGGGCGAACATCTTCACCGAATGGATGTTCGCATAGGCATCGACCACGCGGCCCGTCACCTGCGACCGCGCGTCCGATGCCGCCTTTGATGCGGGCCCCACACGGCGCACCGTCCAGTTCACCAGCAGCCCATAAAGCACGAACCATATCAGCAGCGGCATCAGCAGCCGCAGGTCAGCCGCCGACAGCAGGATCGCCGCCCCCACCATATAGGCCAGCGAAAAGGAAATGGCGTCGAACACCTGAAAGACGACTTCGCCCGCCGCCGGCGGCGTCTGCATGATCCGGTTTGCGATACGCCCGGCGAAATCGTTCTCGAACCAGCCGACGGACTGGCGCAGAACCTGCCGGTGCGCCCGCCAGCGGATCAGGGTGCCGAAATTGGGCAGGATCGCATTGTTGATTAGCGCCACATCCAGCGCCTGCAGAATGGGCCGGATCAGAATGATAAAGAGCGCCACAAGGATCAGTTCCGTCCCATGATCGGCCCAGACCTGCGCCGGATCGGCGTCCAGCAGATCGACGATGCGGCCCATGTAGTAGATCAGCCCGACTTCGACGGCCGCAACCACGATCGACATGAAGGCCGTAACCAGAAAGACCGACCGGAAAGGCTGGGCGTATTCCTTCAGGAACGGCCAGAGCCGCGTGGCTGGCGTGTCCCGCTCGGCATAGGCGGTATAGGGATCGATCAGATTTTCGAAATAGCGGAACATGCCGGGCGCTTTCTGAACCATGGAACGGGGCAGTCGGGGTCACGATGGCTCGGATCGGACCTGAGGCTATGCCTGCCCCTTCCCGTGATGCCCATTGACCGTTCGAATGTCCATTACTTCCGCCGTCCCCCAAGGCGCATCAGATCCTCCCGGCCCAGCGCGAAACCTGACTCGATCCATGCCTGTTCCAGCGTTTGCAGCCGCTCCCCCAGCGCCTTGCCGGTATATTCGGGCATCAGGTCCCGCGCGGACAGCGGAAAGGACGCAGAGGCGCCGCGGGCGATCTGGTCCTTCTCTTCCGGGCGGGGGGGCTGTTCGGTCAGAACCGCGCGCAAAAGCATGGCTTGCAAGGCCACATCGGCCCCTTTGCGGTAGGCGACTTCGGCAGGTGCCTGCCCGTTCTGCGCCGCCTCTGCCACATCCGCGAGGGTGTTCGCTTCGGCCTTGGACAGCCGCAAATTGTTGGCGACCTGCTCACCGCCCAGCGCGGCGAGGCGGGTCATGGGCGCGGCGGTGATGCCTGCCTCCCCTTCCATATGCAGCAGGATTGGCAGGAACCGTGCATCACTGCCCGGCAGGATCGCCTGCAGAACGCCCAAGCGTTCCATCGCCGCCACCGCGGGGGCGGGGTCGGGTGCCTCCAGCAGCTTTTTCATCTCTGCCCCGATACGCTCCTTCGACAGATGCGCCAGCCCGTCGAGGTGCGCGGCAATCGCGGCGAGGGTTTCGGCCTCGAACCCCGCCGCGGGGTCGCCGTACCATGCCGAAAACCGGAAAAAGCGCAGGATACGAAGGTAGTCTTCCTTGATCCGCTGGGCGGCGTCTTCGATGAATCGCACCCGCCCCGCCAGAAGATCTGGCAGGCCGCCCAACGGGTCGATCACCCTGCCCTCCGGCGTGGCATAGAGCGCGTTCATCGTGAAATCCCGCCGCCGCGCATCGTCCGCGATATCATCTGTGAAGGCGACGGTGGCGCGGCGCCCATCGGTGGCCACGTCCTTGCGGAAGGTCGTCACCTCGAACCCCTGCCCGCCGGATACGACCGTGACGGTACCGTGCCCAACCCCGGTCGGTACGACGCGCAGGCCCGCTGCCTCGCATTTCCGGGTCACGTCTTCAGGGCGGGACGGCGTGGAAAGGTCCACGTCACTCACCGGGCGCCCCATCAGCGCGTTGCGCACGCAGCCACCCACGAAATAGATGCCGGCCCCGTCCGAGGCGACCGCCTCGCAAACGGCGCTGACACGGGGGTCCGCCAGCCAGTCGGCGGCCTGCGGCGTCAGGTGGATGTCATTCGGTCTGCCCATGTCCGCAACATACGCGCGGTAGCGCCCCAGATGTAATAGGGCCCGTAGGGCACGACGTAATAATACCTGCGTTTTCCGCGCCAACGCCGCGAATGAACCATGTAATTCTCAGGGTTAAGGACATGAGACAGCGGCACCGTAAAGACCTCCGCGACCTCTCCGGCCTCGGGCACGATCCGGAAAGGAGCCTTCACGATCCCCACCACCGGAGTCACCTCGAAACTTGTGACCGTCTCATGCGGGGGCAGCGTTCCCAACACCTCCACCAGTTCGGGGGGCAGGCCAATCTCCTCCTGCGCCTCTCGCAGCGCGGCGGCGGTCACATCCGCATCCCCGGGATCGAGCTTGCCGCCCGGAAAGGCGATCTGGCCCGGGTGGTGCTTCAGCGCCGAGGACCGCTTCGTCAGAAGCAACATCTGCTCACCGTCCTGTTCGACGATGGCCGCCAGCACGCCCGCCGGGCGCAGCTTGCGCGGAAGCGGCACCTCCGCCTCCGGGTTGAGATCGAAGTCGGAGGAGGCCACCCCGGTTCGGGCCAGAGCACGCCGGAAATGGCCGTGCCGGTCAGGCACCCTTGCCCGCTTCCGCCTCAAAGCCGACGGTCTCCGGGTCGAGGTCGTAATGCGCACCGCAGAACTGGCAATCAGCCGTGACGCGGCCTTCCTCGGTCGTCATCTTCTCGATATCGCGCGAGGAATAGATCGACAGGCTCTGCCGCACCTTGTCTTCGGAGCAGGAGCAGCCGAAGCGCACCGCCTGCGGGTCGAAGACGCGGGGGCCTTCTTCGTGGAAGAGGCGCAGCAACAGGTCGGTGGGCGGCACGCTCGGCCCGATCAGTTCGAGATCCTCGACCGTATCGAGCAGGATGTTCACCCGGTTCCACTGCTCCGCCTCGTCCCCATGCACGAGGTCCTGCGCCACCATCACTTCGCCGGTCCCCTCGCCCTTCGCGGCGAATGGCGATGCCTTGGGCATATGCTGCAACATGATACCCCCGCCGCGCCAGCGTTCGGCGACATCGGGACCGGAGGATTTGCCGAAGCTGAGCGAAAAGCGCGTGGGCAATTGTTCGGACTGGGCAAAATAGGCCTCCGCACAGGCCGACAGGGATTCGCCCGTCAGCGGCGTGATGCCCTGATACGGGGTCATGCCCTTGCCCTGATCGATCATGATCGCGAAATAGCCCTCTCCCACCTGCTCGAACGGGGAGCCATCGGTAAGCCGGTCGGGATCATAGCTCGCATAGGCGCGGATCCGCGCGGGCTCGCCCTCCGCCTCGGGGCCGTAATAATCCGTGGCGATCATGCGGACCGGCCCCTTCGACTGCACCTGCAGGGACAGCTTCCAGCGCAGCTTGATCGTCTGCCCGATCAGCGCGGTCAGCAGGGCCATCTCGGCCACGAGCGCCTCGACCTTTTCGGGGTAGTCGTGTTGTTTCAGAATGCCTTCGAGCACGCCATCAAGACGCGCGACGCGACCCCGCATATCGCTGGCGTCGAGCTGAAAGGGCAGGACTGAATCGTCCCAGGCGATCTGGGTTCCTTGGGTCATCGGCTTTCCTTGGTGGGGAGGGACAGGCATACCGCGTCTATATAAGGGCATCAGCCCGAGCGAAAAGGGGCTACCATATGATCCGAAGGGCCGGCCACCCCCCGCACAGGGGTCAGCGCTATCAACTGAGAGCGGGCGCCTACGCCATTCTGCCGTTGAATGACAGGGTTCTGCTGACTTTGCAGAACACCGATATGCCCGACCTTCAGCTACCGGGGGGCGGGATCGATCCGGGCGAATCGCCGTGGCAGGCGCTGCACCGCGAAGTCCGCGAGGAAACCGGTTGGGGCATCACCGCGCCCCGGCGGGTGGGCGCGTTCCGGCGGTTCGTCTACATGCCCGAATATGACATCTGGGCCGAAAAGCTCTGCCACATCTTCCTCGCCCGGCCCACGCGCCGCCTGTCCGACCCGACGGAGCCTGACCACACCGCGCTCATCCTGCCGTGGCAAGAGGCCGCCCGCTCGCTCGGCAACGAAGGGGATCGCCGGTTCCTGCTGCGCTACGCCGCGCGCCGCCCCTGATATTCCAGCAATATCCCCGAGATATCGTCCGGAAATTCATCCGTGACGGCAAAGGTTTCGAGCTGCCGGACCAGCCCGTTCAACCGCGCCTCCCCGCGCGTGGCCTGCTCTGCCATCATCATCCGCGCGAGGCCCTGTTCCCCCAGCAAATTGCCATCCGGGTCCGGACATTCGGTAAATCCGTCTGACAAGAGCCACAGGCTGTCCCCCGGCGAAAGGGACAGGTCGAACTGATCGAACGACGCATTCTGAAGCAGCCCCACGGGAAACCCGCCCGTTCCGCTCTGCTCGATCCGGCCATCGGCGCGCTGGATCACCGGGTGCGGCTGCCCCGCCTGAGAGACGCACACGCGCCCCGTGGCCAGATCGACGAAGGCGAGCAGGAAGGCGAAATAGTGATCCGTGCCCATTTCGTTCAGCACAAGATCGTTGAGCACATGAACAACCTCAGCCGGGGGCCGCGCGACATAGCCCGCCCCGCCCTTCCTCAGGGCGACGTTCTGGTCCGGTGCCGAAGCGGAAAGATACCCCGCCAGTCGCGCTGTCATCAGCGCCGAACTGATGCCGTGACCCGAAACATCGATCGCATAAAGCCCGATCTGCCCCGGACCCGCGGGAAAATGCCCCACCAGATCGCCCCCCACATGGCCGCTGGGCCGAAGCAGTTGCGACAGCGCCGCCCCGTCAAAGACGCGATGCCGCTCGCGCAGCAGGGATTGCTGCAGCTTGCGCGCCTGTTGCAGATCGTGTTCCAGCGAATCGTAGACGCGCTGAAGCTCATGCAGAGTCTCCCCGATGATGCGGTTCTTTTCCGTCAGTTCCCGGCGCATATCGAGAATACGTTCGCCCGCTTTCAGCCGCGCGCGCAGTTCCTCGCTGTTGACCGGCTTGATCAGGAAATCGTCCGCCCCCCATTCCAGCCCACGGGCGACCACGCGCTTGTCCGTCTTGCCGGTGAGCAGGATGAAATAGACGTAGCGCGACACCATGAGCGCCCGAAGCGCCTTGCAGAATTCGACCCCGGACATCCCCGGCATGACCCAATCGCTCAGCACAAGGTCGGGCGGGCGGCTCGTGCAGCGCGCCATTGCCTCCTCTGCAGAGGCGGCTTCCTCAACCTCGTAGCCCCAGTCATGCAGCGCACGGACGAGAATACGGCGCTGCAGCAGGCTGTCATCGACCACCAGCACGCGCTGGGCCCCCGGGCCGGGCGGCGGATAGGTATCGAAGGGAAGCTGAGCCGTCCTGTCTGCCATGACCCTCTGTCCTTGCGTACCGTCCGGTCTAGTCCCCGTGCGTTAATCCCGCGTGAAGCCCGAAGCGCCATCCTGCAACGCGAGGATGGATGGAGGTGCCAATGCTGGACCGCAGGCAAATCGAGAGACTACGCAGTGATCTGGGCCACGCGGAGCTGAAGAAGATAGCAAACCTCTTTGCAGCCGAGGCGCGCGAAACGCTGGCCACTCTTTCGACGGAGCGTGACCCCGACCACCGCGACATGCATCTGCACGGGCTTTGCGGCAGCGCGCGCACCCTCGGGCTATCATCGCTGGCCGCCGCCTGTCAGCGGGGGGAAAGTGCTGCTGAACTGGGCCGCAGGGTCGAACAATCGCTCGCCGCTTTTGCGGCTCTCACCCGGGTCAGATGACGAACTGCGCCAATGTCTCGTCATTGGTGATGTCGGTATAGGTGAACCCGGCCTCGTTGAGCTGCTCCAGAAAGGGGCCGAAATTTTCGGGCAGCGAGGTTTCGATGCCGATGAGGACCGAACCGAAGTTCCGCGCGCTTTTCTTGAGGTATTCGAACCGGCAGATGTCATCCTCCGGCCCGAGGATATTCAGAAACTCCTTCAGCGCGCCGGGGCGCTGGGGCATGCGCAGGATGAAATACTTCTTGATGCCCGTATAGCGCTGCGCCCGTTCCTTCACCTCGGGCAGGCGCTCGAAATCGAAATTTCCGCCCGACACGACGCAGACGACCGTCTTGCCCCTGATCTCGTCCGCAACACTGTCGAGAGCCGAGATCGCCAGTGCACCGGCGGGTTCCAGCACGATCCCTTCGACATTGAGCATCTCAATGATTGTGACGCAGATCCGGTCTTCGGGCAGCGCCACCACGTCGGACCGGGCCATCCCGCGCAGACAGTCGAAGTTACGCGCGCCGATCCGTGCCACGGCGGCCCCGTCGACGAAGCTGTTGATGGGCGAAACATCGACAGGTGCGCCTTTTTCGAGCGCGCGCGCCAGACTTGGCGCCCCCTGCGGTTCGACAAAGGTATAGGCGCATTCCGTCCCGAAATGGCTCACCACGCCCGAAGACAGCCCCCCGCCACCCACGGGCAGCACGATGCGATCCGGCACCCGGCCAAGCTGCTCGCTGATCTCCACGGCGACGGAAGCCTGCCCTTCGATCACGTCCTCATCATCGAAGGGGGACAGGAAATGCGCATTCTCCGCCGCACAGAATTCCTGCGCCGCCGCCAGCGTCTTGTCGAAATAGTCACCGACGAGGCGTATCTCCACGTTGTCGCCGCCGAAAATCCGCGTCTTCTGGATCTTTTGCTGCGGCGTCGTGACCGGCATGAAGATCACGCCCCGCACCCCGAAGTGGCTGCACATGAAGGCCACGCCCTGCGCGTGGTTGCCCGCGCTCGCGCAGACGAACAGCGATTGCCCGGGGATGACCTTGCGCATGGCATTGAACGCCCCGCGCAACTTGTAGGAGCGCACCGGGCTCAGGTCTTCGCGCTTCAGCCAGATGTCCGCCCCGAAGCGTTCCGACAGATGTTCGTTGCGCATGCAGGGGGTCGCGGGGAAAACCGCCCGCATCGCCTCCGTCGCCGCCCGGGCCTTTTCGCAGAAATCCGTCATGACCGATGCTCCTGTAACCGACGCTTTCGATAGGCCCGGTGGCCCGCCGGGTCAACGCAGGCTTCAATCTTGCCCGTCTGTGCAAAACCCGTTACCTCGCGAAGCGAAACGGAAAGGAAATCTGCATGTCCGCGCCCAAGAAAGTGGTTCTCGCCTACTCCGGCGGTCTCGATACCTCCATCATCCTGAAATGGCTGCAAACGGAATACGGCTGCGAAGTCGTCACCTTCACCGCCGACCTCGGTCAGGGGGAGGAGCTGGAGCCCGCGCGCAAGAAAGCCGAGATGATGGGCGTCAAGGACATCTACATCGAAGACCTGCGCGAAGAATTCGTGCGCGATTTCGTCTTTCCGATGTTCCGGGCCAACGCCGTCTACGAAGGGCTGTACCTGCTGGGCACCTCCATCGCGCGCCCGCTCATTTCCAAGCGTCTGGTCGAGATCGCAGAGGAAACCGGCGCCGATGCCGTGGCCCATGGCGCGACGGGCAAGGGCAACGATCAGGTGCGGTTCGAACTGGCGGCCTATGCGCTGAACCCCGAAATCAAGGTCATCGCGCCCTGGCGTGAATGGGATCTTTCCAGCCGCACGAAACTGCTGGAATTCGCCGAAGCCAACCAGATCCCCGTGGCCAAGGACAAACGCGGCGAAGCGCCCTTCTCCGTCGATGCGAACCTTCTGCACACCTCGTCCGAGGGCAAGGTGCTCGAAGATCCCGCGCAGGACGCACCCGATTATGTCTATCAGCGCACCGTGGCCCCCGAAGAGGCCCCGGATACACCCGAATACGTCGAGATCGGCTTTGAAAAGGGCGATGCCGTCAGCATCGACGGCAAGGCGATGTCCCCCGCCGCGATCCTCACCCGGCTGAACGAGCTGGGGGGCAAACACGGCTGTGGCCGGCTCGATCTGGTCGAAGGCCGCTTCGTCGGCATGAAATCACGCGGCATCTACGAAACGCCCGGCGGCACCCTGCTGCTGGAAGCGCACCGGGGCATCGAATCCATCACGCTCGACCGCGGGGCGATGCATCTCAAGGACGAGCTGATGCCGCGCTACGCGGAACTGATCTACAACGGTTTCTGGTTCAGCCCGGAACGCACGATGCTTCAGGCCGCCATCGACGCGAGCCAGACCCATGTGACGGGTACTGTCCGCCTGAAGCTCTACAAGGGACATGTGCGCACCGTGGGCCGCTGGTCCGAAAACAGTCTCTATTCCGAGGCGCATGTGACGTTCGAGGATGACGCAGGCGCCTATGACCAGAAGGACGCGGCCGGTTTCATCCAGCTGAACGCACTGCGGCTGAAGCTGCTCGCCGCGCGCGACCGTCGTCTCAAGCGTTCCGGCAAGTAACGAAAAAGGCCCGCCTCGAAAGGCGGGCCTCCAAATGTCAGGTCACGCCTTATTCGACCGTGACAACCTGCATGACCAATTCGCCATCGGGCTTCACGGGGCCGTCTTCCTTGGCGCCCAGCGAATATTCGAAGACGCCGGTCTTCATGCCGCCCTCTTCGCCGTGAACCATCAGCATCAGCATGTCACCCGATGCGACGTCCTCTTGCAGGATCGCGGCGACGTCGGTGTTGTCCCCCATCCGCAGCGGGGCGAAACCGACGACGGGGCCGGGCTTCATCTCGGCATCGGTACGGTGAACGACGAGCCAGCCGTTCTGGCCTGCGGATACCATATCGGCACTTACAACGCCGTTAGAGACGTTTTGATCGCTCGCCTCGATCATGTTCTTCATCGAATGTGCATCTGCAAATGCGACGCCCGCTGTCAATGTCAGGGCAAGCGCGCTGGTAGTAATGATTTTCATGTCAGACTCCTATGATTGTCCGACCGAAGCCACGGCGCGCCCTGCCCGATAGTTTCAAAAATGCAGCCGGCGGTCGCGAAGTGTCTCGTAGAACGGCATCGCCTGCGCACAAAGCGCCGCCGCTTCCTGATCAAGCGCTGGCAACGCGCCTTCCGCTCCGGCAAAGCCGGTGCTGGCATGCACCGCCCCGTACCAGTGGCTGGCCCAAACGCCATCCTGCTTTCGCGGCCCCGCGGGCCAAGACAGCATCCGCTCATCGAACGGCAGGCCAATTTCGCGGCACAGGGCCTTCATCGCGGCCTCCGGATCTGCGCGAATGTCGAAACTGTCGAGGATCAGTCCGCCCAGCCGCTCGACCAACTCGACCTGCTGGCGAAAGCCGATATCCTCCAGCGTCGGTGCCTCCCGCTTTGCGGTATAGCTGGCGATCACCCGGGCGGGGTGGCGGATGAGATGGACGTTGACGCATTCCTCGGCCCAGTCGAGCGGAAAGCCCGGCAGCATGTGATGCGGCATATGCTTCATATAAAGATGCGGCGCGCCCCCTTCCCGACAGGATCGGGCAACAGCGTCGGGGTCCGTTTCATGCCTTGACAGAATCGCCTCACGCATCGGGTGGTCCAGCCCCGTGGCGGCCAGATAGGGGGCATAGAACGGTTCATCCCTGATGTCGAAATCGGGCCGGTTGCCGAACGCGTACATCATCGCCGTGCTGAGGTTACGGGGCCCCGACCACATCGCGATCCGCATCTACCCCTCCGCTCCGGCGCGTGCGGCCTCTGCTGAGACGAGTTCCTTGTAGAGCCCGCGCAGCCGTTCGGTGACCGGGCCCATCCTGCCGCTGCCGATCTGCCTGCCGTCGATCTCCGCCACCGGGGTCTGCGCGCCGAAAGTCCCTGTCAGGAAGGCTTCGTCGGCGCCGTAGGTGTCCACCAGCGAATAGTTGCGTTCGTATACGGGGATGTCATTGGCGCGGCAGAGGTCGATCACCTTCTGCCGGGTGATGCCGTTCATGCAATAGTCGCCGGTGCTGGTCCAAACCTCGCCCTTGCGCACGATGAAGAAGTTGCAGGCATTGGTCGTATTCACGAAACCATGGACATCCAGCATCAGCGCCTCGTCCGCTCCCGCCTTTTCGGCGGCGATGCACGCAAGGATGCAGTTCAGCTTTGAATGGCTGTTCAGCTTGGGGTCTTGCGTCATGGGCAGGCCGCGCTGGTGCGGCACGGTCGCCAGCCGGATGGGGCGGGGCAGCGAGGGACGCGAATGTTCCATGATGATCACGAAGGTCGGGCCTGACCGCGACAGCGACGGATGCTGGAAAGGCCGCACCTTCACCCCGCGCGTCACCATCAGACGGGCATGCGCATCGGTATGCATATCGTTGGCGCGCTGGGTGGCGAAAAGCGCCTCCTTCACGCCGTCACGGTCCAGACCGATGTCCAGATCGATGGCGAGTGCTGCCTCGAACAATCGGTCGATATGCGCGTCGAGGAAGGCCCAATGCCCTTGATAGAGCCGCAACCCCTCCCACACGCCATCCCCCAGCATGAATCCGCTGTCATAGACGGAAACCTTGGCATCGTCCTTCGGCACGATGCGCCCGTCGACGTAGATTTGGATCGACTCGTTCCGGGCGTCCTCCTCCGCCTGATGGGTAGTGACATGATCCGCCATTGATAACTCCGTTCGCCCTGGGTCCCTGCGTTTAGGCAGGCCATCTCACCTCCATGTGAGTTTATGGCCGGAACGCGCGCCCTATGTACCTTTATGAAAGACGTTTTCAGGAGGACAAGAAATGTTCAAGCCATTGAGGACGACCGCACTGGCCGCCATTCTCGCCGCACCCGTGCTGACCCCGTTCCCCGCAGCGGCGGCAGAGCCCGAGACACTCGTTGTCGCAGGGGGCTGTTTCTGGTGTGTAGAGGCTGATTTCGAAAAGGTGACGGGCGTGAAAGAAGCCGTTTCCGGCTTTGCCGGGGGCCGGACCGAAAACCCGACATACAAGGAAGTCACCGGCGGGGACACCGGCCATTACGAAGTGGTGGAGATCACCTACGATCCGGCGCAGGTGAGCGAGGCGGAACTCCTGTCGCTCTTCTTCCGCTCGATCGACCCTACCGACGCGGGCGGGCAATTCTGTGACCGGGGCGACAGCTACCGCACGGCGGTTTTCGCGGATGACGCCGAAACCCGCAGCGCCGCCGAAGCAGCCAAGGCCGAAGCCGAAAAGGCGCTCGGTCAGGAAATCGTTACTCCGATACTTGATGGCGCACCCTTTTACCCCGCCGAAGACTATCATCAGGACTATTACAAAAGCTCCGACAGGCTCGCCATCAGCAGCGTCGGAATCGGTATCCGCAAATCAGAAGCCTACAAGAAATATCGCGCAGGATGTGGGCGCGATGCGCGGGTACGGGAGCTTTGGGGCGAAGATGCCCCCTTTGCCGGTCAGCCGAAATCGGAATCCTGAATTTCCTTCAGGTCCGGGATGACATCGGCCGTCCCTTGCCGCGCGACCATCAGGGAGGCGGCCCGTAGCGCGAGGTCGAGAGCCGCGCGCATGTCCTCTCCCCGGTCCAGCGCCGCCACGAGGAACCCGGTGAACGTATCGCCAGCCCCCGTGGTATCCACTACCTCGGCGGCATAGGCGGGAAGCGTCAGCGGCTGCTTTTCCCCCGGCCCGAACCATTTGCAGCCCCGCGCGCCCAGCGTGACCACGATATCCGACACGGAAAGTTCGTGCAGCGGGACGCCAACGGCGGCCTCAAGCTGCGCTGCTTCGACCTCGTTCAGCACCAGCAGATCCGTATTCGGCAGAACGGCCTGCACCGCCGACGCGTCAAAAGGTGCGGCGGCATAGGCCACACGCAGGCCCAGCGTCTTGGCAAGCCGCGCCGCCACCTCTTGCCCGTTGGTCTCGTTCTGCATCAACAGGATATCGCCCGTCCGCCCGTTGCTGAGCGCGGCACCGATCATATCCTCCGTCAGTTCGTGATTGGCACCGGGCAGGACGACGATGGCGTTTTCGCCCGCCTCCTCCACGCAGACGACCGCCTGACCGGTCGGCGCCTCGACGGGGGTGATATGCGAAACCTCCACCCCGTATTCGAGCAGCCGATTGCGTATCCAGCCACTGTCCCGGCCGATCGCGCCGATATGGGCAACCCGCGCCCCACCCCGCGCCGCCGCGACCGACATATTGGCACCCTTGCCGCCCAGACCCTGCGCGTAGGTCCGGGCCGTAACCGTTTCACCCGCTTTCGGCAGATGCCCCACGCCATAGAAATGGTCGACGTTGATCGACCCGAGGTTCCAGATCATTCGCCGACCTTGCAGGCCGCCAGTATCGCCATGTTCAGGATGTCACTGGCGGTGGAGGTGGAGGAACAAATCTGGATCGACTTGTCGACCCCAGTGAGGATCGGCCCGATCACCGTGGCACCGGCCATTTCCTGCATCAGCTTGACGGAAATGCTCGCGGAATGGCGGGCCGGAACCACAAGGATGTTGGCCGGGCCGGTAAGCCGTGAAAACGGGTAGTTCTTCTGCGAGGCGACGTTCAGCGCGACATCCACCGTCATCTCGCCTTCGTATTCAAAGTCCACGCCGCGTTTATCGAGGATCTCGGGCGCGATATGCATCTTTTCGGCCCGTTCGGACACAGGATACCCAAAGGTCGAAAAGCTGACGAAAGCGACCCGGGGTTCCAGCCCGAGATGCCGCGCAACCTTGGCCCCCGCTTCGGCGATATTGGCAAGGTCGTTCCCGTCGGGCCATTCATGCACCAGCGTATCGGCGATGAAGACGATGCGGCCCTTGTGCAGCAGCGCGGTGACACCCACCGCCCCATGTTCGGCGTTGGCTTCGAACACGTGATTGATCCGCTCCAGCACATGGGCGGACTTGCGCGTCGCCCCGGTGACAAGCCCGTCACCATGCCCATGCGCCAGCATCAGAGCCGAAAATACATGCCGGTCCCGCGCTGCCAGCCGATGAATGTCCTTGGTGTCGAAGCCGCGCCGCTGGAGCCGCTGGTAAAGGAAATCCTTGTAGCTTTCGAAATGCGGCGTATTGGCCGCGTTCACGACCTCCAACTCGCGCACAGCGTCTTCCATCCCGGCGGCGGTCAGCTTTTCTGCCACGTCGTCCTGCCGCCCGACCACGAGCGCCTTGCCCAGACCCGACCGCTGGTACATCACCGCGGCGCGCAGCACCTTGGGGTCGTCGCCTTCGGCAAAGATCATCCGCGCCTGATTTGCACGCGCCCGTGCGTTGATCCCCCGCAGGATGTTCGCCGTGGGGTCCATCCGCGATTTTAGGCTGAGCTCATAGGCGTCCATGTCGATGATCGGCCGCCGCGCCGCGCCGGTATCCATCCCGGCCCGCGCCACCGCCGGCGGAATCCGATGGATGAGCCGCGGGTCAAAGGGCGTGGGGATGATATAGTCGCGCCCGAACGTGAGGCTCTTGCCATAGGCGAGCGCCACCTCGTCCGGCACGTCTTCCCGGGCGAGATTCGCCAGCGCATGGGCGCAGGCAATCTTCATCTCGTCATTGATGGCCCGCGCGTTGATGTCCAGCGCCCCGCGGAACAGATAGGGGAAGCCAAGCACGTTGTTGACCTGGTTCGGATAATCCGACCGCCCGGTGGCCACGATCGCATCCTCGCGCACGGCATGCGCTTCTTCGGGCGTGATTTCCGGATCGGGATTGGCCATCGCGAAGATCACCGGGTTGGGTGCCATGCTGGCCACCATCTGCGGTGTCACAGCGCCCTTTACAGAAACACCCAGAAACACGTCCGCACCGTCCATCGCCGCTTCGAGTGTGCGCAGCTCCGTCGCGGCGGCATGGGCCGATTTCCACTGGTTCATGCCTTCGGTGCGCCCCTGATAGATCACACCCTTGGTGTCGCACATGATGCAGTTGTCATGGCGCGCACCCATCGATTTAAGCAGTTCGAGACAGGCGATACCCGCCGCCCCTGCCCCGTTGAGCACGATACGCACGTCTTCGATCTTCTTCCCGGAAATGCGCAGCGCGTTGATCAGCCCCGCCGCACAGATCACCGCGGTCCCGTGCTGATCGTCATGGAAGACGGGGATATCCATCTCTTCCTTCAGGCGCTGTTCGATGATGAAACATTCGGGCGCCTTGATGTCTTCGAGGTTGATCCCCCCGAATGTCGGCCCCATGAGCTTTACTGCCGCGATGAAGGCGTCGGTATCTTCGGTGTCGAGTTCGATGTCGATGGAATTGACGTCCGCGAAGCGCTTGAACAGCACAGCCTTGCCTTCCATCACCGGCTTCGACGCCAGCGCGCCAAGGTTCCCGAGGCCAAGCACCGCCGTTCCGTTCGATATGACCGCGACCAGATTGCCCTTGTTGGTGTAATCATAGGCGGTTTCCGGGTTCGCCGCGATCGCCTCACAGGGGACGGCAACGCCGGGCGAATAGGCCAGTGACAGGTCCCGCTGTGTCGTCATCGGCACGGTTGCCGAGATCTCGAACTTGCCGGGCGAGGGTTCGAGGTGAAAGGCCAGGGCCTCTTCGGAAGTGATGCGTGTTTTTGAGGCCATCGGATCCAGCTTTCTTTGGGTCCACCCTTCTTAGACGGCCCGCAGCCATCGCACAATCTGACAGAACCGGCCCTACGCCACGTAGCGCACCCATTCATGGTTCGCGATAAAGGCCGCGTGCCGGTCGGGGAAATCGGCGGCCAGCCGGGATAACGCCCAGCGGATCACCTGCGGGCGCTCGCAGCGGTTGGCGCACCAGATCATCCGGACCAGCACCTGCCAACGGGACGGCGCCAGCCGAAAAGCCCGGTCGAGCGCCGAAAGCTCCTCCTTCGGGTTTTTTCTGAATTTGTGCAAATCCGCCTGTAACAGAGACAGATCCGGGTCAAATTCCTGCATCTTTTCATGCGCAGCCAGTACCGCCGCGAAGGCGTCCATCGCGTCCACCTCCTGCAGCGCGCGGCTGAGGCGGATCACCTCTTGCGGTTCCGCCAATGTCGGTGTTTCCCCCAGCATGGAAACGACAAAGGCCATCACCTGCCCAATCGCCCCCTCCGACAGCGCGGCGGGAACAAGCCCCTCTTTCGAAAACTCCGGGTCGGTCAACGGGTCGTTTTTGCGGTAATCGGCGAAGAAAGAGACATAGCGGCAGCCCGAGACATGGGCATGAGGCCAGAAATCGCCCCAGCGCAGGTTCGCCGTCTGCAAGGTGCCCAGTTCGATGATACAGGCGTCAGGATTGGCAAAGACCATGTTGGCGAAACCCGCCCCATGGTAGGAAACCATCATTTCCGCATTTGCCATCAGGGCGATTTGCTCCAGCGGGGAGAGGCTTTCGAAAACAACGTATTCGAAACCGAAGAGGGCAAGATGTTCGAACAGCAGATCCTCCCCCTCCATGTTCCGGGCGCGGCTTTTGCGCGTGTCCCGCCCGACGAAAAACCGGCGCGGCAGATGGGATGTATCTAGGTCGGCAACCGCCTTCAGCGCCCGGTTACGAAGGGCGCGCAGCCCGGAGCTGACGGAATTCATCGCCAGCGTCGTCTGCGCCCGGGGCAACGGATCATCCGGCTCCCAGCCGGAGCGGGGGCCGGCAGCTTCCTTCAAAGCATCCGCCTGCCATTCGGGCGATTGGCGATGCCCGCCAAACAGGTCGTAGGCCGTCAGCACCTCGTCATAGTCTTTCGGCACACGTTCGAACCTGACGCGGCCTTCGAATTCGGGGAACAGGGCAGCGACGAAGGCGGCGGCGAAATCGCGGGTCTTGTCGGCCCGGTTGGGAAAATGGAAATAGATGTCCCCCCGGAAATCCCAGCCGTCCAGCACCGTAAGCTGCGGCAAGGCCTCCGTCAGGAAATGGAAATAGTTGAAGGAATTGCGGCACTCGATGGCGAAAGGCACCGTGGGGCTGATGCGCCGATCTAGCACGGGCAGGTCCCGGTCGGCGTTCCGGGCGCGGCAATCTTCGAAATACCGCGCAAGGGTCGCTGCCGGATCGTCTTCGGGATTTGCCCAGCGATACCTGTTCAACAACCGCGTGGCCGACGCACCCGAAAGCAGGAACCGCTCCCCCACCGTCTTGTAGGACTTGCGGAATTGCGCCCCCTCCACATGGGCGAGCGCGATGTTCCATTCCACCGCCTGCGCGAACCGGCGTTCTTTTCGCGCGCGGGAAACCAGCGTCGCTATCCGCTTGTCGATCTCTTCATGCGCGCTTGCCGCGAAGCCGTGGATCCGCCCCGGGGCACAGATTTTCCACTGGTAGGCAGGCGGCTCCAGCAGCGCGATCCCCTCGTCCTGCCACGGGTTGCAGAACAGCTCTTCCGGCGCGCCTTTCAGGTCGATTGTCTTTCGCAAATTCGTCTCTGCCCTGCGGAATTTTCCGGAACGGCTGAACCTTAGCCGCCCCCTCCCCATCGGTCCAGCATCCAGCGTCCCGCGCTTGCTTTCCCTGCCCGCCGTGATCCTATAGAGACGCCGGAAAAGGGGGCCGAGGTGAGCAGAAACGAAGTCACGCCGATGATGGCGCAGTATCTGGAACTGAAGGCGAGCCACGCCGATGCCCTGCTGTTCTACCGGATGGGCGATTTCTATGAAATGTTCTTCGAAGACGCCGTCGCCGCGGCAGAGGCGCTGGACATTGCCCTGACCAAGCGCGGCAAGCACGACGGCGCCGATATTCCAATGTGCGGCGTGCCCGTTCACGCCGCCGAAGGCTATCTGCTGACCCTGATCCGCAAAGGTTTTCGCGTGGCCGTCTGCGAACAGATGGAAACCCCACAGGAAGCGAAGAAGCGCGGATCGAAATCAGTGGTCAAACGCGATGTCGTGCGGCTGGTGACCCCGGGCACCCTGACGGAGGATTCACTGCTCAACGCGCGGCGGCACAATTACCTCGCCGCGCATGCGACGATCCGCGAAAAAGGGGCTGTGGCCTGGGTCGATATTTCCACCGGCGCGCTGCATGTGGGTGCAGTCGATCCGGTCAACCTGTCGCCGGAGCTGGCCCGGCTTGCGCCCTCCGAACTGATTGTCCCCGATGATCGCCAATCGGACTATCACGACATGGCCGAAGATTTCGGGATCACGCTGACCGGCCTTGGCCATGCCGCCTTTGACAGTACCGGCGCCGAAAAGCGGCTCTGCACACTCTACGAAGTCGCCACGCTCGACGCGTTCGGTAATTTCACGCGGGCCGAGATCTCGGCGCTCGGGGCGCTGATCGAATACCTCGATATCACCCAGCGCGGTAAACTGCCCCTGCTGCGCCCCCCGCAGAAGGAAGCCGAAGGCGGCACCGTCCAGATCGACGCCGCGACCCGCCGCAACCTCGAACTCACACATACGCTGTCCGGCTCGCGCGCGGGTTCGCTGCTTTCCGTCGTCGACAAAACGGCGACCGCCGTCGGGGGCCGGCTGTTGGAAAGGCGCATTTCCAGCCCCTCCCGCAGCCTGCATACGATCCATGAACGGCAGGACGCGGTCAGCTTTGCCTATGACAATCCGGGCGTTTCCACCAATGTCAGAGACATTTTGCGCGGCATACCGGATATCGAACGCGCCCTGTCACGCCTCGCGCTCGACCGGGGCGGCCCACGGGATCTGGCCGCCATCCGCAACGGATTGATCCGGGCCGAGCAACTGGGTCAGGTGCTGCAGGGGCACGCGACCGGGGAACTGCTGCAAAAGGCCGTGCAAAACCTCGGCAATGAAAGCACACTGATCGATCAACTTGACGAAGCTCTGGTGGCCGATCCCCCACTGTTGGCGCGGGATGGCGGGTTCATTGCGCCCGGCTACGACGAAGCGCTCGACGAAGCGCGCAAGCTGCGGGACGAAGGCCGTAGTGTCATCGCGGAAATGCAGCGCGATTTCGTCACTCTTACGGGGATTTCCAGCCTGAAGATCAAGCACAACAACGTGCTGGGCTATTTCGTCGAGACTACCGCGACGCACGCCCAGAAGATGATGCAGCCCCCGCTGTCAGAAACATTCATCCACCGGCAGACCACCGCGAACCAGGTCAGGTTCACCACGGTCGAACTTTCGGAACTGGAAACGCGCATCCTGAACGCCGGTCAGCGGGCGCTGGAGATCGAAAAGAGGCTCTTTTCCATTCTCTGTTCCGCGGTATTGGCGCGTTCCGGCCCGGTTGCTCTTGCTTCTGCCGCCGTGGCGGAGATTGACGTGGACTTCGCCTTCGCCGAACTCGCCCGGTCTGAAAACTGGGCCAGACCAAAGGTGGATGACAGCCTTTCTTTCGCCATTTCCCACGGGCGGCATCCGGTTGTGGAACACGCGCTTTCCCAGCAGTCGGGCCAGAGCTTCGTCGCGAACGACTGCGATTTGGGATCGGAGGACTCGGATGCCCGCATCTGGCTTTTGACCGGCCCGAACATGGCCGGTAAATCCACCTTTCTGCGACAGAACGCATTGATCGCGCTTCTGGCCCAGATCGGCAGCTTTGTTCCTGCAACAGAGGCGCATATCGGTGCGGTGAGCCAGATTTTCAGCCGCGTGGGCGCCTCTGACGATCTGGCCCGGGGGCGATCCACTTTCATGGTCGAAATGGTGGAAACCGCCGCCATCCTGAATCAGGCCGACGAACGCGCGCTCGTCATCCTTGACGAGATCGGGCGCGGCACCGCGACCTATGACGGGCTCGCCATCGCATGGGCCACGCTGGAACACCTGCACGACGTAAACGGCTCCCGCGCGTTGTTCGCGACCCACTACCACGAGATGACGGCCCTCGCCGGAAAGCTGGACGGGGTGGAAAACGCGACGGTTTCCGTGAAGGAATGGGAGGGCGAGATCGTCTTTCTGCACGAAGTGCGGCGCGGCGCGGCGGATCGGTCTTACGGCGTTCAGGTCGCCCAGCTTGCCGGCCTGCCCAGGCGCGTGATCGATCGCGCCCGCATCGTTCTCGAATCCTTGGAACAGGGCGACCGCGAAGGCGGCGGCATGCGCAAATCCCTGATCGACGATCTGCCGCTCTTTGCCGCTACGCCGCCCCCCGCGCCGACCGCGCCCCGCGAATCCGAAGCGGAAAGGCGCCTGAAAGAGATCATGCCCGATCAGCTCAGCCCGCGTGAGGCATTGAACCTGCTCTATGAACTGAAAGAAGCGGCCAGTAACTGACCGCTTCCCCATTCATTCCGATATTTTGAAAAGCCTCAGCTCGCCGGGGTGGACGAAACACCAACCTGTGCGGGCCGCAGCAAACGATCGTGCAGCATGAAACCTTCGGCGGCGACCTGAATGATGTCCCCCGCCTTGGTGCCGGGCACGGGCGCTTCGAACATGGCCTGATGATGCTGCGGGTCGAACCGGTCGCCCACCTCGGGTGCGATCACCTCGATCCCGTGCTTCTTGAACACGTTCAGCAGTTCGCGCATCGTCAGTTCAACACCTTCAAGCAGTGCCGCGGAGATCTCTTTCTGCTCTTCGGTTGCAGCTTCCAGCGCACGCTTCATGTTGTCGTACACGGGCAGCATGTCCCGGGCGAGCTTCGATCCGCCGTAGTTCTCGGCCTCGCGCCGATCCTTGTCGGACCGTTTGCGCGCGTTCTCGGCATCGGCCAATGCGCGCATGAAGCGGTCCTTGTACTGGTCGCGTTCGGCACGCAGTTCATCCAGTTCCAACGCCTCGGGATCGGTCTCGGCCATTTCCTCGGCATAGACGTCCGCTTCGGCTTCGTCGATATCGTCCAGAAATTCGTCTTCTTTGGGGTCTGCCATCATCCACCTCTATTTCCGGTCGGAAATCAGCTTTCCGACCAGCTGTGCCGTGTAATTCACGATCGGCACGATCCGTCCATAATTCAGCCGCGTAGGGCCAATGACGCCGACAGCGCCAATAACCTTACGGTCCGCGTTCATATAAGGAGAAACCACCAGAGAGGAACCCGAAAGTGAGAAAAGTTTGTTCTCCGATCCGATAAAAATGCGCACCCCGTCCCCTTCTTTCGTCAGGTCGAGAAACTCCGCGATGTCGCGCTTGCGCTCCAGATCGTCAAAGAGCCGCCGGATGCGCTCAAGGTCCTCCGCCTCTCCGTCGGTGCCCAGCAGATTTGACCGACCGCGCACGATCAGACGCTCGGTATGTTCTTCTCCCGTACCCCAGAGGGCCAGACCGTTTTCCACCAGTTCGCGCGCCAGCGTGTCGATTTCCTGCCGCCGCTGCGTGATCTGCTGTTCTACCGTGCGGCGCAACTCGCCAAGGGTTTTCCCCTCTACGACCGAGTTCAGGAAATTCGCCGCCTCCCGCATGGAGCTGGGCGTCTGACCGGGCGGCGGAGAGAAAAGCCGGTTCTCGACATGACCATCGGAAAACACCAGCACGACGAGCGCGCGTTCCGGCGACAGCGAGACAAACTCGATATGCCGGATCGGCGCTTCATGCTTGGGCGTCAGCACGAGCGATGCGCCATGGGTCACGCCCGATAGCGCGGAACCGACACGGTCGAGCACTTCGGTCACATCGGACCGGTCCGGCGCGAAGGTCGCATCGATCTTTTCCCGGTCAGGCTCCGACGGATCACCGATTTCGATCATGCCATCGACGAACATGCGCAGGCCCAGCTGCGTGGGGATTCGCCCGGCGCTGACATGCGGGCTGCCCAACAGGCCGAGGTATTCGAGATCCTGCATCACGTTGCGAATCGTCGCGGCACTGACCTTTTCGCTGAAATCGCGCGTCAGCGTACGCGACCCCACGGGATCGCCGGACGCAAGGTAGCCTTCCACCACGCGGCGAAACACCTCGCGCGAGCGGTCGTTGAGATCCTGCAGAAGATTGGAAGTTTCGGTCATCTCGGCTCCTTCCCGGTTCAATAAAGGTACACGGCGCGGAAACGTCAATCGGGGTTGCATCGCGCGGGGGCGGGGCGCTATCCCGTGTAAACTTCAGGAAAAGGATAAACTATGCGCCCGTCCGGTCGGAAACTCGATGAAATGCGTCCAGTCTCGGTTGAGACGGGCTTTACCCGCCATGCAGAGGGTTCCGCCCTCATCAAGGTGGGCGATACGCATGTGCTTTGTACCGCAACCATCGAAGACCGGGTACCGCCGTTTATCAAAGGTTCGGGTCTGGGCTGGGTGACCGCCGAATACGGCATGCTGCCCCGCGCCACGAACACCCGGATGCGGCGCGAGGCGACCGCCGGGAAACAGGGCGGCCGCACGGTGGAGATTCAGCGGCTCATCGGGCGGTCCCTGCGGGCTGGGGTCGACCGCGTCGCCCTGGGTGAGCGTCAGATCACCGTGGATTGCGATGTGCTGCAAGCGGATGGCGGCACGCGCTGCGCTTCGATCACCGGCGGCTGGATCGCGCTTCGGCTGGCGGTCAACAAGCTGATGAAGGCGGGCGATGTGATTAGCGATCCGCTGGTGGACCCGGTCGCGGCCGTAAGCTGCGGCATCTACGCCGGTCAGCCGGTGCTGGACCTCGATTACCCCGAGGATTCCGAAGCAGGCGTGGACGGCAACTTCATCATGACAGGCAGCCGCCGGTTGATCGAAGTTCAGATGAGCGCCGAAGGTTCCACCTATTCGCGCGAGCAGATGAACCAGTTGATGGATCTTGCCGAAAAGGGCGTTTCCGAATTGGTCGAGGTTCAGAAAGCCGTCACCGCATGACACGCAGGTTCGAAGGCGACCGGCTGCTGGTCGCCACGCATAACGCGGGCAAACTGGAAGAGATGGCGCGCCTGCTCGAACCGCTCGGCGTTCGTGTGGTCGGCGCGGCAGAGATGGAGTTGCCCGAACCGGAAGAGACCGAGGATACTTTCGTCGGCAACGCGCGCATCAAGGCGCATGCCGCGGCGAAGGCGACAGGCCTTCCCGCGCTCGCCGACGATTCAGGGATCGAGGTCGAAGCCCTGGAAAACGCCCCCGGCGTCTACACCGCCGACTGGGCGGAAACGCCCACGGGCCGCGATTTCATGATGGCGATGACGAAGACCCGCGAAAAGCTCGAAGCGATCGACGCCCCCCACCCCCGGCGCGCGCGCTTTTGCGCAACGCTCGTCCTCGCCTGGCCCGATGGCCACGACGAGGTGTTCGAGGGGCATGTCGCAGGCACATTGGTCTGGCCTGTCCGGGGCGCTTTGGGCCATGGCTATGACCCGATGTTCCAGCCCGACGGTCATGAGCAAACCTTTGCGGAGATGACCGCAGCGCAAAAGAACGCCATCAGCCACCGCGCCCGCGCGGTGAGCAAACTGATCGAAGGGTGTTTTGACTGAGGATTGGCGCCACGGGGGCTTCGCCCTTTATGTGCACTGGCCCTTTTGCGCGGCCAAATGCCCCTATTGTGACTTCAACAGCCATGTCACCGCATCGGTCGATCATGCCGCCTGGCGCGCGGCCTATCTGCGGGAGTTGGAACGCGCGGCTGCCGAAACACCGGATCGTGTGCTCGATACGATCTTCTTCGGTGGCGGCACCCCCAGCCTGATGGAGCCCGAGACGGTCGCCGCCATCATCGACAAGGCGCGCAGCCTCTGGCGCACCTCCAACTCTCTTGAAATCACGCTCGAAGCGAACCCCGGTTCGGTGGAGGCCGGGCGGTTCGCCGATTTCCGGCAGGGCGGCGTCAATCGCGTCTCGATGGGTATTCAGGCCCTGAACGATGCCGATCTCAAGCGCTTGGGCCGCCTCCATTCCGTAGCCGAAGCGCGGCAGGCGTTCGACGTTGCCCGGCACGCCTTCGACCGGGTGAGCTTCGATCTGATTTACGGGCGTCAGGACCAGACGCTCGATCAATGGAAGGCGGAGTTGAACGAGGCTCTTTCCATGGCCATCGACCACCTGTCGCTCTACCAGCTTACTATCGAAAACGGCACGGCCTTTGGCGACAGATATGCGCGCGGTCGGCTTCGCGGTTTGCCCAGCGAGGATCTGGGCGCCGATCTTTTCACCCTCACCCGTGAGATTTGCGGGGAAAGAGGGATGCCGGCCTATGAGGTCTCGAACCACGCGCGCCCCGGGTCAGAATCCCGTCACAACCTGATCTATTGGCGCTATGGCGATTATGTTGGAATCGGACCCGGCGCCCATGGCCGGGTGACGATTGACGGGGTGAAATGGGGCACAGAACAGTTCAGCAACCCGCGCCGGTGGATGGATGCCGAAGCTGCCGGAAACCCGGAAAAGCCCCGCGTCGCCCTTTCACGACAGGATCAGGCGGAAGAATTTCTGCTGATGGGCCTGCGCCTGTCCGACGGGATCAGCCTTGAACGGTATGAGGCGCTGGCGGGGACCAGTCTGGATGGCCCCGCGCTCAGGCATCTTGTCGATATCGGTATGATCGAACGGAACGGTGATAATATTTCTGTTTCAAATCAAGGCGTTATGGTATTGAACGCCGTCCTTGCGGAGCTTGTGGCCGATCAGTGACCGCCCAGTTTCCGGCATAGCTCATCCAGTTGGTCGAGGGTTTCATAGGTGACGGTCAACTGGCCACCCTCCCCGCCTGCAGTATGGCTCAAGGTGACCTTCATACCAAGGTTGGCCGAAAGATCACCTTCAAGCGCCTTGGTATCGGCATCCTTTTCCTCACCCTCTGTACGGCGGCTTCGGGTCGAACCGGGCGATTTCGCTGGTTCCTGTTCTCTCTTCACCAGTGCCTCGGTCGCCCGAACGGACAGGCCCTTTTCAACCACTGCCCGGGCAAGCTTTTCCGGCTCTGCCGCGGGGATCAGGGCCCGCGCGTGACCAGCACTCAGCGATCCGTCCCGCACCATGGCCAGCACCGGCTCCGGCAGTTTCAGAAGGCGCAGCAGGTTCGCGATATGGCTCCGGCTCTTGCCCAGTGCTTCCGCCATCTTTTCCTGCGTATGGCCGAACCGGTCCATCAACTGCCGATATCCGGTCGCCTCTTCGATGGAGTTGAGGTCGGCCCGCTGGATATTTTCGATGATCGCCACTTCGAGCACTTCGACATCGGTGAAATCTCGGACGATCACCGGAAGCTCATGCAGTTTGGCCATCTGGGCCGCACGCCAGCGCCGTTCACCCGCGACGATTTCAAAATCGCCATTACTCCGGGGCCGCACGATCAACGGCTGAATCACACCCTTCTCCTTCACGGAGTTCGTCAGATCCGTGAGGTCTTCTTCAGCAAATCTTTTGCGGGGCTGCTCCGGGTTAGGGACGATCTTTTCAATCGGAACGCGCCGCTCCGCCGCTGCCGGGCCCTGGCTTTCGGTTTCCGTCACATCCGCCATGAGCGCTGAAAGCCCACGACCCAATCCCCGTTTGCGCTCGTTCGTATCCGCCATGCTCAAGCTCCTGCCAATTCCTCGTTGTTCTTCATTATCTCTTGCGCCAAATCCCGATAGGCCAAAGCCCCTTTCGACCCCGTGTCATAGGACAGCACCGGCATCGCAAAGCTCGGTGCTTCACTGACACGGACGTTTCGGGGGATGACTGTCTTGAAAACCACATCGCCGAGCGTCGCGCGGGCATCCTGCTCCACCTGCTGGGAAAGGTTGTTCCGCCGATCATACATTGTCAGCACCACCCCCTCGATCCTGAGACTCTTGTTCCCCGTCTGCCGCACTTCGCGGATCGTCATCATCAGCTGCGAAAGACCCTCCAGCGCAAAGAATTCGCTCTGCAACGGGACCAGAACGGAATGGGCCGCGATCATCGCGTTGACCGTCAAAAGGTTCAGTGACGGTGGGCAATCGATCAGGATATAGTCGAATTCGAACTTGTCCATCGCCGTCTGGCGAAGGGCGTCATGCAGCAAAAAGCTGCGCTTTTCGTTCGAGATCAACTCCATATCGGCAGAGCTCAGATCGGTCGTGGCAGGGATGATCGAAAGGCCAGGCTGCCCAGATGGGAGGATCACCTCCTCCAAGTCGATATCTTCGAGCAGCAGTTCATATGTCGTGTAAACCCTGTCATTGACCTCAACCCCCAGCCCGGTGGAGGCGTTGCCCTGCGGGTCGAGGTCGACCAACAGCACTTTGCGCCCCGCTTCGGTAAGTGCAGCGGCCAGATTGATGGAGGTGGTTGTTTTCCCCACCCCACCCTTCTGGTTGGTGACAGCGATGATTTTTGGCCCCCGCGGGCGAGAAGGATCAAACACGCTTTATATTTCCCATCCTGATAATCGCTGCCTCGGCACTGGTTTTGCTGTCCAGTGCTTCATAATCAAACTGCCATGATTTTCGTGCTTCCGCGACCTCTTCACCCCATTTTTTTCCTTTCGGAAAATAGGCTATCGCACCGGGCTTCATATGCCGATGGGCCAATTCCAAGAGGGTCGGCAAATCAGCCAAAGCCCGCGCACTTACAACGTCAGCCTTCTGCGGCTCAAGCTCTTCTATCCTCTGACCGTGTATCTTAGCTTCCAATCCTAATTCTCGCGCTGCGGTCCGCAGGAAAGCACATTTTCTCTGGTCGCTTTCCACCAGATGAAACTGGTTGCTCCGCGCGCCGTTTTTATCCGCTATCGCCAGAATCAGCCCGGGAAAGCCCCCGCCACTTCCCAGATCCAGCCACTTTCCAGCACGATCATTCAATTCGTAAAGTTGAAGCGAGTCCTCGATATGGCGGGTGCGGATATCTTCCAGAGAGGATTTCGAAACCAGATTGATCTTCGGATTCCACTGGCGGACCAGTCGTTCAAACTCTTCGAGGTCCGCCAATGTTTCACGTGAAACATTCATCCCGCTTCCCGCTCCAAGCGCTTGAGACGGGCGAGCAAAAGCGTCAACGCGGCGGGGGTCATCCCGTCAATGCGTGAGGCCTGCGAAAGATTGGAAGGCTGGGCCGCCAGAAGCTTCGCTTTCAACTCATTGGAGAGGCCGGTCACAGCAGCGAAGTCGAAATCGCCGGGGAACTTCTTTTCCTCATCCCGCTGCAACGCTTCGACAGACCGCGCCTGCCGTTCAATGTAATGCGCGTAAAGCGCGTCACGCTCGATCTGATTTGCCGTATCAGCGTCTATGTCCGCGAACCGTGGGTCCAGCCCCCCAATATCACTGAACTTCGTATCACTCACGGCGAGGAGGTCATAGGCCGTGCGCCGCTGCCCGTCATGCCGCACAGCGAACCCGTGCGCCTCCAGTTCCTGGCTGGAATAGTTGCGCTCTTTCAGAACAGCCAAGGCATCCGCCAGTTTCTTCGCCTTCGCGCCAAAAATCTTCGCCCGATTGTCTGAAACACACCCAAGCTCGATCCCCAACGGCGTAAGTCGCTGATCCGCGTTGTCCGCCCGAAGGGAAAGGCGGAATTCAGCGCGGGACGTGAACATCCGATAGGGCTCCGTAACCCCGCGTGCCGTCAGGTCATCGACCATCACCCCGATGTAAGACTGCGAACGACTAAACACCGCCGGATTTTTACCCTGCACCGCCAATGCAGCGTTCAAACCGGCAATCAAGCCTTGAGCCCCAGCTTCCTCATACCCCGTCGTGCCATTGATCTGACCCGCAAGGAAAAGACCAGAAAGCCTCTTGAGCTGCAATGTGCCGTCCAGCGCCCGGGGATCGACATAATCGTATTCAATCGCGTAACCGGGCTGGAGAATCTCGGCCGCTTCCAGCCCGCGGATGGAACGCACATATTCCAACTGAACCTCTTCCGGGAGGGAGGTGGAAATGCCGTTGGGATAAATCGTATGATCGTCCAACCCCTCGGGCTCAAGGAATATCTGGTGGGAGTCCTTATCCGCGAAGCGTGTTACCTTATCCTCAATCGAAGGACAGTAGCGGGGGCCAACTCCCTCGATATGTCCGCCGTACATCGCGGAACGCGACAGGTTGTCGGTGATGATCTTGTGAGTGGCCGTATTGGTATGCGTAATCCCGCAAGAGATTTGCCGCGCCGATGGGCCATCAGACAGGAAAGAAAACATCTCCGGCGTATCGTCGCCCTCCTGCCGGTCAAGAATATCCCAATCGATGGTTCGTCCGTCCAGACGTGGCGGCGTACCTGTTTTCAGGCGCCCCATCGGCAGGTCCAGGGCATAAAGCCTTTCGGCGAGCTTGTCTGAAGCCTTGTTACCCATCCGCCCGCCGGAGGAGCGCTTCTCCCCGATATGAATGGTTCCGCGAAGGAAAGTGCCCGAGGTCAGGATAACTCGATCTGCGGAAAGCTCACTGCCGTCCGCGAGTGCAACGCCGGTGACCTTGCCAGCTTCGACAAGCAAATCCACCACTTCCGCTTCTATAAGCTGAAGCCGCGGGGTATTCTCGATCTCTTGAAGCATCTCACGCTGATAGATTTTGCGATCCGCCTGCGCCCGCGGCCCCTGCACTGCAGGCCCTTTCCTGCGGTTCAGAAGTCGGAACTGGATACCCGCCTTGTCGGCCACTCGGCCCATCAACCCATCGAGCGCATCGATCTCTCGAACGAGGTGCCCCTTGCCCAGCCCGCCGATTGCCGGATTGCAGGACATCACGCCGATGTCTGCACGCTTCATGGTGACGAGCGCCGTATCCACGCCCATGCGTGCGGCAGCATGTGCGGCTTCGCAGCCTGCGTGGCCGCCCCCGATAACAAGCACGTTGAAATGTTTCACGTGAAACACCCCTCACTTCCCGATACAAAAGTTGGAAAAGATCTCGTCCAACAGATTTTCGACATCTATTCGGCCCACAAGCGAATCCAGATGAAGGACAGCATGCCGAAGCCCATCCGCAGCGATATCATACAGGTCCGGACCAGTGCTGATCAAGGACCGTACTTCGGATAGATGCTCCCGTGCATTCACCATGGCAGTTCTATGCCGTTCATGCGTCGCGAGCCCCGCGTTCCCAGAACGGACAGAAAGAATGTCAGCAATTCGGTCCACTAGGTCGTTCACCCCTGCCCCCGTCAGCCCGGAAATACCCGGAGCACCACTCCGCGTCTCATCCATCTTGGGTTGCAGCACGATGTCATCATCCTGAACCGGAAGCGTCGCCGCCTCTTCCGGCGTCGCAAGGAAAACGCGCAAATCGGAATTCGCTGCCCGTTGCAAGGCCCGGGAAATACCGATCTGTTCAACTTCGTCGTTCGTGTCGCGGATGCCGGCGGTATCCAGCAAGGTCACTGGTAACCCGCGCAGGTTCATGCGTACTTCGATCACATCGCGGGTCGTACCGGCGGTGGAGGAGGTGATGGCCGCCTCCCTCCCCGCGAGGGTATTCAGCAAAGTAGATTTGCCCACGTTCGGCGCACCGAGGATCGCGACCTCGAACCCGCTTCGAATCCTCTCAGCTACGCTGGTGCCAACGATCTGTTGTTCCAGCTCACTCTCCACGGCGGAAAGCAGTTCAGCGACTTCGTCCGACACATCAACGGGAACATCCTCATCCGCGAAATCGATGGTGGCCTCCAGCAGAGAGGCGGCGCGGATCAGCTTCACCCGCCAGCCTGCCACCACGTCGCCCAATCGTCCCTCGAAAGCGCGGATGGCCTGCTTCCGCTGCGCTTCTGTTTCAGCATCGATGAGGTCTGACAGCCCTTCGACCTGGGCGAGGTCCATCCTGTCGTTTTCCAGCGCCCGCCTTGTGAACTCCCCCGGTTGGGCGAGCGCGGTTTCGGAGAATCCGCTCAACCGCCGAAGCACCGCCTGAACGATGGCGATGCTGCCATGAAGATGAAATTCGACGACGTCCTCGCCCGTGAAACTGGCAGGCCGAGCAAAGCAAAGGACGAGGCAACGATCGATAACCTCCCCATCGGCGTCCACAAACGCGCGCAAGGCAGTGCTGCGCGGCGCGGGCAAGGAGCCGACGCAGACCTGCGCAATCTCGAACGCCTGCGGGCCTGAAAGGCGGACGACGGATACACCTGCCCGACCCGGCGCAGTGGCTTGAGCATAGATCGTCGACATGTTAAACTACTGATATTATTTATTAAATCAGGTATTCATGGAGTCGAAGAAGTCGGAGTTCGTCTTCGTCTGCTTCAGCTTGCCGATCAGGAACTCGATCGCATCCGTGGTGCCCATCGGGTTCAGGATACGCCGCAGGACAAAGGTTTTCTGCAGGTCCGTCTTCTCCACCAGCAGATCCTCTTTCCGGGTGCCGGACTTGAGGATGTCGATGGCCGGGAAGACCCGCTTGTCCGCGATCTTGCGGTCCAGCACGATCTCTGAGTTGCCGGTGCCCTTGAATTCTTCGAAGATCACTTCGTCCATCCGGCTGCCGGTATCGATCAGCGCGGTCGCGATGATGGTCAGCGATCCGCCCTCTTCGATGTTCCGGGCAGCGCCGAAGAATCGCTTCGGCCGCTGGAGCGCATTCGCGTCTACACCGCCGGTCAGAACCTTGCCGGAGGACGGAACCACCGTGTTGAAGGCGCGGCCCAGACGGGTGATCGAATCCAGCAGGATGACGACGTCGCGCTTGTGTTCGACGAGGCGCTTCGCCTTCTCGATCACCATGTCGGAAACGGCGACGTGGCGGGTCGCGGGTTCATCGAAGGTCGAAGAGACGACCTCCCCCTTCACACTGCGCTGCATGTCGGTGACTTCTTCGGGGCGTTCGTCGATCAGCAGAACGATCAGGTAACACTCCGGGTGGTTCTGCTCGATGGAATTGGCGATGTTCTGAAGCAGCACGGTCTTACCCGTACGCGGCGGCGCCACGATGAGCGACCGCTGGCCTTTCCCGATCGGTGCCACCAGATCGATGATCCGGGCGGAACGGTCCTTCACCGTCGGATCGGAAACTTCCATCGTCAGTCGCTCATCGGGATAGAGCGGCGTCAGGTTTTCGAAGGCTACCTTGTGCCGCGCCTTTTCCGGATCCTCAAAGTTGATGCGGGTCACTTCGGTCAACGCGAAATAGCGTTCGGTATCGTCGGGCGCCTTGATCAGACCTTCGATGGTGTCCCCGGTCCGCAGCGAGTGCTGGCGGATCATATCGGGCGAAAGGTAGATATCATCCGGGCCCGGCAGGTAGTTCGCCTCGGGCGAGCGAAGGAAGCCGAAACCGTCCTGCAGAACTTCGAGCACCCCATCACCGGAAATTTGCCAGCCCTCGTCCGCGCGTTCGCGGAGGATCTGGAACATCATCTCTCCCTTGCGCATGGTGGAAGCGTTTTCGATTTCCAGCTCTTCCGCCATGGCGAGCAGGTTTTTCGGCGTCTGCGCCTTCAGATCGGCAAGGTTCAGGGTTTCTGTGGTCATGGAGAGGTCCCGTCCAGCCGCGATCGGTTTCGGGCTGTTCATCGTTTAAATGGTCAGATGGTCGCCGTTCCCGGACGGGAGGCCTTTCCCCTATAGAAAGCCCGTTGCTCCAAGTCAATCCGCCTAGAACTTCACCACGACCGAGAAGACGATAATGATCAAAAGCAGCGTGGGGACTTCGTTGAGGATGCGGTATTGCCGCCCGGTGAAGTCATTCCGGCCCTGGTTGAAATCCTTCACCCGCCGTTCGAGGAATACGTGAAACACCGACATGGCGATCACCGCGGCCCCTTTCGCCCAGGGCCACATGAGCGTCCAGTCGACCAGCCCCGGCGTCAGGACGAGCGAGATGCCGAAAATCCAGGTGACGACCATGGCGGGCCCCATGATCACGCGGGAAAGCTTGGCCTCCATCATCGAAAACAGATCATGCGTTTCGCCCGTCAGCCCGACGCGTTCGGTATGATGGACCATCAGACGGGGAAGATAGAACAGGCCCGCCATCCAGGCGATCACCGCGATGATATGGAGCGCCTTCGTCCACGGGTAGAGCATGGCCAGAAAGTCAGTCACATCGCACCTCTTCTTCGCTGGCCTTCATATAATATTAAAAGAAAGAAGAAAGATGATGTTGTTAGTAGGGGTACGGATTTCTGTGGATTATCCGGTTATCCGCAATCCGGTCCCTTGGGCACAGACATGCCGCCATGCCTGTGGACATCTAAGTCTGAAAATACTTTTAAATTAATGAATTCAATGGTTTGAAAATAAGTATAGGCCGCGCCTTGCGGGATACCCCGGTGGGGGAATCTGTGCGGGCTCGACCTTCTCCACATGGTCGGGTTGTTCTTTCCCACCCGTGTTGGAATCGCGCGCAACTCGGTGATATGCAGCCCCCGGGCGGGTCAAGAGGAAGAAACGGGATTCTTTGCGCCACCTGCCCGCGCAAGATACGCTGAAACGCACAGGGTTATCCCCATGAAACTCCCTTTTATCCTCGCTTCCGGCTCCGCGATACGTTCGCAGTTGCTGAGGCAGGCAGGCATGGCCCACGAGGTGGAAAAGGCACGGATCGATGAAGACAGCGTGACCCTCGCGCTTCTGGCCGAAGGTGTTCGACCACGGGACATTGCGGACGCGCTGGCGCAGGCCAAGGCGCGCAAGATCGCGGGCAAGTTTCCCGAAGCGATGGTTCTGGGCTGCGACCAGGTACTGGAGTTCGACGGCGCGCTTCTGTCGAAACCGGACAGCCCCGAAGATGCGATTGCGCAGTTGGGCAAGATGCAGGGGGCGCAGCACAGTCTTTATTCCGCCGCCGTCCTCTACAGCGGGGAGGAGCCGATCTGGCGGCATGTGGGCCGGGTGAAGATGACGATGCGCCCGCTGTCCGAAGGTTTCATCGCGACCTATGTGGACCGGAACTGGGACAGCATCAAAGACGCTGTCGGTTGTTACAAGCTGGAAGAAGAAGGCGTGCGTTTGATGCGACGTGTCGAAGGGGATTACTTTCACGTCCTTGGTATGCCACTTTTGGAATTGCTCGATTTTCTGACGCTGCGAGGAGACCTCGACCAATGAGTCCCGCGAAAATTCCGCTGGCCGGCGTAATCGGATCGCCGATTGCCCATTCCAAATCCCCGCAGCTGCACGGCCATTGGCTTCGTACCCATGGGCTGAACGGCTACTACATTCCCATGGATGTGGCCCGGGACGACCTTGAAAACGTGTTGCGCACCCTGCCCCGCATGGGCTTCGTCGGGGTCAACATCACGATCCCGCACAAGGAACATGCGCTGGAAATCGCGGACCTCGTGACCGACCGCGCCACGCTCATCGGGGCGGCGAATACATTGATCTTCCGGAAGGACGGCAAGATTCATGCCGACAATACCGACGGTTACGGATTCATCGAAAACCTGAAACAGGGCGCGCCGGACTGGAAACCGGGCAGCGGGCCAGCGGCGCTCTTCGGTGCCGGGGGCGCGGCCCGGGCGGTTGTCGCTTCGTTGCTGGACGCGGGCGTGCCGGAGATCTGGATTTCCAACCGCACGAAGGTCCGGGCCGAAAATCTGCGCCGCGATTTCGGCAGTCGCCTGCAGGTGGTCGATTGGGTTCAGGCGGGCAACATGCTGGATGATGCGGCATTGGTGGTGAATACCTCGTCGCTCGGCATGGTGGGCAAATCCGAGCTTCGGGTTCCGCTGGATGGCTTGCGCCCCGGTACGGTCGTCACCGATCTTGTTTATTCCCCGCTCAAGACACGTCTGCTGCAGGAGGCGGAGGCCGCTGGCTGCGTGACGGTGGATGGGTTGGGGATGTTGCTGCATCAGGCCGTTCCGGCGTTTGAGCGGTGGTTCGGAACGCGCCCGCAGGTTGACCGGGCGGCACGGGCGGCGGCGCTGCGCTGATGTATCTGCTCGGTCTGACCGGCTCTATCGGGATGGGCAAATCCACGACAGCGCGCCTTTTTGCCGAAGAAGGCTGCGCCGTCTGGGACGCAGACGCAGCCGTGCATCGGCTTTATGCGAAGGGCGGCGCCGCGGTGGCCCCCATGGGCGCGGCCTTTCCCACGGCGATCACGGGCGAAGAAGTCTCCCGCCCCGCGCTGAAGGCTATCATCGCGGAGGATCCCACCGCGCTGGGGCGGATCGAGGCGATCGTGCATCCGCTGGTCGGTCAGGACCGGGCCGAGTTTTTGCGCCGCGCCAAATCCGACATCGCGGTTCTGGATATTCCGCTGCTCTTTGAAACCGGGGGCGATGCGCGTATGGACGGAACCGTCTGCGTCACGGTTCCGGAGGCCGAACAACGGCGCCGGGTTCTCGAACGCGGAACGATGACCGAAGCCCAGTTCGAAGCCATTCTGGCCAAGCAGATGCCAAGCGCGGAAAAATGCGCGCGCGCGGATTTCGTCGTCGAGACAGATACACTGGACCATGCCCGTGCACAGGTGCGGGCGATTGTTGCCCAAATCAGAAAGAATATCGCTAATGCGTGAGATTGTCCTCGATACGGAAACAACAGGCTTCGATCCGGAAACCGGCGACCGCATTGTGGAGATCGGGGCAGTCGAACTGATCGGCCATGTGGCGACCGGGAGAACCTATCACCAATATATCAACCCCGAACGCGCCATGCCGGAAGAGGCGTTCCAGGTCCACGGCCTGGGCGACGATTTCCTGCGCGATAAACCGAAATTCGCGGCCATCGGTCAGGCCTTCATCGATTTCATCGGCGACTCGAAGCTTGTCATTCATAACGCCGCTTTCGATATCAAGTTCCTGAATGCCGAGTTGAAGTGGATGGGACTTCCGCCCATCCCGTGGGAACGGGCGGTGGATACGCTGGCCATCGCGCGCAAACGGTTTCCCGGCTCACCCTCCTCGCTTGATGCGCTGTGCCGTCGTTTCAGCATCGACAACTCCGCGCGCACCCTGCACGGCGCCCTGCTGGACAGTGAAATTCTGGCGGAAGTCTATCTGGAACTCATCGGCGGGCGGCAACCCGATCTGGTGCTGACACCGAATACCCGGCAGCG